>JAEZCD010000326.1 GCA_023430145.1 Pseudomonadota bacterium
CAATCCAGCCTTTTGGGCCAAAGAGGAGACTGGATTGCCGGGACAAGCCCGGCAATGAGGGAGAGGATTCTTCGCGAGGCGAGGCGAGTCCGCTTTCCGGGAGCCCCAGTTTCTTCCGAGGAGCGGAGCGACGAAGCAATCCAGGTTTCAGGCGCCGCAGGAGAAGCTGGATCGCTTCGCTGCGCTCGCGATGACGAGAAGCCTCACTCCCCCATCGGCTGGCCGACCTTGAACTTGCGCTCGAGCTTGTAGACCGAGTCCTTGCCGAGCCATTTGTCCCACAGCTTCTGCGCCTCGCCGCTCGCCTCGAGCTTGTCGAGGAAGCCGTCGAGATAGGCGAGGAAGGCCGGCTCGTTCTTGCGGATGGCGAAGCCGGAGCCCTGGCGCAGCAGCGGCGGCTCGATCAGCTTGATCTCCGGGCTGCCGGGCGGCGAGCGCAGCTGCAGGCCGACGGCGGCGGCCGAGCGCTGGATGGTGGCGTCCACCTTGCCCTGCTGCATGGCGAGGAAGGCTAGCGGCCCGTCGTCGAAGGCGATCACCTGGGCCTCGGGATACTTGCGCTTGGCGAAGGTCTGGTAGATCGAGCCTTTGGCCACCGAGATGCGCTTGGTCGCCAGCTCGTCCGGATTGCTGATCGGCGAGGATTTCGGCGTGATGAAGTAGAAGCCGTCCTCGACATAGGCATGGCTGAAGTCGACGAGCTGCGCGCGCTCCTTGGTCCAGCTCATCAGCGCGACGAGAAGGTCGATGCGGCCCTGGTTGAGCTCGGGCACGCGCACGTCGGCGGCGACGACCTTGTGCTCCATCTTCACGCCGAGGTCCTCGGCCAGCTTCCTGCAGAGATCGACCTCGTAGCCGACCATCTCGCGCGTGCTCTGGTCGTTGTAGGCGAAGGGCTGCACGACGGTGAGCCCGCAGATCAGCGTTCCGCGCGCCTTGATGTCGGCGAGCTGATCGGCAGTTGCCCGATGACCGCCGCCGACCGCAACCGCCAGCGCTGCCGCGAGCACCCATGCGAAGCGATGCCTCATGGAAAATCCCTCCCCTTCAGATTTTCGGCCACGGTCCCGGAATGTCGACAGCTTGTCAAGCCGACGGCGCTGTTCCGCTGTGAAAGCCGCAACGCGGCGTCGTCACGGCCTCGTTATGTCGACAGCAGATGCGAAGACCTCAGTAGGGCGCGTAGCGATTGAGCAGATCGAGGGCCGCGGCGGCCTCGCCGAAGGCCGCCATGTCGAGCGGCCGGCCGGCGTCCGCACGACTCGCGACGAGGCCGAGAAAGTCCACCGCGTCGTCGACCGGATGGGCGAAGACGCGGAGCTGGACGGTGTCCGCGAGGCCCTCGAAATTGGCCCGCAGGCCGGCGACCACCGCATCGGCCGCGCTGGGCGGCAGGCCGCGGAAGCGCAGCAGCGTGGCGCGCGCGCAGGGGATCGTCACCTGATCGCCGGGAAAGATCTGCTCCCCGGCCGAGCGATAGACCTTCACCCGGCTCGTGACGCGCTTGGTCCACGGGCTCGCCCGGTCGCCCGAGACACGCCGATAGCCCTCGGTCTCGAGCACGGCCGCCTCCGCCATGTCGTACATGGCGAGATATTTCGGGTGGCCGTCGATGCAGACGTAGCGGCGGCCGCTGAGGAAGCCCGGAACGGCGACGCGCTCGGGCACGTGCTCGGTGTCGTACCAGGCGTTGAACTCGTCCTCGAAGGCCGGCGGCGGCTGCATCAGGACGAGGAGGAAGCCCTTGTTGCTCATGATCGCTCTCGGGTTCAGCGCGGTTGCGGCTCGGCGAGGAAGCTTTCGACCGCGTCGGCGAAGGCCTCCTCCGCCTCGAGCTGCATCATGTGCGGCGCGCCGGGCAGGGTGACGAGGCGGGCTCCCGGGATGGCGTCGGCGAGCGCCTGCGCGGCGGCGGCGGTGTTGGCGGCGTCGACCTCACCGGCGACGACGAGGGTCGGCACCTCGAGCCTGCCGAGACGCGGCCGGGCGTCGAACTCGGCGATCGCGTGCCAGCCGTCCGACCAGGCGGCGACGCTGTCGCTGCGCAGCCGGGCGCGCACCCGCTCGACGACGGGCTCGTCGGCGAAGCCGGCCGTGAACCAGCGCGCGATCGTCGCCGGCACGACGGCCTCCATGCCGCCCCGCTCGGCGGCGAGGCCACGCTCGCGCAGCACGTTGCGCGCCTCCGGCGGGATGCCGGCGGTGCAGCCGCAGAGAACCAGGCGCGACACGGCGTGCGGAAAATCGAGCGCCAGCGTCTGCGCGATCAGTCCGCCGAAGGAGAGGCCGACCACGTCGGCGCGCTCCATGCCGTGCTGCACCATCGCGGCCCGGACGTCGGCTGCATAGGCGGCGATCGGCATGCGCCCGGGCCCCGGCGGCGAGCCGCCGAAGCCGCGCAGATCGAGCGCCAGCACGCGGCGATGCCGTGCGAGGCGCGCCGGCAGGCCGCCCCAGAAGGAATGGTCGAGGCCGATCGGGTGCAGGAGGACCAGCCCATCGCCCTCCCCAGCGACGACGCCGTTCAAGACGACCGTTTCCAAGCGCCCTCCCCGTGGCCCGTGCGACTTACGACGAACTGTCGACAGCCGACGGTCAGGCTTCGCCTTCGATCGGCACCAGGAACCTGCCGTGCTCGATCCGCATCTCGCCGTCGACATAGAGCGTGGGCTCGAGGATGACGCCGTCCATGTGGATTTTCGACATGATCGAGCCGCCGACGTCGACATTGGTGCCGAGGCCGAAATGCATCGTGCCCATGATGTTCTTGTCCTCCCGCTGGATGCCGCGAACCACCGCCTTGGCGTTCACCCCGACCGAGGCTTCCGCCGGGCACATATAGGCGTTCTCGTCGCCCCAGGTGGCGAGGAAATCCCGCAGGATGCGGGCATCGGTGCCGCCGGCGATGTCGGTGATCTGGCCGTCCTTCACGGTCAGCTCGATCGGGCTTCCGAGCAGGCCGAGATGGTGCATCGTCAGGTCGATGACGAGCTTTCCGTTCGCCGTCCGCTCGTGCGGCGCCACGTTGAACTCGCCCGTCGGGTAGAGATAGTAGTAGAGCTTGCCGGCCGGGCGGTTCTCGTCCTTCTGAAAGTTGATGATCTTATAGGGATCGAACTCGTTCGACGGCAGCGGCGGCACCCAGATCCGGTCGGTGACGTCGTAAGTGAAGTCGGTGCCGTAGCGCGAGGTTACCCGGCAGGTCTTGGCAGAGGTGCCGAAGACATTCTTGCCGACATAATGCTTGCGGATGGCGATCTGCTTCATGTCGTCGGTGATACCGCCCGACTGCAGCCATTCGAGCCGCATGCCGCCATCGAGGCAGATCGAGGGGATGCCCGCCTCCATGGAGCGGAGACTGGCGGCGCAGTGCAGCATGCCGGTCGACGACACGAGCACGTTGACGTCGGACTTCAGCATCGCCTCGCAGACGGCCGCCGGCGGGTCGTAGTAATCGGCGGGCCGCCGGCTGAAGAGGCAGAGCGTGGCGTCCGCCTCGATGTCGGCGAGGATAGTCATGATCGCCTGCCAGACGCGGCTGTCGTGCTCGGTGTCGGAGAGCACCAGAACCCGCTGGCCCTTGCCGATGTTGCGGACGAGGGGGCGCCGCAAGTGCTCGAGCGTGCCCGTGATCATTCCGCCCGTTCCGTTCAACATCCGCGGCTCCTCCCATTCGGCGCCGCGCTAGTGTCGACATTTCTCCCGGGTGGTCAAGGGGCGGATGGACTCGTGATCCTCCGCGAAGGCGGAGGATCCAGCTTTCTACTGGCAATGCCGCAAGTCTGGATCCTCCGCCTTCGCGGAGGATGACGACGAAGTGGGGATGCTTGTTGGAGCGGGGACTGTTGCGGCTGGAGCGAGGACTATTTCGGCGGCATTCGCGTGCTCTCGGTCGCAATCACGCGGCCGCCGAGCACGGTGGCGATCACCGGGACGTCGCGAATCGCCGCCGGCGCGACCGTCTGCGGGTCGTCGCCGAGCACGACGAAGTCGGCGAGCTTTCCGGCCCGGATGCTGCCGACCTTGTCCTCGACGCCGAGCGTGTAGGCGGCGTCGATCGTCACCATGCGGATCGCCTTCTCCACCGGCACGCGCTCGGCCGGCCCCAAAACCTCGCCGGAGATGGCGCCGATCCGGTTGACGGCGATCCACACCTCCTCGAGCGGCCGCGGCGGCGCCACCGGCGTATCGGTGTGCAGCGAGACGACGACGCCCTCGTCGACGAGCGTCCTCAGCCGCGCGGCGGTGAAGGCGCGGTCATTGCCGATCTCGGGCCCGGTGAGGTCGCCGCGGGCATAGAGGTAGTAGGGATTTATGCTCACGACGGCGCCGAGCGCCTTCACCTGCCGCGCCTGCTCGGGCGTCGAGATGCCGTAATGCTCGAGCGTGAAGCGGTGGTCGAAGCGTGGCTTCTGCGCCTGCAGCGCTGCCAGCGCATCGATCGTCGCCTGGTTGCCGGCATTGCCGTTGGTGTGGACATGGATGTGGAAGCCGGCGTTCCACCAAGGTGTCATCCCGGCAACGAAGTCCTTGAAGGAATCGAACATGAAGAGGCCGCGATACCTGTCCGGATGGACGTAGCCGGGATCGGTGATCTCCATGCCGAGGCTGAGGAAGGCGTCGTCGGAGAAGAATTTCACGCCGCGGAACATCAGCCGTTCGGTGCTGGCCTGCGCGAGCTTCTGGGCCTCCGCGATCATGTTCGCCCCGTAGGCGGCGGAAAAGCTCTCGCCGTTGACGACGACGACGGCACGCTGGCTGGCCGAAGGATCGTCGAAGGCGGCGCGCAGCAGGGCCGCCTCGAGGGGGATGTCGACGAGGCCGAAGGCCAGATCCGACATGGTGGTGACGCCTGCCTGCTGGGCGAGGTCGGAGAGGTACTTCATGTTGCGGCGCGCGACCCGAGGATCGAGCAGCCCCTGCAGCGGCTTCAGCAGCACCGCCTGCGCCGCGCGCTCGCCGAGGAACTGGCCGTTCAGCGCGCCGTCGACCGACAGGCCGATGCCCGGCACCTCTTTCGCGAGCGCCGGCGTCAGGCCGAGCTTTCGAATTGCCGCCGAGTTGCCGAAGACGAAATGCTCGGAGGCGTCCCAGACGAGAATCGGCTTCGTCGCCGACACGGCGTCGAGCTCGGCCTTGTCGATATAGCCTCCCATCGCGACGACGTCGTAGCCCCAGCTGACCAGAACCTCGTCGCTCGGGTCGGCGGCGACGTAGTCGGCGAGCTTGGCGAAGGCCGCCGCCTTGTCCTTCACGCCCGGAAATGCCGGCCCCCAGGGATTGGGGGTCGGAAAGAAGGTGAGCGGCGGCCGCGTCAGCGAGGTTCCACCGATCAGGGGATGGGAGTGCGGCTCGACGAAGCCGGGATAAATGACGTTCTGCTCGAACCGGCGGTCGACCGTATGGGGAAATCTTCTCAGCCAGGGCTGCAGATCGTTGAGCGTCCCGACCGAGAGGATGCGGCCGTCCTGCACGGCGACCGCCGTCGCCTCCGGCCAGCCGGGGTCCATGGTGACGATCTTCCTCGCCGTGAAGACGGTGACGTCGCCGGGCGCGGCGGGGAATTGCGCGGCCGTGGGGCCGGCGGCGAGCAAGCAGACCACCACGGCGCACAGGATGAAGGATCGTGACACGGGCACCTCCCGAGCTCTCGGAGCCGCCAAGCTCGCGGCGGATCCGCTGCGCACGAAGAATGTCTGATTCCCCGCCGGCGTACCCGCGAGCCGTGCCTTCTCCTGCGCCGAGCAAGTCCTGGCGGCCCACGACCGAGGCAACCAGGTACTGCTCCCACCACCAGGGGCGCGCCCGACGGCTGCCGTCCGCCCCGAGCCCCTTCGCTGCTTCACACGTTGGCCGGAGGAGACTCTATCCCTGCACGATCTGCCCCTTGGCGCTCGCCGGGGACAGCAGTCGGCCCAGAAGCGCTTCGCACAAACGAAAACCCCGCCGGCGAAGGCCGCCGACGGGGTTCATGTCTTCAAGCTCGACCGCACATCGCGGCCGAAGAGGCATCAGAACTTGTAGGCCACACCGAGCTTGACGGTGTCGATCGCGAACTGGCCGTCCTTCTTGTTCTTGTTCTTGTTCTTGCCGTCCCACTCGTCGCCGACATTGTAGTAGAGGTATTCGAGCTTCACGAGGACGTTGTCCGTCACCGCGAATTCGACACCACCACCGGCCGTCCAACCCGTCAGGAAGTTGTCGTTGTTCTTGTTCTTGTTGATGTCGAGGTTGGCATAAGCGAAACCGCCGGTTCCGTAGAGCAGGAAGCGGTCCCATGCGAAACCGACACGGCCGCGAACGCTGCCGATGACGCCGACTTCGCCTTTCCAACCCTTGTGCTTGCCCTTGCCCTGATCGGTATCCCAGCCGGTAAAGCCAGCGTCCGTCTCGAGACCGAGCAGGAAGCTGTCCATCTGCCAGTTGTAGCCAACATAGCCACCGCCGAAGACGCCGCTGAGATCGTCAGTGCTCTTCTTGCCGTGATGACCGTCAATGTCGCCATTGAAGCCACCGCCGATGAACAGACCGGCATAGAAACCGGTCCAGCTCCACACGACAGGCGCAGCGGCGATCATCGGCACTTCGGGTGCCGGAAGATCGGCTGCCATCGCGGTGCCGCCCCCGAGCGCCAGCGCCAAGACGGCGGTTGTCAATTTAAGCGAGTTCTTCACAGCTACCCTCCGAAATCCAGTTGGCGGACCATACATCGGCCCCAGGGTCCGAGTCTGTCTCGTTTGCGCCACACCCGCGATCCGTCTTTTCAAGGACACCACGCCTCGGGGTTGGGACATGGATCCGAAGGAACGCGAGCCGGCGTAACGCAACAAACGCTTAACGATTAGCCCCCCGCGGCGGCTCGACTCCCGGTCTCGGCCGGCATTGCCCGTGACCCCCCGAAAGAGGAGACTGGCTCGGCAGGCACCGGGCGGCGAGCGCCTTGCCGCGCAGGAGACCGATGTCGAGCACACCTGACAAGCCCGTTTTCGCCGACGCGACGATTCCGGCGGCCGCTGTTGCTCCGCTGCCATTGGCCGGCGAGGGCTCGAGGAGCTTCGTCCCCGGCCGGGCGCGGCCGCCCCGCAGGACGCGACTAGGCGCAAATCCCTATCGCGCAGCAGGTAAATCAGCCTCCAGCCTGCCGGCGCCAGGGATCCAGTCCGTTGCCCCTATCGCAGGGCCGCGCGCGCGCCGCCTGCCATCGAGGCTGCAGCCTTGAGGGCCGCCCGAATCGCCGCCGCTCTGGCGCTCGCCGGGCCGATTCTCGCCGCCGGTGGCACCGCGCCGGCGCAGTCGCCGGCCCCTACCCCGTGCTGCGCCTCGCTCGAGGAGGTGCGGACCAATATCGACCGCATCGATGCGGCGATCGTCGCGCTGATGGCGGAGCGTTCCCGCTACGTCGCCGAGGCCGCCCGGTTCAAGCCCGATGCCGCCCGCGTGCACGACGGCGCCCGCGTCGAGCGCATCATCGCCCGCGTGAAGCAGCTCGCCGCCGCCGGCGAGCTGCCGCCCGAGGTGGCCGAAGCCACGTTCCGGGCGATGATCGCCGCCTTCACCGAGTACGAAAAGACGCTGGTGAAGCACTGACGGCCCCCTGGGCCGACGCCCACCCGGGCGGCGCGCGCGTTCCATGCGGCCGTGCACGCGCAGCGTCGAAGACTATTGTCCTTTATCCTCCACCATTATCCGTAGCGGATCGCCAAAAATCTGGAGGGTTGCCACCAGCGGAAGAGTTTTATTGAATTATTCCAGATCTAATCTTTGTCCTCTGCGACAAATCGCTTTGCGCCGCGCATCGCTGGGACGGTATTTAGGGCCGACATTCTCGGTGGCCCCTTTGCGTGCTTACGAACCGTCCGGCAAAGTCGGCGTAATTCTCAACGGTACCTTCGTCTTCCTGGGCGTCCTCGGGCTGTGGCTCGCGGCGAGCGGGCTCGGCCTCGTCTCGGCGTTCCTGCTGCCCGGCCCGCTCGTCGTCGTGCGAACCGGCTGGGAGCTCGTCCAGGACGGCTCGCTGCAGCGGCACATCGCCATCAGCGTGCAGCGGGTTCTGCTCGGCTACGGCCTCGCGGTGGCGATCGCCCTGCCGCTGGCGCTCGGCTTCGGCCTCCTGCCGCGGCTGCGCGCCTTGTTCGAGCCGCCGCTGGAATTCCTGCGCCAGATCCCGCCGCTCGCGCTCTTGCCGCTGCTGCTGCTGTGGCTCGGTATCGGCGAGGCGCAGAAGGTCGGCGTCATCGTCCTCGCCTGCTTCTTCCCGATCTTCCTCGGCGCGCTCGGCGGCATCGCCCAGGCCGACCCGAAGCTGGTCGAGGTCGGCCGTGCCTGCGGCCTCTCGCGGGCCGAGATCCTGCACCGCATCGTCCTGCCGGGATCGCTGCCACAGCTCGTCGTCGGCCTCAGGATCGGTCTCGGCTACAGCTGGCGGGCGCTCGTCGGTGCCGAGCTGATCGCCTCCAGCGCCGGGCTCGGCTACATGATCGTCGACGCCGAGAATCTGGCCCGCACCGACATCGTGCTGGTCGGCGTGCTGGTGATCGGCATTCTCGGCCTCTGCGCCGACTTTTTGGCCCGCGCGGCGGTGCGGCGGGGCGCGCCGTGGCTGCGCCAGCACGTGGAGCTGGGCCGTGCTTGAGGCGCGCGGGCTCGGCATGCGCCACGGCGTCGCCGGCCGCGAGGTGACGGCGCTCGACGGCGTCGACCTGAGGCTCGCCCGCGGCAGCTTCACCACCGTCGTCGGTCGTAGCGGCTGCGGCAAGACCACGCTGTTGCGGATGCTCGCCGGGCTCGTCCAGCCGACCGCCGGCGAGCTCCGCTTCGCCGCCCGGCCCCGCATCGGCTACGTCTTCCAGGAGCCGCGGCTGATGCCCTGGCTGTCGGTCGCCCGCAATGCCGGCTTCGGCCTCGTCGGGCGCTGCGACCGGCCGACCATCGCGCGCCGCGTCGAGGAGGCGCTGGCCCTCGTCGGCCTCGCCGACTTCGCCGCCGCCATGCCCGACCAGCTCTCCGGCGGCATGGCGCAGCGCGTCGCCATAGCCCGGCGCTCGTCACCGAGCCCGACCTGTTGTTGCTCGACGAGCCGTTCGGCGCCCTCGATGCCTTCACCCGCCGTAGCCTGCAGCAGGAGCTGGTCGAGATCTGGCGGACCCGGCGGCCGACGATCGTCTTCGTCACGCACGACGTCGAGGAGGCGGTGCTGCTCGGCCAGTCGGTCGCCGAGCTCGCCTCCGGCCGCCTCGTCGGCGTGCGCACCGTCGACCTGCCCTACCCGCGCGAGCCGACCGACCCGGCCATCCTCGCCCATCGGCGCGCCGTTCTCGACAGCCTGCTCGAGACCCCCATCACGACCTCAGGGACACGGAAGGAGACGATCGCATGAAGATTCTCACCCGCCTCGCGCTCGCCGCGGCGATGGCCACCGCACCGATGCTCGCCGCCGGTGCCGCCGAACGGCCCGCCACGGTGCGCGTCACCTATGTCGCCTCGCCGTTCAACGTGCCCTCCATCGTCATGCGCAAGAAGGGCTATCTCGAGGAGGCGTTCGGCGCCCTCGGCGTCAAGATCGAGAGCCCGGAGATCACCTCGGGCGCGGCGCAGACGCAGGCGCTCGCCGCCGGTGCCGTCGACATCGCCAGCGTGCTCGGCGGCACCTCGGCGATCCTCGGCCGGGCGAACGGCATCGATCTTTCCGTGATCGCGGCCTATTCGCGCTCGCCAAAAGCCTTCTTCGTGCTCGCCGGACCCTCGGGGCCGGCCTCGATCGAGGAGCTGAAGGGCAAGACGGTCGCCGGTCCGAAGGGCACGACGCTCAACCAGCTGCTCGCCGCTGCGCTGGCAAAGAACGGCATGACGCTGGCCGACGTCGAATACGTGAATATGGACCTGCCGGCGGCGCGCGCGGCGCTGCTCGCCGGCAAGGTCGATGCGGCGACGCTCGCCGGCGCCAATGCGCTCCTCGTCGAGGCGGCCGGCGGCCGGGTGCTGGCGAGCGGCGACGGGCTGATCGCCCCGACCACGGTGATCGCCGCCCGCGGCGCCTTCCTGCGCGAGCATCCGGATCTGGTCGAGGCCTATCTCGAGGCGCACAGCAAGGCGATCGCCTTCATGCGCGAGCACCCCGAGGAGGCGCTCGAGATCGCCGCCGCCGACCAGAAGATCTCGCTCGCCGACGCCCGCCGGCAGCTGCCCTGATACGACTTCACGCTCGCCATGACGGACGCCGACGTGAAGAACCTCGAGGCCGACCAGCGCTTCATGGTCGAGGCGGGAATGCTGAAGAAGACCATCGACGTCCGCAAGGACATGATCGCGCCGATGGCTTTCGAGCCATGATCGACGCCATCCTGCTCGACTGCGAGCAGACCGAGGGCGGCACCCATCTCTTGCTGACCGAGCCTTCGCTCGGCGCGCGGGTCGGCTGCGTGCCGTTCTACGAGCTCGAAGAGACCGATCTGTCGGCCTGCCGCGGCCTGCTGATCGGCCTGCACGCCGACCAGCGCTATCTCGCGGCCCGCAGACCGCAGCTCGAGGCGTTCCTGCGCGGCGGCGGAACCATCGTCGTCTGCGGGCACATCGCCCATCCGTTCCTGGCCGAGCTCGCGCCCTTCCGGCCGATCCCGAACTACCGGCTCGAGGACCTGATGGTGAACCGCGAGGCCGAGCATCCGGTGTGGGCCGGCGTCGACCCGGCCGACCTGTCGCGGCGGCGGGGCGTCGCCGGCTTCTACGGCCGCGGCGCCAACCCGCCGCCGCCGGGCGCGCTGGTCGTCAACAGCCTCGGCCCGGGACGGCACCCGGTCGACTTCGAGTGCCGGCCGGCCCTCGGCGGCCGGCTGCTCGTGCATGCCGGCGCCGACCTCTGGGGCTATCTCGACGCCGGCACGACCGCCGAGCGGATCACCCCGCAGCTGCTGAACTGGATCGCGGAGGCAGGCCGATGACGCTCGCAGTGCTCGACGGCGGAACCTATTATCACGCGGAGGCCATTCACGGGCCGCGGCTGCGCGACCGCTTCGATCGCGCCGTCTACGTTCCCGAGCTCGGCCTCGCCGACATCGCCGACTGCGCCGCGGTGATCGTCGCCGACCGCATCCATCCGGCGGTCCTGCGGCAAAAGCGGCCGGTGCTGCTGCAATACCTCGCCGCCGGCGGCACGCTGATCGTGCTCGGCGAGAATCGCGCCTTCGAATGGGCGCCGGGCGTCGCCTGGCGGTTCCGGCGGACCAATTTCTGGTGGTGGCTGGACAAGAACGCCGATCCCGGGATCCGGCTCGCCGCGCCCGACCACGAGCTGTTCGCCCACGTCCGCGCGGCCGATCTCGTCTGGCACTATCACGGGCTGCTCACGCCGCCGCCCGGCGCGCGATCGCTGGTGGACGTCACACCGGCCGGCGATCCGGAGGGCGAGGGCGGCTCGCTCCTCTACGACCATCCCGGCGTCGCCGACGGCCGCGGGCGGATGATCGTCTCGACCCTCGATCCCTTCTACCACCACGGCAGCTTCTTCATGCCGGCCGCCTCGCGCTTCCTCGAAGGGCTGCTCGGCTGGACCGACGCGACGTTCCGGTAGGGCTGCGCGTCAGGCCTTGCGCAGCCGCAGCAGGGTGAAGCCGCCGACGCCGACCATGGTGCGCTCGACGAGGTCGAGGCCGGGCGTCCGCGTGACGCGGGCGGTCGGGAAATCCGGCCGCCAGCCGAGCTTTCGGGTACGCGGCGCGGCATAGCGCTCGATGCGCGCGCGCACGCCTTCCCCTTCGGCGGCGAAGTGGTTGACGAGCACGAGCTCGCCGCCGGGCTTCAGCACGCGGGTCGCCTCGTCCAGCACGCCCTCCGGATCGGGCACGACGGTGATCAGGAACATGGCGACGACGGTATCGAAACTGCCGTCGGCGAAGCCGAGCCGCGCACCGTCCATCAGCACGAGGCCGGAGACGTTCGCGAGCGGCTTCTCGCGCAGCCGGGCGCGGGCGCGGCGCAGCATGTCCTCCGAATAGTCGACGCCGACGACGCTGAGATGCGAGGCATAGCGCGGCAGCGCGATGCCGGTGCCGACGCCGAGCTCGAGCACGCGGCCGCTGCGCCGGTTGACGGCGGCGACCGCCTTCCGCCGGGCGGTGGCGAAGACGGCACCGAAGACGAGGTCGTAGACCGGCGCCCAGCCGGCATAGGCCCGCCGGACCGTCTGGGCGTCCAAGTCGCCTACCGCAACGCCGCTCATGCGCATGCCATCCTCGCCGCAGAGGTCCGACCGGAGGTGCCGGCGGCCTCGGTCCGGGCGTTCGCCTCGATGACGCCGCCGCCCAGCACGCGCGCCTGCCCGGAGGCCCCCGTATAGACCACGCAGGCCTGGCCGGGCGAGACGCCCTCCTCGCCTTCCGGCAGCTCGATCGCGTAGCGGCCGTCCGATGCGTGCAGGATCGCCGGCGCCGGGGCGCGGGTCGACCGCACCTTCACGAACACCGGCAGCCCGTCGCCGATCGCCGCCTCGGGCGGGCCGTCGCCGAGCCAGTTGAAGTCGCGCAGCGCGATACGGTCGGCACGCAGCGCCTCGCGCGGGCCGACCACGACGCGCCGCGAGGCGGCATCGATTCTGATCACGAACAGCCTCTCGCCGGCGGCGATTCCCAGTCCCTTGCGCTGACCAACGGTGAAATGTGCGACGCCCGGATGACTGCCGAGCACGCGGCCGTCGATATGAACGATCTCGCCCGGCGTCGCCGCCTCCGGCAGCAGCCGCTCGATCAGATCGGTGTAGTGCCCGTTCGGCACGAAGCAGATGTCCTGGCTGTCGGCTTTGTCGGCGACGGCAAGGCCGAATTCGCGCGCGAGGCGGCGCGTCTCCGACTTGGCGAGATCGCCGAGCGGGAAGCGGAGGAACTCGAGCTGCTCGGCCGTGGTGCCGTAGAGGAAGTAGCTCTGGTCGCGCTCGGCCTCGCGGGCCTGGAACAGGCCGCGGCGTCCGCCCGGCAGCCGCCGGCTCGCCACATAATGCCCGGTCGCCAGCGCCGCCGCGCCGAGGCCGCGGGCGGTGTCGAGCAGGTCGGCGAACTTCACCCGCAGGTTGCACTCGACGCAAGGGATGGGCGTCTCGCCGGCCGCGTAGCTGGCGGCGAAGCGGTCGATCACCGCCTCGCGGAACCGCGCCTCGTAGTCGAGCACGTAGTGCGGGATGCCGAGCGTCTCGGCGACGCGGCGGGCGTCCTCGATGTCGCGGCCGGCGCAGCAGGCGCCCTTGCGATGGATCGCCGCGCCATGGTCGTAGAGCTGCAGGGTGATGCCGACCACATCGTAGCCGGCCCGCTTGCAAAGCCCGGCGACGACCGAGGAATCGACGCCGCCCGACATCGCCACGACGATGCGGGTGCTGGCCGGCGGGCCGGGAATGTCCAAGTCGAGGCGCATGTTGGATGCGGGGTGCCGCCCCCTCGCAATTCCGTGAACCGATCAGGAGAATTTAAGGCTTCGGTCCCCCGGTTTCCAGTCGCAGGAGTCATTCCCCCTGTCGAGACCGTCGCGACGCCTCCAGCGGGGCGCCCCGCCTGACCGGAGGGGCGCGCTCGAAAGACGGGCCGGGTGATGCGCCCCAGTGGGCGCCCGCACGTCGGCCGGGTCTCTCGCTGCACCGCAACATGAAGATTCGGAAGGGAAAATCCCGCCGGCTATGAGGCAAAATCTGCCGAGCAGCCGAACGCGGAGATGCCTTCAAGTCTGCATTTTCGCTTAGGCAAACGTTAAATGGATGCCTCTAGTGTCTGTTCTCACGGATTTAGTCCCCGCGTGAGAGTATCGATGAGCGAGGCAATTCGCCCGAGAGTCAAATACGTCATCGGGCCGGATGGAAGTCCTTTGACGGTAGCCGATCTGCCTCCGACAAATACCAGGCGCTGGGTGATCCGGCGCAAGGCGGAGGTGGTCGCGGCCGTGCGTGGCGGGCTCATCAGCCTCGAGGAGGCGTGCCAGCGCTACACCCTCACGGTCGAGGAATTTCTCTCCTGGCAGAGCTCGATCGACCAGCACGGGCTCGCCGGGCTGCGCACGACGCGCATCCAGCAATATCGGCAGTAGCCGGCGCCGAGCCGTCGATTCGCCCGCCGCGGATGCGTCCGCGGCGTTTTTGTTTCGGTCACGATCCTTTGCCCACCCCGCACGCCCGTTAACCTCACGCTAACCACGACGGCGGCACCTTTTGCCGGCACGATGGGATGGCGATACGGTGCACTGCCCTAGCTCCTTGGTTCGCTCGATCGACGCCGCGGAACCGCCGGCGACGGCGACCGTTACCGTCACGATGAAGCTTCCGGGCGCCGAGGACGGGCCGGCCGGCCTCGACCGCGAGGCGCCACGCGGGGTGACGCTCGACGTCACGGTGGATGTCCGCGAGCTTCTGACCCGCCTCGCCGGCGCCCCGGCCGCGGGCGAGCGGGCGATGTGCGCCCTGCCCGCACCCGACGCGCCGCTCGTGCCGGAGGAGCCGCCCGCGGCCGCCCGGGCGCTCGTCGGCCGAACGGTCGCCGACGTCGAGCGCGAGCTCATCCTCGAGACGCTGCAGCATTGTGCCGGCAACCGCACCCATGCCGCGCACGTGCTCGGCATCTCGATCCGGACGCTGCGCAACAAGCTGCACCAGTACACGGTCGAAGGGTTCGCGGTACCGCCGGCGGCGGGATTCGGCGGCGGCTGAGGGCACGCGACACGCTCCGCGGCGCACTGCCGACGCCACCTCCGCTGCTCACCGACGCCAACTCCGCTCGTCGTCCTCCCCGAAAGCCGCGGACCCAGACCGTTCCATCTTCTATGGAAAAGCTCGATCCTCCGCCTCCGCGGAGGATGACGAGGAATATGCGCGGAGGATGACGGGGGACGGAGGATGACGAGGGCATACGCGAGGAACGCCCTCACCCCCGCATGCCCCGCAGCGCCTCGAGGAGCCGCTCGAAATCCGCCGGCGGGGGCGAGGAGAAGGCCATCACGTCCCCCGTCTCCGGATGCTCGAACTCGAGCTCGGCGGCGTGCAGGGCCTGCCGGCCGAGCGCCCGCAGCGCTTCGCGCGAGGGCTCGTCGAGCAGTGCCGCCTTGGTGCGGAAGCCGGAGCCGTAGAGCGGATCGCCGAGCAGCGGATGGCCGATATGGGCGAGATGCACCCGGATCTGGTGCGTCCGACCCGTCTCGAGCGTGCAGCGGACCAGCGAGGCGACCGGCGCCGCCACCGGGCCGAAGCGCTCCATGAGCTCGACATGCGTGACGGCGTCGCGACCGCCGGGGCGGACGGCCATCTTCTCCCGGTTCGACGGGCTGCGGTCGAGCGGCGCCTCGATCGTCAGCCGCTGCCGCGACGGCACGCCCCAGGCGAGAGCGAGATAGGCTCTGCGCAGCGCCCCGGTGCGGCCGTGGTCGGCGAACTGGGCGGCGAGACTCTTGTGCGCGCGGTCCGTTTTCGCCACCACCAAAAGGCCGGTGGTGTCCTTGTCGAGCCGGTGGACGATGCCCGGCCGCTTGACGCCGCCGATGCCCGACAGGCTGTCGCCGCAATGGGCGAGGAGGGCGTTGACGAGCGTCCCCTCCCCGTGCCCGGCGGCCGGATGCACGACCATGCCGGCCGGCTTGTCGATGACGATCAGCGCGTCGTCCTCGTAGACCACCTCGAGCGGGATTTTCTGCGCGGCGGGAGCCGCTTCCTCGGCCGGCGGCACGGCGAGCGCCAAAAGGTCGCTTGCATTCACCTTCGCGGACGGGTCTTTGAGGATCTCGCCGCCCCGCGTAGCCTGCCCGGCGCGGATCAGCGCCTGCACGCGCGCCCGCGACAGCTCGGGGAGGCGGGCGGCGAGCAGGCGATCGAGCCTCGAGCCGGCATCCTCGGCGGCGACTTCGACTTCGAAACGGCGAACATCTTCGGACATGGCGGACAGGATAGACGAGGACGGCGAGGAAGACCCGCGCATCGCGCGGGTCTATCGGCGCATGCGGATGCTGGTCGGCGTCTCGGCGCTGGTGATGGGGCTCGGCTTCGCCTTCGTGTTCGGCATGATCGTCTGGCGGCTCAGCCGGGCACCGGCGGTCCACGGCGAGGCGGTGGCGCAGGCGCTGACGCTGCCGCCGGACGCGCGGGTGACCGGCGTCGTCGCCGACGCGGGGCGGCTCTATGTCACGGTGACGCTCGGCACGGCGACGCAGGTGCACATCTTCGACGGCGCCAGCCTACGCCAGGTCGGCCGGCTCGACCTGACACCCGGAACGCGGCTCGCCTCCCCGGCCGAGTGAGCCCCGACCTGGCGATGGCGCTCGTGCCTTCCGAGGCTTTCGCGGAGTGTGCGGCAGCGATTGCGCCGCCGGGAGCGCCCGCAGCCGGCCCGAGAGTGCCACCGCGTTCGCGATCGACCGGAGAGCGGAAAACCGGCGCTTGAAGCCCGCGCCGGCAGTCACTATAGGATAGCCACCGCGCGCTGCTCCCTTCGTCTAGCGGTCTAGGACGTCGCCCTCTCACGGCGAAAACAGGGGTTCGAGTCCCCTAGGGAGCGCCAGCCTTTCGCTCGGCTCCAGCGATTTCAATTACCCCGATCCCGCTGATCTCGCTCATCGGCGCCGCCACGCCCGGCGCGGCCGCCAGCACCGGGCCGCCTGTCAGCAGGAAGCCTGCCTCGACGAAGGGGGAGACGCGGCCGCCGGCCTCCTCGACCATCAGCAGGCCGGCCAGGCAGTCCCAGCCGAAGGTGTGCAGCTCGGCATAGGCGTCGATGCGGCCGTCGGCGACATAGGCGATGGCGAGGCAGCCCGAGCCGCCGCGGCGGACATTCGCCCCGCGCTCCAGGGTTGCCGCGAGGATGCGCAAATAATCCTCGTTCGGCAGGCGTGACGACCAGCCGATCTCGATCGTCGCCGCGGCGAAGCCCTCCGTCTCGGCGACCCGCATGCGCCTGCCGTTGCAGGTGCCGCCGCGGCCGCGGCGGGCGAGGAAGAGCTCGTCCGTCGCCGGGCTGAAGATCGCCCCGATCTCCGTTCGGCCGTTCTCGAGATAGGCCATGGAGACGCAGAAATGCGGGACGAAGCGGGCGAAGTTCGCGGTGCCGTCGATCGGGTCGACGACCCAGAGCCGCGAGCCCTCGGCGCCGCCGCCCTCCTCGCCGAGGAAGCCGTCCTCGGGGAACGCGGCACGCAGGCGGCCGGCGATCAGCCGCTCGACCTCGCCGTCGGTCTCGGTGAGGTAATCCTGGCTGCCCTTCAGCGTCATCTTCACGGAGGGGCGATCGCGGAAACGCTTCAGCGCCAGAGCGCCGGCGGCGCGGATGATCTCGGTGCAGAGCGCCTCGCGCCGGTCGAGGCCGGCCGTCCCCTCAGCCACCGCTGACCTCGCGGACCGGGACCGCCCTCCCCTCGGCGGCCGAGCGCACCGCGGCTTCGGCGAGGATCTGGCCCCGAAGGCCATCCTCGCCCGACGGGTCCATGGGCGCGCCGGAGCCGATCGCCTCCACGAAAGCGGCGATCTCGTTGGCATAGGCCTGCGCGTAGCGGGTCATGAAGTAGTCGAGCAGCGGCTCGCGCCGGTAGCCGCCGGCATCCGCCACCTCGACGGTCGTCGCGCGCATGTTCTCGGCGACGACGAGGCCTTTCGAGCCGTGCACCTCGACGCGCTGGTCGTAGCCATAGCTGGCGCGGCGGGAGTTGGAGATCTGCGCCATGCGGCCGGAGGCGGTGGTCAGCACGAGCAGCGCGGTGTCGATGTCGCCTTCCGCGCCGATCGCCGGATCGACGAGGTTCGCGGCGGTGGCGTACACGGTCTCCACCTCCTCGCCCAGCAGCCAGCGCGCCATGTCGAGGTCGTGGATGGTCATGTCGCGGAACATGCCGCCCGAACGGGCGATGTAGCCGGGCGGCGGCGCCCCCGGGTCGCGGGAGACGATCGAGACCGTCTCCACCTCGCCGATCGCGCCGGCGTCGACTCGCCGCTTCAGCTCGGAGAAGTTCGGGTCGAATCGGCGGTTGAAGCCGATCATCAGCCGGGCGCCGGTCTGCCGCACGACGTCGAGGCAGGCGCGCACGCGCTCGACAGATAGATCGATCGGCTTCTCGCAGAAGATCGGCTTGCCGGCCCGTGCCGCCGCCTCGATCATCTGCGCATGCACGTCGGTCGGCGCGGTGACGAGCACGGCGTCGATGTCGGGCGCCCCGATGATGGCGTCCACCGAGCGCACCTCCGCGCCGTAGGCTTGCGCGAGGGCGGCCGCCGCTTCCGGCACGGCGTCGGCGACGGCCGAGAGCCGCGCCCCCGGCGTCGCTGCCACGGCGCGCGCGTGCACCTTGCCGATGCGGCCGGCGCCGAGCAGTCCCAATCGCAGCACCATGTCTCCCCCCGTCTTTGGTCTCGCCCTCGCGGCGATTGCCGAAGCGGCGTTTACAATCGATTATAGCCGCACGCCGGGAGGAAAACGGCCAAGAAAAAGCGGCAGCGTATGCAAAAGCGTCTCGACGTCCTGACCATCGGCCGCGCGTCGGTGGACCTCTACGGGCAGCAGATCGGCTCCCGCTTCGAGGATATCGCCACCTTCGCGAAATCCGTCGGCGGCTGCCCGGCCAACATCGCCATCGGCACGGCGCGGCTCGGCCTGAAGTCGGCGCTCGTCACGCGCGTCGGCGACGAGCAGGCCGGCCGCTACATCCGCGAGCACCTCGCCCGCGAGGGCGTCGACGTCACGGGCGTGCGCACCGATCCCGGCCGGCTCACCGCGCTCGTCCTGCTCGCGGTGGAGGACGAGGGCGTCTCGCCGCACATCTTCTTCCGCACCGACTGCGCCGACATGGCGCTCGACGAGAGCGACATCGACGAGGCCTTCGTCGCCTCGGCCGGCGCCGTGCTCGTCTCGGGCACGCATTTCTCGCGGCCGAACAGCGAGGCGGCGCAGCGGAAAGCCATCCGCATCGCCAAGGCGAACGGCGCGCGCGTCGTCTTCGACATCGACTACCGGCCGAATCTGTGGGGCCTCGCCGGCCACGAGGCGGGCTTTGCGCGCTACGTGAAGTCGGACGCGGTCTCCGACCGGCTGCGCACCGTGCTGCCGGACTGCGATCTCGTCGTCGGCACCGAGGAGGAGGTGATGATCGCCAGCGGCGCCGAGGACGTGCTCGGGGCGCTGCAGGCCATCCGGGCGATCTCGCCGGCGACCATCGTCCTGAAGCGCGGCGCTCGAGGCTGTATCGTCTACGAGGGGCCGATCGAGGACGACCTCGAGGCCGGCATCGTCGGCGACGGTTTTCCGATCGAGATCTACAACGTGCTCGGCGCCGGCGACGCCTTCATGTCCGGCTTCCTGCGCGGCTGGCTCACCGGCGAGCCGGCGGCGACCTGCGCCACCTGGGCGAACGCATGCGGCGCCTTCGCGGTGTCGCGCCTGCTCTGCTCGCCGGAATACCCGACCTGGCCGGAGCTGACGTATTTTCTCGAGCACGGCAGCCGGCACCATGCCCTGCGCCGCGACAAGATGCTGAACCACATCCACCGGGCGACCACGCGCCGGCCGGCCCCGGAGACGCTGATGGCGCTCGCCATCGACCATCGGTCGCAGCTCGAGGCGATGGCCGACATGGCGGCGGCGCCGCGCGAGCGCATCGCCGAGTTCAAGCTGCTGGCCGTCGAGGCGGCGAAACGGGTCGCCGCCGGCCGCGCCGGCTACGGCGTGCTGCTCGACTCCGAGCACGGCAGGAAAGCGCTGTTTCGCGCCGAGCACGAGCGGCTCTGGATCGGCCGTCCGGTCGAGAAACCGGGCTCGCGGCCGCTCGACCTCGACGGCATGGCCGATCTCGGCAGCCATCTCGCCGAATGGCCGGCGACGCAGACGGTGAAGTGCCTCTGCTTCTACCATCCGGACGACGACGACGCGCTGAAGGCAGAGCAGGAGCGCGAGCTTTTGCGCGTCGCCGACGCCACGCGCACCCTCGGGCGCGAGCTGATGCTGGAGATCATCGCCGGCCGGCATGGGGCATTGGGCGAGAACACCGTCGCCACGGTGCTGGAGCGGCTCTACGGGCTCGGCATCCGGCCGGACTGGTGGAAGCTCGAGGCACAGCCGAGCCCCGCCGCCTGGCAGCGGATCGAGGCGGTGATCGCCGCCCGCGATCCCTTCTGCCGCGGCGTCGTCGTGCTCGGCCTCGACGCGCCGCAGGACGAGCTCGCCGCCACCCTGCGGGCGGCGGCGGCATCGCCGATCGTGAAGGGATTCGCCGTCGGGCGGACGATCTTCGGCTCGGCGGCCCGGCATTGGCTCGCCGGTGAGATCAGCGACGAGGCCGCCATCGCCGAGATGGCCGACCGCTTCGCCGCTCTCGGCCGAGCCTGGGAGGCAGGGAAAGCCGAGGCAATGGCGCGGCAACCCGCGGAGGAGATCGCGCAATGAGGACCGTTCGCCTCACCATGGCGCAGGCGCTGGTGCGCTTCCTGTGCCGGCAGCGGACCGAGATCGACGGCGCGCGGCTGCCGCTGTTCGCCGGCGTCTGGGCGATCTTCGGCCACGGCAACGTCGCCGGCATCGGCGAGGCCCTGCACGGCGTGCGCGACGAGCTGCCGACCTTTCGCGCCCACAACGAGCAGGCGATGGCGCTCGCGGCCGTCGCCTTCGCCAAGGCGAGCTTTCGCCGCCGCATGATGGCCGCCACCACCTCGATCGGGCCCGGCGCCACCAACCTCGTCACCGCCGCCGCGGTCGCCCATGTCGACCGCCTGCCGGTGCTGCTCTTGCCGGGCGATATCTTTGCGAGCCGCCGGCCCGATCCCGTGCTGCAGCAGATCGAGGTTTTTGGCGACGGCACGGTGTCCGCCAACGACGTGTTCCGCCCCGTCTCGCGCTATTTCGACCGCATCACCCGGCCCGAGCAGATCATCCCGGCGCTCGAGCGGGCCATGCAGGTGCTGACCGATCCGGCCGAGTGCGGGCCGGTGACGCTCGCCCTCTGCCAGGACGTGCAGACGGAGGCCTTCGACTATCCGCTCTCCTTCTTCGACGAGCGGCTGTGGACGCCCCGCCGGCTGCGCCCCTCCGAGGACGAGCTGCGGGCAGCCATCGGCCTTTTGCGCGCGGCGCAGAAACCGCTGATCGTCGCCGGCGGCGGCGTGCTCTATTCCGGCGCCGCGGCGGCGCTCGCCGGCTTCGCCGAGCGGCATGGCGTGCCGGTGGCGGAGACGCAGGCCGGGAAATCCTCGCTGCCGCACGGCCATCCGCTGTCGGTCGGCTCGATCGGCGTCACCGGCACCTCGGCCGCCAACGCGCTCGCCGCGGAAGCCGATGTGGTGCTCGCCATCGGCACCCGCCTGCAGGATTTCACCACCGGCAGCCGCGCTCTGTTCGCCAACGAGCTCTGCCGGCTGATCGGCCTCAACACGCAGCCCTTCGATGCCGGCAAGCACCGCGCGCAGCCGCTCGTCGCCGACGCGCTCGCCGGCCTCGCGGAGCTTTCGGCTGATCTCGGCGGCTGGCGCGCACCGGCCGGCTGGACGGACCGGGCACAGCACGAGATGCGGAGCTGGGCAGCCGCCGCCGCGCGCGCGACCGCGCCGACCAATGCCGAGCGGCCGTCGGATGCGCAGGTGATCGGCGCCGTGCAGCGCGTCTTCGGCGCGGAGGCGATCCTCGTCAATGCCGCGGGCGGCCTGCCGGGCGAGCTGCACAAGCTCTGGCAGGCGGGCGCGCCCGGCTCCTACCACCTCGAATACGGCTACAGCTGCATGGGCTACGAGATCGCCGGCGGGCTCGGCGTCAAGCTGGCGCGGCCGGACCGCGAGGTCGTGGTCATGGTCGGCGACGGCTCGTACCTGATGATGAACTCCGAGCTCGCCACCTCGGTGATGCTGGGCCAAAAACTCGTCGTCGTCGTGCTCGACAATGGCGGCTTCGGCTGCATCAACCGGCTGCAGCGGGCGACCGGCGGCGAGAGCTTCAACAATCTCTTCGAGGACATCGAGGGCGCGCCGCCGGCGATCGACTTCGTCGCGCATGCGGCCAGCCTCGGCGCGCATGCCGTCGGCGTCGCCTCGATCGCCGAGCTCGAGACAGCCCTCGCCGCCGCGAAGGCGCATGGCCGTACCTCGGTCGTCGTGATCGCGACCGATCCCGTCGCGACGACCGAGGCCGGCGGCCACTGGTGGGATGTCGCCGTGCCCGAAGTCAGCTCGCGGCGAGAGGTGAATGCGGCCCGCGCCGACTACGAGCGGGCGATCACACGACAACGCATCGGCTGAACGAGGACGAGCATGATCCGCATCGGCGCCAATCCGATCGGCTGGTCGAACGACGACCTGCCCGAGCTCGGCGGCGAGATCCCCCTCGACCAATGCCTGCGCGAGGCCAGGGCGGCCGGGATGCAGGGCATGGAGCTCGGCCACAAGTTCCCGCGCCGCATCGGCGACCTGAAGCCGATCCTGGATCGCTTCGGCCTCGCCCTCGTCGGCGGCTGGTGGTCGACCTTCCTGCTCGGCCGCGAGCCGCAGGACGAGATGCGCGCCGCCGCGGACCACATCGAACTCCTGAAGGGGCTCGGCGCAAAAGTCTTCATCGCCGCCGAATGCACCCGGACCGTGCACGGCGACCGCAGCAAGCCGCTGTCGGCACGGCCGGTGATGACGGACACCGAAAGCCGGCGGTTCAATGCGCGCCTCAGCGAGTTCGCCGAGCGTCTCATCGATGCCGGGCTCGTGCTCGTCTACCATCACCACATGGGCACGGTGGTGCAGAGCGGCGAGGAGATCGAGCGGCTGATGGACGGCACCGGCCACGCCGTGAGCCTGTTGCTCGACACCGGCCACGCGACCTGGGGTGGCGCCGATCCGGCTGCGCTCGCCCGGAAATACCGCATGCGCATCGGCCATGTTCACGCCAAGGATGTCCGCGCGGCGCAGATGCAGAGAGCCGTCGCCGAGGACCTGTCCTTCCTCGATGCGGTGATCGCCGGCGTCTATACCGTGCCGGGCGACGGCATCGTCGACTTCCCCGCGGTGCTGCGCGAGCTGCCGGACTATTCGGGCTGGATCGTGGTCGAGGCCGAGCAGTATCTCGGCGACCGCTCGCCGGCCGAATACGCCAAGCTCGGGCACGACAATCTCGTCCGCTACCTCGCCGAGGCGGGGCTTCGCCGTTGACCTCGCCGCTGCTCGTCAAGCCGCATGGGACGCATGGCCGCGTGCTCCATGTGACGCCTGCCTCGGCCAGGTGGACCTATGTCGGCTTCGACCTTTATCGGCTGCGGCCGGGTGACCGTGTCGCCGCCGAGACCCTCGACCGCGAGGCCTGCCTCGTGCTCGTCGAAGGCAAGGCCCACATCCGGGCGGGCGGCCTCGACTTCGGCACCGTCGGCGAGCGCGCCTCCCCGTTCGACGGAGCGCCGCACGCCGTCTATGTGCCGGCCGGCTCGGACTGGTCGGCCGTTGCCGAAGGCGAGGCCACGCTCGCCGTCTGCACCGCGCCCGGCATCCGCGGTGCGCGTCCGCCGCGCCACATCCGCCCTGGCGGCATCGCCCAGGAGGCCCGCGGCAAGGGCAGCAATCTGCGCCACGTCGCCAACATCCTGCCGGAGACGGAGCCCGCCGACTCCCTGCTCGTGGTCGAGGTCGTCACGCCGGCCGGGAACACCTCGAGCTATCCGCCGCACAAGCACGACGTCGACAATATTCCGGAGGAGTCGCTGCTCGAGGAGACCTACTACCACCGCCTCCGGCCCTCGCAGGGATTTGCCTTCCAGCGCGTCTACACGGACGACCGCTCGCTCGACGAGGCGATGGCGGTCGAGAACGGCGACGTGACGCTGGTGCCGCGCGGCTATCACCCCTGCGCGACGGTGCACGGCTACGACCTCTATTACCTCAACGTCATGGCCGGCCCTGTACGCGCCTGGCGGTTCCACAACGCCGCCGAGCACGAGTGGCTGCTGCGAGCGTGAGCGTCGCAAATCGAGGACGACCGGTGCTGGCATTGCGACTGCCGAAGGACGTCGAGGACCGCCTGGATAGGCTCGCGAAGCGAACCGGGCGTAGCAAGAGCTTCTACGCGCGCGAAGCCATCCTGGAGCACCTCGACGACCTCGAAGACCTCTACCTCGCCGAGCAGCGGCTCAGTGACATCCGTGCCGGCCGCGAGGCCGCCATCCCGCTCGGCGAGGTCCTGGATGATTGAGGTCGGCAAGAAGGCCACCGGCAATCCGCACCCTTAAGGCGAGGACGCCGCCGTCACGCCTCGTCCGGAACCGGCACGTCGAAGCCGTTCAGCGTGACCGAGACGAGGCAGTAGAGGCCGACCAAGTAGATCAGCTCCGCGGTCTCGTTCTCGCCGAAGGTCGCAACGGCCTGCCGGTAGACGAGGTCCGGCAAGACGCTGCCGGACACCAGCGACGCGGCGACGTCATAGGCGACCGCCTCCTCGCGCGTGAGATCGGTCGGGCGCTGTCCGGCGACGATCGTCGCGATCTTGTCGTCGGCGAGCCCGCGCGCCTCGGCGATCAGCACGTGGGCGTAAAGCTCGTAGGCGGAGTGGAAGTGGGCGCCGGTGACGAGGATCGCGACTTCCCGTACCGGCCGCGGCAAAGCCGGCGAGTTGGAGAGCGCCTTCACCAGCTCCCAGATCGGGCCGCCGAACTTCGGATGATGCAGCCAGGGGTTCCACGGGCCCATCAGCGTGCCGTCGCCGTCGATCGCTCGAAACCCCTTGAAGTTGCTCTCAATGCCGCCTCGCATGTCCTCGTAGAGGCGCTGCTGCTCGGCGCCGAGTTCAGAACGCGAGAGGAAGGGCAGACGCATTGGGAGCTCCTGTGCCGAGTGGTCCGGCATTGTCGACCAGGCGGGCCGAAGACGACGTATATGCCGCTGAACTGCCGCCGGCCGCGATCCCCTTCGGTTCCGCGCACGGCGCTGCGCGCCGTTCCGGAATGACGGGCTCGGGAACCGCTATGGGAAGCGGCCTTCATCGGAGCGTCGCACGAACGGCCTAGCGTAACAGGCCTCCCGCCCACGACCGATTGAAGGATCCCCCGCTTGACGCAAGCCCGCAACCGCTCGACTGTGTCGTTATATGACAAAAATATGACGGTCCATCGAGGCCGTCGCCAGGGAGGATTTTTCATGCGCTCGATGCTTCTCGCCGCGGCCGCGTCCGTGGCCTGCCTGCAACTCGCCTCGAACGCCGCCGCCGCCGCCGAGCTGAACCTCATCTGCAGCGCCGACGTCGTCTGGTGCGAGCAGATGGCCGGCATGTTCGAGAAGGAGAAGGGGATCAAGGTCAACATGGTCCGCCTGTCCTCGGGCGAGACCTATGCCAAGGTGCGCGCCGAATCGCGCAATCCGAAGACCGACGTCTGGTGGGCCGGCACCGGCGACCCGCATCTGCAGGCCGCCAACGAGGGCCTGACGCAGGAATACGTCTCACCGCGGATGAACGAGCTGCAGGACTGGTCCAAGAAGCAGGCGGCCAGCGCCAAGAACAGGACCGTCGGCGTCTATGCCGGCGCGCTCGGCTGGGGCTACAACACCGACCTCATCGCCAAGAAGGGCCTCAAGGAGCCGAAGTGCTGGGCCGATCTGCTCGACCCGTCCTACAAGGGCGAGATCCAGATGGCCAATCCCAACTCCTCCGGCACCGCCTACACCATGCTGGCGACGCTGGTGCAGCTGATGGGCGAGGACCAGGCCTTCGACTATCTCAAGAAGCTCAACGCCAACGTCTCGCAATACACCAAATCCGGCTCGGCGCCGGTGAAGTCGGCCGCGCGCGGCGAGAACGCGATCGGCATCGTCTTCGCGCATGACGCGGTCGCGATGACCGTCGAGGGCTTCCCGATCAAGACGGTGACACCCTGCGAGGGCACCGGCTACGAGATCGGCTCCATGTCGATCGTCAAGGGCGCCCGCAATCTCGACAGCGCAAAAGCCTGGTACGACTGGGCGCTGTCGCCGGAGGTGCAGTCCAAGGCGCGCGATGCGAAATCCTTCCAGCTTCCCTCCAACAAGGCGGCGAGCATCCCGAAGGAATCGCCGCGCTTCGAGGACATCAAGCTGATCGACTACGACTTCGACAAGTACGGCAAGCCCGAGGTCCGCAAGGCGCTGCTCGAGCGGTGGGATCGCGAGATCGGCGCCAAGGCGAACTGACGGCCACGGCCATCCCGGACCCGTCGATGGCGACGGGTCCGACTGCCGGCCGGCCATGAGCGCCCCCGCCCTCTCCCACGACACGATGCCGACCGCGGATGCGCCGGCGGCCCGGCGGCCCGCGAGCCGCGGCAGCCGCCGGCTCGACAGCGGTCTCGGGCTCGGCCTCGCCGGCTTCCTCCTCGTGCCCTGGTACCGGGTCGACAGCGGCTTCTACAGCTTCCGCTGGCTGGCCGATTTCCCGACCGGCGAGAAGGTCGCGCCGGGCGTCCTGCAGATCGCGTCGCACGGCCGCTGGTGGCTGGCGATCGCCGCGGCGATCTTCGGGCTCGCGGTGGTCGCCCGCTTCCTGCCCGATCGCCGCCTCCGCGCGGGGCTGCTGATCGCCGCCGGCGCGGCGGGCATCGCCTTTCTCACCCTGCAGGGGCTGGCGATCGGCTTTTCGGGCTGGAACTGGACGATTCTCGAGCGGCTCTTCGGACCGCTCAGCCACGGACAGCCGGCGATGGGAGCCGGAGCCTGCCTCGTCGGCATCGTCTTCGTCCTTCTCTTCGCCTTCGGGCTCGCCGAGCGGGGCGTCCTGCGCGGCGACGCCTTCGTCATCTCCGCCATCGCGCTGCTCGTGGCGCTGGTCGCGATCTTCGTCTTCTACCCGATCGCCAGCATGCTGGTCGGCTCGCTGCAGGATTTCGACGGCTCGTTCGCGCCGGAGGGGTTCGTCCGCAATATCCAGGCCGAGTCGGTATGGAGCCTCGGCTGCCTCGGCAGCGGCCGCTGCGGGGTCGCCTGGCGCACGCTCTGGCTCGCGGTGATGACGGCCTCGGCCTCGACGCTGCTCGGCCTCGCCTTCGCGCTCGCCGCGACGCGGACCAGAATCCCTTTCAAGCGGGCGCTGCGGCTTTTGACGGTGCTGCCGATCATCACGCCGCCCTTCGTCATCGGCCTTGCGCTGATTCTCCTCTTCGGCCGCGCCGGCGTCGTCACCGTGACGCTGTCGGACCTGTTCGGCATCGAGCCCGGCCGCTGGCTCTACGGCCTCACCGGCATCTGGATCGCGCAGGTCCTGTCCTTCACGCCGATCTCCTTCCTCGTCCTGATCGGCGTCGTCGAGGGCGTCAGCCCGTCGATGGAGGAGGCCTCGCTGACGCTGCGCGCCGACCGCTGGCGCACCTTTCGGAAGGTGTCGCTGCCGCTGATGATGCCGGGCCTCGCCAATGCCTGGCTGATCGGCTTCATCGAGAGCATGGCCGACTTCGGCAACCCGATGGTGCTCGGCGGCAGCCACGGCGTGCTGTCGACCGAGATCTTTTTCGCCGTCGTCGGCTCGCAGAACGATCCCTCGCGGGCCGCGGTGCTGGCCACCATCCTGCTCTCCTTCACGCTGTCGGCCTTCCTGGCGCAGCGCTTCTGGCTCTCCGGCAAGAGCTTCGCCACCGTCACCGGCAAGGGCGATTCCGGCGCCCATATCGGCCTGCCGCGGCCGCTCGCGATCGCCGTCTACGCGGTCGTGCTGCCGTGGATGGCCTTCACGCTCGTCGTCTACAGCATGATCTTCGTCGGCGGCTTCCTGAAGACCTGGGGGCTCGACAACTCGCTGACCCTCGCCCACTACATCAAAGCGTTCTCCGTCACCGTCCGCGACGGCGCCGTCGCCTGGACCGGCGTCGCCTGGAACTCGTTCTGGACGACGATGGAGATCGCGCTCGTCTCCGCGCCGCTGACCGCCGCCGTCGGCCTTCTCACCGCCTATCTGATCGTCCGCCAGCGCTTCGTCGGCCGGCAGACCTTCGAGTTCATGCTGATGATGAGCTTCGCCATCCCAGGCACCGTCATCGGCATCAGCTACATCATGGCCTTCAACCTGCCGCCGCTGGAGATGACCGGCTCGGCGCTGATCCTCATCGCCTGCTTCGTCTTCCGCAACATGCCGGTCGGCGTGCGCGGCGGCGTCGCCGCCATGAGCCAGCTCGACCAGAGCCTCGACGAGGCCTCGCTGACGCTGCGGGCGACGACGCCGCGGACCATCCGCCTCGTCATCCTGCCGCTCTTGCGGCCGGCGATCGTCGCCGCCCTCGTCTACTCGTTCGTGCGCGCGATCACCTCGATCAGCGCGGTGATCTTCCTCGTCAGCGCCGAGTACAACATGGCGACCGCCTACATCGTCGGCCTCGTCGAGAACGGCGAATACGGCGTCGCCATCGCCTATTCCTCGGTGCTGATCGTCGTCATGATGGTCGTCATCGGCGGATTCCAGCTCGTCGTCGGCCGCCGCCGCCTGCGGCGCGAGGACCGCATCGCCTCCGTGCCGTCGTCCGCGGTCCGTCTCCGGGAGAAGCCGGCATGAGCGCCATCCGCCCCAAGGCCGGCTCGGTCGTCTTCGAGCACGTGCGCAAGTCCTTCGGCTCGGTGGTGGCGATCGAGGACCTGTCGCTGACGATCGAGAAGGGCACGCTTGTGACTCTGCTCGGCCCCTCCGGCTGCGGCAAGACGACGATGCTTCGCATGCTGGCGGGCCTCGAGCATCCGACCGCAGGCCGCATCCTGATCGGCGGCGAGGACGTCACGATGCTGCCCGCCTACGAGCGGGACGTGTCCATGGTGTTCCAGTCCTACGCCCTGTTCCCGCACATGACGGTGCTGCGGAACGTCGCCTACGGGCTCGAGGCGTCCGGCCTGCGCAAGCGCGACGCGCAGGAGAAGGCGGAAGGGGCGCTGGCGCTCGTCGGCCTTTCCGGCTACGGGCCGCGCCTGCCCTCCGAGCTCTCCGGCGGCCAGCAGCAGCGCGTCGCCGTCGCGCGCGCGCTCGTGCTCGAGCCTCAGGTGCTGCTGCTCGACGAGCCGCTGTCGAATCTCGACGCCCGGCTCCGACGGCGCGTGCGGACAGAAATCCGCGAGCTGCAGCAGCGGCTCGGCTTCACCGCCGTCTACGTCACGCACGACCAGGAGGAGGCGCTCGCCGTCTCCGATCAGGTGGTGGTGATGGCCGAGGGCCGGATCGCCCAGCAGGGCCGCCCGCGCGATCTCTACGAGCAGCCCGCGACGCCCTTCATCGCCGACTTCATCGGCGAGGCGAACGTCGTCCCCTGCGAGGTGCGCGAGGTCACCAACGGCGAGGCGCGCGTCGGGATCGGCGGCCTCGAATGGCGGATGCAGAGCCGCGGCGCCCGGACGGGGCCGGCGCGGCTCGCGGTGCGGCCGAACGCGATCCAGCTCGAGAAGGCGGCGGCGACCCCGCTCGCCGGGCGGATCCGCAGCGCCGCCTATCTCGGGGATCACGTCGAATACGAGGTCGAAACCGCATTCGGGCCGCTGTTCGTCGTCGACGTCGCGGTGGAGCGGACGCTGCCGCCCGCGACCGAGGTCTCCATCCGGCTCCAGAACCGTGGCCTCGCGCTGATCTCCGACTGACCGGCACGGCGCGGCCGACCGGATGCCGGGCCGGGCCTACGTCGCCGGGCGGGCGTAGAAGCTCAGGAACAGGTCGATCCCGGCCTCGATCTGGTTCTCGATCTCGGCGCGGCTCGGCGGGACGTCGGGCAACAGCAGACAGCGGATATCGAGATCTCCCCTCACGATGCTGAGGAATTGGGACGTGGCCAGCTTCGCGTCGGGAACGTTCAGCAGCCCACTCCTGTGAGCTCCGGCGAGGAACTCCGCCAGACGCTCGTTCAGGACCTGTGGGCCGCTCTCGAAGATCCTCGCCCCGATCGAAGGAAACCTCGGCACGACGCCGATGACGGCGCGCTGCAGGCACATGGCCTGCTCCGACAGGAAGATGTCTACGAACTTCTCGGCGACGCGCCTCAGCACGGCGCGGACGTCGTTGCTGTCCGGGATGATCCGCCAAACCGCTTCCGTCACCTGCTTGGCCTCGGCCACCGTGACGGCGGTGAACATGTCTTCCTTGCTCGCGAAATGCGCGTAGAGCGTCGCCTTCGATACCGCCGCCTGCCGCGCGACCATCTCCATGGTCACCGTATCGAAGCCCTGATCGACGAACAGCTGGCGGGCCGCCGCGAGGATCGACGCGGCCTTTCGATTGGGAGGGGCGGTAACGACGCCCTCGCTCCCCTCCCCTGCCGAACTCTCCCGTGCCGGTCGCGCAGCCATCATGGCCCTCCCCAGAACTGAACCGTTCAGTTTCCTATTGACATATGCGAAGCCTGAGGGCAACTGTCGAGACTGAACGGTTCAGTTCAGTTTGATGCGGATGACCGATGCGACGGGCACTTGGCTTTTCTCGACAATCCACCACCCTCCTCCTGGGCGGCCTCACGCTGGCTCTGGCTGCTTGCGGCGAGCAGGAGGCGCCGGCGGCGCGGGCGCCCTCGCCCGTAAGGGCGCAGGTCGTAAGCCCCTCGCCGCACGCCGCCTCGGTGGCACTCACCGGCGAGATCAAGCCGCGCGTGCAGAGCGATCTCGCCTTCCGCTTCGCCGGCCGGATCGCCGAGCGCCTCGTCGAGGTCGGCGATCACGTCGTCGCCGGACAGGTTCTCGCAAGACTGGAGCCGCGGGAGCAGACGGCCGACGTCGCCTCCGCGACGGCCGGCGTCCAATCCGCCGAGGCGACCCTGCGCCAGACGGAGGCCGCCTTCGAGCGCCAGAAGACGCTGCTGTCCGCCGGCTTTACCACGCGAACCAAGTACGACAACGCCCTGCAGGCCTTTCAGGCCGCACGCGCCAGCCTCGATGCCGCCCGCTCGAACCTGGGAACGGCCGAGGAGCAGCTCGCCTACACGACCTTGACGGCGGACGCTTCGGGCATCGTGGTCGCCCGCAACGCGGAGGCCGGACAGGTCGTCGAAGCCGCGCAGGCGGTCTTCACCATCGCGCGCGACGGCGAGCGCGACGCGGTCTTCGACGTCTACGAGAGGCTCCTGGCCCGCAAGCCGGCCGACGACAGGATCGAGATCGCGCTCGTGTCCGCCCCCGAGGTCCGGACGACCGGCCGGGTCCGCGAGGTCGCCCCCGCGGTCGATCCGGCCACCGGCACCGTGCGCGTCAAGATCGCCATCGACGGCCCTTCCGACGCGATGCCGCTCGGCGCCGCCGTCACGGGCATCGGCCGCTTCCAGCCCGAACCAGTCTACCGGCTGCCGTCGAGCGCGTTCTTCACCGAGAACGGCAGGCCGGCCGTCTGGACCGTCGATCCGCACAGCCATGTCGCGGCGGTGAGGCCGATCGTCGTCGACAGCTACCGGACGGGCGAGCTGCTGGTCCGCGACGGTCTGGTGCCCGGCGACATCGTCGTCACCGCCGGTACGCAGCTGCTCAGGCCCGGCCAGACCGTGAACCCGACCATCCAGTCCGGGCAGGTTATTCGGGAGGCCGCGAAATGAGGTCGGCGTCCGTCATCACCTCCGCCGCAGCTGTCGCCGTCCTTCTCGCGGGCTGCACGTCCGAGGGGAGCGAAGCGCAACCGCCGAAGCCTCCGCGGCCGGTCGTCGCGGTGGTGCTCGAGCCCCGGCAGGAGGAGGCGATCGGCTACGCGGGCACCATTCAGCCGCGCTTCCAGACCGAGCGCGGGTTCCGCGTGCTCGGGCGCCTGATCTCCCGCCATGCCGATGTCGGCGACGTCGTCGCGCCGGGCCAGGTGCTGGCGCAGATCGATCCCATGCTGCTGGACCTCGCCGTGCGCGTGAGCGAGGCCGACCTAGCCAAGGCGCAGGCGCAGCTCGCGAACGCCGCCGCCGCCGAGGGCCGGACGAGCGGCCTGTTCGCCAAGAAGGTCGTGAACGAAGCCGAGTTCGACAATGCCCGGCAGGCGCTGGAGGCGGCGACCGCCGGCGCCAAGCAGGCCGAGGCCAATCTCGCCAAGGCACGCGAGCAGCGCAGCTACGCGACCTTGACGGCAGACACGGCCGGCGTGGTCACCAGCGTCGATGCGGAGATCGGCCAGACGGTCGCCGCCGGCAAAAAGGTCATGACCATCGCCCGCACCGATATCCGGGAGGCTGTCGTCGACATCCCCGACAAGACGGCGCAGTCGATGCAGCAGGGCGATCCCTTCACGATCCGCCTGCAGGCCGATCCCTCCGTCACGGCACGCGGCGAGCTTCGCGAGATCGCGCCGCAGTCCGACACGGCGACGCGCACGCGCCGGGTGAAGATCACGCTCGACCAGAGCACCGAGGCGTTCCGCCTCGGCGCGGTCGTCAGCGTCCTGCCGGAGAGGCATGCGGGGCCGCAGACGGTCTTCGAGCTGCCCGCCTCGGCGATTCTCGAGCGGAACGGCGCAACGCATCTCTGGCTGCTCGATCCGGCGACGCGGACGGTCCGCCTCGTCCCTGTCGAGCTGAAAGAGCGGAACGACCGCACGGCGCGCATCGCCGGCCAGCTACCCGTCGGCGCGCACATCGTCGCCGCGGGCGTCAACAGCCTGTCCGAGGGGCAGAGCGTCGCTTTCGATGAAAGGACTTCGCGGTGAAGGGCTTCAACCTCTCCGACTGGGCGCTGCGGCACCGCTCCCTGATCTGGTACTTCATGCTGGTGTCGTCGCTCGCCGGGCTGCTCTCCTATTTCAACCTCGGCCGGGCGGAAGATCCGGACTTCACGATCAAGACGATGATCATCCAGGCGAGCTGGCCCGGCGCGACCGTCGAGGACATGATCGGCCAGGTCACCGACCGCATCGAGAAGAAGCTCGAGGAGCTCGACAGCTTCGACTACGCCAAGAGCCTCAACATGCCGGGTTCGACGGCGATCCTCGTCAACCTCAAGGCGACGACACAGGCGAAGGACATCCCGGCGATCTGGGCCAAGATCCGCAACATGATCGCCGACATCAAGAGCGAGTTCCCCGACGGCGTCGTCGGCCCGTCCTTCAACGACAGCTTCGGCGACGTCTACGGCAACATCTACGCGTTCACCGCAGACGGCTTCAGCCAACGGCAGCTGCGCGACTACGTCGAGGACATCCGCGCCAAGATCCTAGCGGTGCCCGACATCGGCAAGGTCGAGCTGATCGGCGCCCAGGACGAGGTGATCTACCTCGAGTTCTCGACCCGGCAGATCGCCGCGCTCGGCCTGACGCAGCAGGCGGTCGTCGACACCTTGCAGGCGCAGAACGCGATCGCCCCGTCCGGCACCATCGAGGCCCAGGGCGAGCGGATCAGCGTGCGCGTCGGCGGCCAGTTCACCTCCGAGGACAGCCTGCGGGCCATCAACCTCCGAATCAACGACCGCTTCTTCCGCCTGGGAGACGTCGCCACCATCAGCCGCGGCTATGTCGACCCGCCGACCTCCCTGTTCCGCGTCGGCGGCGAGCCGGCGATCGGGCTTGCGATCGGCATGAAGCCGAAAGCCAACCTCCTGCATTTCGGCGAGGCGCTGAAAGAGGAGATGGCGAAGATCGAGGCCGAGCTGCCGATCGGCATCGGAGTCCACCTCGTCTCCGATCAGCCCGCCATCGTCGAGGAAGCCGTCGGCGGCTTCACCAAGGCGCTGTTCGAGGCGGTGGCGATCGTCCTCGTCGTCAGCTTCGTCAGCCTCGGCCTGCGGGCCGGCCTCGTCGTCGCGGTGACGATCCCGCTCGTGCTGGCGATCACCTTCGTTGCCATGGAGCTCGCCGGCATCTCCCTGCAGCGCATCTCGCTCGGCGCCCTGATCATCGCCCTCGGCCTCCTCGTCGACGACGCGATGATCGCCGTCGAGATGATGGTGGCGCGCCTTGAGATCGGCGACACCCTCGAGAAGGCGGCGACGCATGTCTACACCTCGACGGCGTTCCCCATGCTGACGGGGACGCTGGTGACGATCGCGAGCTTCATCCCGGTCGGATTGAACAGCAGCTCCGCGGGCGAGTTCACGTTCACGCTGTTCGTCGTCATCGCCGTCTCGCTCATCGTGTCGTGGGTCGTCGCGGTGCTGTTTGTTCCGCTTCTCGGCGTGACCCTGCTGCCGAGAAAGATGAAGCAGCACCACGGAGAGCCTGGCCGGGTCGCGCGCCTGTTCGGGAGCCTCTTGCGCTTCTGCGTGCGCTTCAAATGGCTGACGATCGTCGCCACGGTGCTGGCATTCGCGCTCTCCGTCGGCGGCATGCGCTTCGTGCAGCAGCAATTCTTCCCGTCGTCGGACCGGCGCGAGCTGATCATCGACTGGACCGTCGCGCAGAACGCATCGATCACCGAAACCCGCGCGCAGATGGACCGCTTCGAGAAGCGCGCACTCGAGGGCGACCCGGACGTCGAGCACTGGTCGTCCTATGTCGGCCAGGGCGCGGTCCGCTTCCTGCTCTCCTACGATGTACAGCCGTCGAGCCCCAATTTCGGGCAGATCGTCATCGTCGCCCGCGACGTCGCCGCGCGCGATCGCCTGCGAGAAAAGGTGCGGGCGATTATCGCGCGGGACTTCGTCGGCACCGACGCCTACGTCCACCTTCTCGACATCGGCCCACCCGTCGGGCGCCCGGTCCAGTACCGCGTCAGCGGCCCGGACATCCAGACCGTGCGCGACCTGGCGCAGAGGGTCGCAGCGACGATCTCCGGCAACGGCAACCTCGCGGACATCGTCTACGACTGGAACGAGCCCGGCCGCGTGGTGAAGGTCGACGTGCTGCAGGACAAGGCCGCCCAGCTCGGCATCACCTCGGAGACCATCGCCACCGCGCTCAACAGCATCGTCGGCGGCTCGGCTGCGACCCAGGTCCGTGACAGCATCTATCTGGTGAACGTGATCGGCCGCGCCCACGACGGCGAGCGCTCTTCGCTCGACACCCTGCAGAATCTGCAGATCCAGACGAGCGAGGGCAAGGCGGTGCCGCTCGCCGCGGTCGCCAACTTCCGCTACGAGTCCGAGCAGCCCGCGGTCTGGCGGCGCGGCCGCCTGCCGACGATCACCGTCAAGGCGGCGATCGACACGACCGTTCAGCCGGCCACCGTCGTCGAGCAGCTCGCGCCGCAGATCGCCGCGATCACGCGCTCGCTGCCGGCCGGCTACCGGATCGTCACGGCCGGCTCGGTGGAGGAAAGCGCCAAGGGACAGGCGCCGATCGTCGCCATCCTGCCGGTGATGCTGATCGCGATGGCGACGATCCTGATGATCCAGCTGCAGAGCTTCCAGCGCCTGTTCCTCGTGGTCGTCGTCGCGCCGCTGGGGCTGATCGGCGTCGTCGCCGCGCTCGTTCCGAGCGGGGCGCCACTCGGCTTCGTCGCCATCCTCGGCGTGCTGGCGCTGATCGGCATCCTGATCCGCAACTCGGTCATCCTCGTCATCCAGATCGAGCAGCTGCGCAGCGAGGGCAAGGACGGCTGGACTGCCGTGATCGAGGCGACCGAGCATCGGATGCGGCCGATCATGCTGACCGCGGCGGCCGCGAGCCTCGCCTTGATCCCCATCGCCCGCGAGGTCTTCTGGGGACCCATGGCTTACGCGATGATGGGCGGCATCATCGTCGGCACGGTGCTGACGCTGCTGTTCCTGCCGGCGCTCTATGTCGCCTGGTTCCGCTTCGAGGAGCCGGGTCGGCAGGCGGATCGGGAGGCTACGAGCGAGCCTGCCCTGCTGGCGGAGGCACCGGCGGTCTGACGGGGGCTGTTCGCCCGGCGGCGCAGCGCGCATGCTGCGCCGATGAAGCTCGCCACCTTCAACGTCAACGGCGTCAACGGCCGACTCGCCCTCCTCCTGCGCTGGCTGGCCGAGGCCGAGCCGGACGTGGTCTGCCTGCAGGAGCTGAAGGCGCCGCAGGAGAAATTTCCGGAGAAGGCGATCCGCGACGCCGGCTACGAGGCGATCTGGCTCGGCCAGCGGAGCTGGAACGGTGTCGCCATTCTCGCCCGCGGCCAAAAGCCGATCGAGACGCGGCGCGGCCTGCCGGGGGAGCCGGAGGATTCGCACAGCCGCTACATCGAGGCGGCGGTCGACGGCGTTCTGGTCGGCTGCCTCTATCTGCCGAACGGCAACCCGGCGCCGGGCCAGAAATTCGACTACAAGCTGCGCTGGTTCCGGCGCCTCGCCGACTATGCCGCCGGCCTGCTGGCGCTCGATGTGCCGGTCGTGCTGGCCGGCGACTACAACGTCATGCCGACCGAGCTCGACGTCTACAATCCCGAGCGCTGGGAGGGCGACGCCCTGTTCCGCCCAGAAGTGCGCTCGGCCTATGCGGCGCTCCTCGCGCAGGGCTGGACCGACGCGCTGCGGCAGATGCACCCCGACGAGCGCATCTACACCTTCTGGGACTATTTCCGGAACGCCTGGGGCCGCAATGCCGGGCTGCGGCTCGACCACGTGCTGCTCAGCCCCGACCTCGCGCCCCGCCTCGTCGCCGCCGAGGTCGATCGCGCGGTGCGCGGCTGGGAGCACGCGAGCGACCACGCACCGGTCTGGGTGGAGCTCGCCGACGAAGTTGAGGTTTCCAGGCCGAAAGGGAAGCGGCGAAATCGGTAGAGTCATTGCGAGCGCAGCGAAGCAATCCAGGCCTTTCTGTGCCGCCGCAAAGTCTGGATTGCTTCGTCGCTTCGCTCCTCGCAATGACGGGGCGCTGCGACGCCGTTGACAGTCCGCCTCGGACGGCGCAAATGATCCGCCCATGGGGATCTGCGATCTCCCCACGAGGCGACATGCCCAAGCATCGCGTCCTGCTCCACCAGAGGACGCACGCGCATGCCCGCACTCTGCAGCATCTCATCGGAAAAACTGTACCGCCTGATCGGCCGGCCCGACTGCCCGGTCCTGATCGACGTCCGCACCGGCGACGATTTTGCCGCCGACCCGCGGCTCGTCCCCGGCTCGTCGCGTCGATCGCATGAGACCGTGGCCACATGGGCGGCCGACTACCGTGGTCGTTCCGCCGTCGTCGTCTGCGAAAAAGGCCTGAAGCTCAGCCAGGGGGGCGCCGCCTTCCTGCGGCACGCCGGCGTGCCGGCGGAATCGCTCGACGGCGGCTTCGTCGCCTGGAAGGCGGCCGGGCTTCCCCTCCTGCTCGAGGAGCGGATCCCGCCGCGCGACGCCGCCGGCCGCACCCTGTGGGTGACGCGCGCGCGGCCGAAGGTCGACCGCATCGCCTGCCCGTGGCTGATCCGCAGATTCGTCGATCCGGATGCCGTCTTCCTGTTCGTCAATGCCTCGGACGTCATGGGCGTCGCCGAGCGCTTCGCCGCCACCCCGTTCGACATCGACGACACGGCCGCCTTCTGGAGCCATCGCGGCGAGCTCTGCACCTTCGACGTCATGGTCGACGAGCTCGGCCTCGCCGGCTTCGAGGGGCTGCGGCGGCTGCAAAAGATCGTCCGCGGCGCCGACACCGCCCGGCTCGATCTCGTGCCGGAGGCGGCGGGCCTGCTCGCCGCCTCGCTCGGCCTGTCGCGCATGTATGCCGACGACCTCGAGCAGCTGGACGCCGGGATGGGCCTCTACGACGCCTTCTACCGCTGGTGCCGCGACGCCGTGGACGAGACCCACAACTGGCCCAAGCACAGGGCGCCGGTGCGGGCGGAGGGCGTGGCGTGATCGCTCCCGTCGCCCCCCCTGCCGCCCGCGCCGTGGCTGACGGCGTGCGGGGGCGCCGCGGTCGCCGAAACGGCGACGGCAGGGGGTGGTGCGACGGGAACGTTCACGAGACGCCCTCCGCCCGCACCGGCGCCCTGTGCTTGGGCCAGTTGTGGGTCTCGTCGACGGCGTCGCGGCACCAGCGGTAGAAGGCGTCGTAGAGGCCCATCCCGGCTTCGAGCTGCTCGAGATCGTCGGCATACATGCGCGAC
>JAEZCD010000329.1 GCA_023430145.1 Pseudomonadota bacterium
CCCCCCCCCCCCGCCCCCCCCCCCCCCCCGCCCCGCGGATTCAAACGCGGCCGTCCTCACCGCGGCCCGGAAGCTCCGGTCTCAGCGCGCCCTGGCCGTATCGCCGGATCGCAGCGCGAGGCCGAGCACGGCCAGGAACGCGGCCGAATAGGCAAAGCCCGTGAGAAGGTACGGCGGCAGGTATTTCAGCACGGCGGCGGTGTAGTCGGCGAGCGACAGGCCGGCAAAATAGCCGGAGGCCGCCCAGAAGCCGAGATTGGAGATCGCGAAGAAGCCGACGATGCCGAGCGCGAGGTTCGCGGCAAGGCGCGCCAGGCGATCGGCCTCGGTGCCGAGCAGATCCCTGCTCGCCCAGCCGGCGAAGAACAGCGCCCCATAGGCCGGCGGCAGCGCGGCGTAGGCCGGGGTGAAGCACCAGTCGGAGACGCCGGCGAGCGTGAAGGCGAACTGGTCCAGCAGCGCCGCCTCGACCAGGAAGGCGACCAGCACCATGGGCCGGCCGAGCAGCAGGCCGGCGAGGAAGAAGACGGCGACCGAGGCGTCCGGAAAGATCGTGCCGACGCCGAAATGATGAACACGCGTCGCCGCCATCAGCCCGGCTAGCGCCACGGCGACGACGGTTCGGGCGCGGGTGTCGGTGGCGATCATCGGCGAGGCTCGGCTGCGTGGTCTACCGTCTGTGTAGGCCCGCGCGCGGTCCCGGGCAAGGCGGCCGCTCCGTCATTGCGAGTTGAGCACCGGCCTTTCGCGACACCGATGGACGAAACGCACGGTGCTTTCCCTGATGCTCCTCTGGGTCCCCTTCCCGCGCCTTCGGCGCGCCGGGGATGACACCGAGAAATGCTCAGGTGTCGTCCCCGCCGCGCAAAGCGCGGGGAAGGGGACCCAGGCATTTCGAAGACCGATCGCCGAACTCGGTTTCTTCCTGGGAGCGCAGCGACGAAGCAATCGAGCTTCGCGGCGCATCCAGCTTTGCGGTGCCGGAAGAGAAGCTGGATTGCTTCGCTTCGCTCGCAATGACGAGCGAACCCTCCCGCCTCACACCCCCACGTCGGCCGATGTCTCGATGCTTGCGAAGGCATCCGCCTCCCCCTCGGCCTCGAACGGCGACTCCACCGCGATCACCTTGTCCGGATAGAAGCCGTTGAAGCGGGTGCGCAGCGACATCGAGTAGGCGCCGATGTGGCCGATCTCGATCCAGTCGCCGGTGTCGACCGAATCGGGCAGCCAGAACGGCCGCGACAGGATGTCGACCGAGTCGCAGGTGGTGCCGTAGACGCGGAACGGCTCGAGCTTCGGCGGCGCGTTGCGTTTCGGTCGCCGGCGCGCGGGATCGGGGATGAGGCGGGCCGGCAGCGTCAGCTTGCCGGTCCAGCTGTCGGACAGCGAGTGCCAGATGCCGTCATTGATGTAGACGCGCTGGCCCTTCTTCAGCATCACGCGGACGATCAGCGACAGGCAGCGGGCGACGATCACCCGCCCCGGCTCGGCGACGAGCGGGGTGTCGGAGAAACCCCACAGGTCGGCCTCGTGCTGGATCTCGGCCAGAAGGTCGGTGACCTTCGGCGTCGGCTTCGGCTTGCGGCGCGGATCGTGCCCGTACTGCGCCGGGAAGCCGCCGCCGATGTCGAGCGCGGTGAGCTCGACGCCGGCCCGGCCACGCACCCAGGCGGCCGAGGCGAGCGCCCGCTCATAGGTGTCGAGGTCCTCGACCTGGCTGCCGACATGGAAGGCGATGCCGCATTTGAAGCCGATACGGTCGATCCGCTGCAGCAGCTCGACCGCGTGCATCGGCGCCGCGCCGAACTTTTTCGACAGCTCGTAGGCGGCCTGGCCGCGCGTATGGATGCGCACGAACAGGGTGATCTCGGTCGGATCGAGGTCGAGCGCGCGGACGATGCGGAGAATTTTTGCGATCTCGTCCTCGTGGTCGAGGGCGATGTCGCGAATCGCGAACTCCTCCAGCGCGAGGCGGATGTCCGACTGCGCCTTCACCGGGTGCATGTAGAGCAGCTCGGCGGCCGGGGCGACGGCGCGGGCGGCCCGGAACTCGTCCGGACTCGCGACGTCGAAGGCGTCGACGCCGGCCCGGGCGACGGTCTCGAGCACGAACGGCTCGCCATTGGTCTTCACCGCATAGGCGGTTCGCCCGCGGAAGGCGGCGATGAACTGGCGCGTGTCGGCCTCGAGCACGGACGGGCAGAAGCAGTAGACCGGCTGGTCGGGGCGAAGCGCCAGCGCCGCCGTGCGCGCCGAAGGGAAAAGGTCCATGTCGGTCTCCTCGTCGCGGGCGATCGGAGCGCGCTTCTAGCACAGAGCAGGGCGCCTGCGACCGGCGCGGCGGCGGCCCTTCAGCCTCGGCTCACGTTCCTCCGCCCGGGGCTCGCGGGCCTGCATCGTCGGCAGCGGAGCGAGCGAAGGCCGGCACCTGGAAGCGCTTGCGGTAGGCGCCCGGCGTCAGCCCCGTGAAGCGCTTGAAGAGCCTGCGGAAGAACGCCGCGTCCTCGTAGCCGACCTGCCAGCTGATCTCGTCGGCGGAGGCGTCCGTGCGCTCGAGCCGGCGCTTGGCGTCCTCGATGCGGAGCCGCTGCACATAGTCGATCGGCGCAAAACCGGTCGCCTCGGTGAAGCGCCGCTTGAAGGTGCGCTCGGCGAGTCCCGAGCGGCGGACCATTTCGTCGAGCGGGCTCACGACCGAGAAGTGGTTCGACAGCCAGGCCTGAGCGTCGGCGACGACGGCGTCGCCGTGATCCTTGCGGCCCTGGAAGACGATGTAGGGCGCGAGCCCGTCATGGTGCCACTGCAGGGCATAGAAGCGGGCGATGGTCTGCGCCGCGGTGGCGCCGACATGCCGTGCGATGAGATAGAGCACCAGGTCGTGCCAAGTCATCGAGGCGCCCGAGGTGACGAGCTGCTCGCGCTCGCCGGCGACGACGAGGACACGCTCGGGCTGCAGCGGCACGCGCGGAAAGGCGCGTGCGAAGGCCTCCGCGTAGCCCCAGTGGACGGTCGTCTGCCGGCCGTCGAACAGCCCTGTCTCGGCGAGCAGGAACACCCCCGAGCAGGCCGAGCAGAGCAGCGACCCCTGGTCGTGCATGCGCGCCGCCCACTCGACGAGCCCGGGGTAGCGCCCGGTCTTCCAGCCGCCGGCACCGACTAGCACCGAGGGAACGATGACGATGTCCGTCGCTGGTACCTCGGCGAAGCCGCGGCCGGCCTCGATCGGCATCCCGCCGGCGAGCGCGATCCGGCCGGCCGTCGGGCCGACGATCTCGACCTCGAAGGGAGGCTGGAGCGGAAGCGTCGGCTCGGTGCCGGCGAACATCCGGAAGGAGTTCATGACGTCGTAGATGCCGGACAGCGTCGAGACGACCGCATCCGGGATGGCGATCAGGCTGACATGCAGGGGGCGCGCGCGTCCGTGCATCAGAGCCCTCCTGGCGTGAACGAACCGATGCTGGCCGGTTTCCCACTCACGAGCGGAGCCGCCAGCCGGCACATCTTCGCGCGATTTGCGGCGCAACGGGCGCCGGAACGCGATGGAGAAGACACATGCACCTCGATCAAGCCAAGCTCGACGCCGCCGTCGGGCGCCTCTTCGCCGATCTTTCCGCGGGTTATGGCGGCGTGATGGTCAGCCTCGGCGACAAGCTCGGCCTCTACCGTGCGATGGCGGGCGCCGGCCCGCTCAGCTCCAACGAGGTGGCGCGGCGCAGCGGCTGCGGCGAGCGCTACGTCCGCGAGTGGCTGAACGCGCAGGTCGCGGGCGGCTATGTCGACTATCACCCGAGCTCGGTGACCTACGAGCTGACGGCCGAGCAGGCGGCGATCCTCGCCGAGGACACGAGCCCGGTCTTCCTGCCGCACGCCTGGCAGGTGGTCGCCTCGATGTGGGCCGACGAGCCGAAGGCGCTCGCCGCCTTCAAGACCGGAAAGGGCATCGGCTGGGGCGAGCATGACGAGCGGCTCTACTGCGGCGTCGCGGCATTCTTCCGCAACTCCTACAGCGGCAGCCTCGTCAAGGAGTGGCTGCCGGCGCTGACCGGCGTCACCGAGAAGCTCACCCGCGGCGCCCGCGTGGCCGATGTCGGCTGCGGCCACGGCCACTCGACCGTGCTGATGGCAAAAGCCTATCCGGCGAGCCGGTTCTGGGGCTTCGACGTGCACGAGGAGTCGATCGCCGCCGCCCGCGAGGTTGCCCGGCAGGCCGGCGTCGCCGATCGCGTGCACTTCGAGGTGGCCGGCGCCGCCGACTATCCGCGCAACGACTACGACCTCATCTGCTTCTTCGACTGCCTGCACGACATGGGCCGGCCGGTCGATGCCGCGCGGCATGCGGCGTCGGCCCTCGCCGAGGACGGCACGCTGATGCTGGTCGAGCCGTTCGCGGGCGATCGCGTGGAGGACAACATCAACCCGGTCGGCCGGCTCTATTATGCCGCCTCGACGACCCTGTGCTGCGCGCACGCGATCTCGGAGAACGGCACGCACGTTCTCGGCGCGCAGGCCGGGCCGCGGCAGCTCGAGGAGGTGCTGAAGTCGGCCGGGCTCGGCTCGGTGCGGCGCGCCGCCGAGACGCCCTTCAACCTCATCATCGAGGCGCGGCGCTGAGCGGTGCCTCGGCCGGGGCGGGCGTTCGCGCCCGCCCGGCCGGGGGCGG
>JAEZCD010000332.1 GCA_023430145.1 Pseudomonadota bacterium
GGCTCGTGCCGCGGCTGCGGCACCGCGAGCGGCGCGAGCGGCATCGGCCGCGCGCAGGGGCGCACCGCGACCTGGATGCGCTCGACTCCGAGCCGCTCTTCGGCGAGCAGGGCGAGGATGCGGTCGGTGAAATGCTGCTCGAGCCAGCTGCGCAGGAACTTGGTCGGCACCGTGAAGCTCGCGGTGCCGGCCTCGACCCGCTCGAGCACGAGCCTGCCGAACCAGCTCGAGTAGACGTCCTCGCCGAGCTCTGCCCTGAGCCGCGTCGAGACGCGCACCCAGGCCTTGGCGATCGTCTGCTCTTGCGTCGGCGCGTCCATGACGCCCCCCTCGAAGCCGCCCTCCATCCCCGCGTCGAGAAGCATTGCTTTCTGGCCCTCCATAGTCGCCTTGGTCGTTCGATGGCGCGCCGCCGCGCCTGGCTGACGCACGCCCGCGCCGCCGGTCTCCTCCAGATGTCGTCTCACGTTTGTGACCATGGCAGCTTCGCCGCCTTCCAGCCGGCGAGCGTCCCGCGGTGCCCGTCGCTGTCGCGCGGGCCTTCGAAGCCGTCGGCGATGTTGTAGCAAGCGTGCCGTCCGCCCAGCGCCGCGCTGATGGCGGCGGCGCGGCTGCGCCCACCCGATCGGCACAGGAACAGCAGCGGGGCGTCGGCCGGCGCGCCGCGCGCCGAAAGCTCCGCCTCGAGCTTCTCGGCGAAGGCCGGATCGACCTGCATCGCCGGAAAGCTCTGCCATTCGATCAGCAGCGGCTGCTTTCCGACCGCCGACAGGTCCGGGACGCCGACGAAGCTCCACTCCGCCCGCGTGCGCACGTCGACGAGTACCGCGTCCGGCCGTCCTTGCAGGAACGCGTAGGCGTCCTCGGCCGAAAGGTCGCCCGCATAGTCCGGCACGTCGCTGGCAGACATGATTCCCCCGTTGCCCGGCTCGACGCCAGGCCAGAAACTCGTGTGTGATGCACTAATGAACGCGTGCGGGGATCTGGAAACTGCGCCATCGCGGCGTAGTCTCCGCCCGCTCGGCGAAAGACCAAGCAGCAGACGACCCGAGGCAACAAAGCACTGCAGCCGCTAGCTTGGCCTTATCCTTTCACCGAACTACTCGGGGACACGGCGACCCGCGGAAAATCTCCACGCCCGCGGCCCCACGGCCAGACACTACAGCCCCGCCGAACCGCAGCGCAACGGCCCGACTTCGACAAACGGGAAAACCCGGTCCGGCGGGGTTGCGCGATTGCCGCCGGCCGCGTCGTCGCCGATTCGGCAAGCCCCGAACAATGCGCGCGAATCCGCGGCGGAGGGCCTGTCACCGAACAGTCATTTCGCGTTCGAAAACCATCCTTTCGGCGACCTCCCGGGGGGCGCGGGATTCGCGACACAACCGTGCATGCGGCTGCGTCCCTTGGCTAAGTTCATGCCCAGAAAAAGCTTTTTTTGCTCGGCCGGACCGTCACAATCGGCGATGGAGCGGTAGTGTCGACAATGTCGGAGTCAAGTGCGGACGGCCGAAAAGAGTCCGCCCGATACGAAAAACCCGGCCTGAGGCCGGGTTTTTTCAACGTCTAAGCTTAACCGCAGGCGTCGTCTCAGGCGGAGAGGCTCCGCACTCGCGTCGAGAGCCGCGAAACCTTGCGTGACGCCGTGTTCTTGTGCAGCACGCCCTTCTGTGCGGCGCGCATGATCTCCGGCTCGGCGGCGAGGAGCGCCTCCTTGGCGGCGCCGGCGTCGCCGGCGGCGATCGCCTCTTCGACCTTGCGCAGATAGGTGCGCATGCGGCTCTTGCGGTTGCGGTTGATCTCCGTCCGGCGGGCGATCTTGCGCGCAGCCTTCTTGGCCGAGACTGTATTGGCCATGCTCTTTCCCGATGGGGCTGCCGAGCAGCCGTGATTGCAACGAAAAAAGGCGCGGTCCCGAAAGGACCCGCCATCTGGCGGCTGCTCTAGCCCACCGCGGGCGGCACGTCAACGACCGGATCGCTGCTGGGGCGCTGCTGGGCCCGGCTCAGTCGGCGCCCTTGTTGAACTCCGCCGGCCGCTTCTCGAGAAACGCCGCCATGCCCTCCTTCTGATCGGCGGTGGCGAACAGCGCATGGAACAGCCGCCGCTCGATGCGGATGCCTTCGGCGAGCGGGCCCTCGAAGGCGCGGTTCACCGCCTCCTTCGCCGCCATGATGGCGACGCGGGAGAAGCCGGCGATCGTCTCGGCGGTGGAGAGCGCCTCCTCGAGCAGCTTCTCGGTCGGCACCACGCGCGAGGCGAGCCCGCAGCGCTCGGCCTCCTCGGCATGCATCTGCCGGCCTGTGAGGATCATCTCCATCGCCTTCGCCTTGCCGCAGGCGCGGGCGAGCCGCTGCGAGCCGCCGGCGCCCGGCATGACGCCGAGCGTGATCTCCGGCAGGCCGAAGCGTGCGTTCTCGGCGGCGATCAGAATGTCGCACATCATCGCGAGCTCGCAGCCGCCGCCGAGCGCATAGCCCGCGACCGCAGCGATGGTCGGCTTCCTGCAGCGCGTGATCCGCTCCCAGGGGGCGATGACGTCGCCCACATAGGCCTCGGCGAAGCTGAGATCGGCGATCTCGGCGATGTCGGCGCCGGCCGCGAAGGCGCGCTCGTTGCCGGTGATGACGATCGCGCCCGTGTGGCCGTCGGTCTCGAAGCCGTCGAGCGCGTGGTTCAGCTCGGCGATCAGGGCCGCGTTGAGCGCGTTCAGCACCTTCGGCCGGTTGAGCGTCACGAGCCCTACCTGCCCGCGGATCTCGACGAGGATGGTTTCGTAGCTCACGGCGTGGCCCTCGGCGGGATGGACGGAATCACTTCTGGCACCGGGGGCAAAAGAATGTCGAGCGGCCGCCCTGGACGATGCGGCGGACGATGCCGCGGCAGCCCGGCGTCGGGCAGGGGGCGTCCTCGCGGTCGTAGACGCGGAAGCGATGCTGGAAATAGCCGAGCTCGCCGTCGGCGCCGACATGGTCGCGCAGCGAGGAGCCGCCGGCCTCGATCGCCTCCACCAGCACGCTCCTTATAGACTCGGCGAGCCGCATCGCCCGCGCCCTGCCGCCGCGGCCGGCGAGCGTGCCGGCAGCCCGCTCCGGCGACAGCCGCGCCCGGTGCAGCGCTTCCGAGACGTAGATG
>JAEZCD010000392.1 GCA_023430145.1 Pseudomonadota bacterium
CCCCGGCAAAGCGCGGCCGCGGCGGCGCACGCGGCAGAATGGACGCGGCGGTGGCCTGAGCGCCATGCCGACGCTCGGCGAGGTCCCCGACGACCTAAGCCGCGATTCTTCTCCCGGGAGGGCGGGAACCATCCGTCGCTCTTGGCTTTAGCCCCGAGGGCACGAGGGAGATCAACTCCTCCAGGAAACCAAGGGAGGCGGCTTTGAAGACGCGATCAGCACTCTTCGCGATGCTCGTGGCTGGCGGGCTCACCGCCGGTGCCGCCTCTGCGGCGCGCGCGGCGGAGATCTCCATCGCCTGCAGCGCGCTCGGCAAGGAGCGCGAGCTCTGCCAGCAGGGCATCGACGAATGGTCCAAGCGCAGCGGCCACACCGCGCGCATCGTCTCCGGTCCGAACTCCGCCACCGAGCGCCTCGCCCTCTACCAGCAGCTCCTCGCCGCCAAGGCGCCCGACGTCGACGTCTTTCAGATCGACGTCGTCTGGCCCGGGCTCCTCGCGCAGGATCTCGTCGCCCTGCGCGAGACCGCCGGCGCCGCCGCCGACGAGCACCTGCCGGCGATGAAGAGCGGCGCCACGGTCGACGGCCGGCTCGTCGCCCTGCCCTGGTTCGCCGATGCCGGCATGCTCTACTACCGCAAGGACCTGCTCGAGGCCGCTGGCCGGCCGGTGCCGAAGACCTGGCCCGAGCTCGCCGAGACGGCGAAGCTGGTGCAGCAGCGCCAGCGCGAGGCCGGCGATGCCGGCTTCTGGGGTTACGTCTGGCAGGGCAGAGCCTATGAGGGCCTGACCGTCAACGCGCTCGAATGGATCGCCTCGAGCGGCGGCGGCACCATCATCGACGAGAAGGGCGAGGTGACGATCGACAATGCCGCGGCGGCGAACGCGCTCGGCCTCGCCGCCGGCTTCGTCGGCACGATCAGCCCGCGCGGCGTGCTCAACTATACCGAGGAGGAGGCGCGCGGCGTCTTCCAGTCGGGCCATGCCGCCTTCATGCGCAACTGGCCCTATGCCTGGGCGCTCGGACAGGCCGACGACAGCGCCGTGAAGGGCAAGATCGACTTCGCGCCGCTGCCCGGAGACCCCGGCAGCCCGCACCGCGCGGTGCTCGGCGGCCAGCTCCTCGCCGTCTCGGCCTATTCGAAGAACAAGGAGGTCGCGGCCGATCTCGTGAAGTTCCTGACGAGCCGCGAGGAGCAGAAGCGGCGGGGACTGGCGGGCTCGTTCAACCCGACCATCCCGGCGCTCTACGAGGACGCCGAGATCGTCCGCGATGCGCCCTTCATCGCCCGCCTGCGGCCGATCGTCGAGACGGCGGTCGCGCGGCCCTCGGCGGCCGCCGGAGGCGCCTACAACGAGGTCTCGGCGCGCTTCTTCGATGCCGTCCACCAGGTGCTCTCGGGCGGCATCGAGCCGGGGCCGGCCCTGCAGCGCCTGGAAGCCGTGCTCGAGCGCGAGCAGCGCCGAGCCCGGCGGCGGTGAGCGACGCGCCGGGCGCTTCCCGGCACGACGGGCACGATCGGTCGCGCGACGCCGCGGCCTGGCTGTTCGTCGCCCCGACGGTCCTCGTGCTGGCCGGCATCGCCGGCTGGCCGCTCGGCCGGACGATCTGGCTCAGCTTCACGGATGCCGACCTCGGCGATTTCTCGAACTACGTCTTCGTCGGCTTCGAGAACTATCTCGGCCGATTCGAGGGCGAATGGGACGGCGTGCTCGCAGATCCCCTCTGGTGGGGCGCGCTCTGGAACACGGTCTGGTTCGCGCTGTTATCGGTGTCGCTTGAAACCGCGCTCGGCCTCGTCGTCGCCCTCGTCCTCGCCCGCGCCTTTCCTGGGCGGGCCCTGCTGCAGGCCATCGTGCTGGTGCCCTGGGCGGTGCCGACCGTCGTCTCCGCCCGGATGTGGGGGTGGATGCTGAACGACCAGTTCGGCGTCGTGAACGACCTCTTGATGAAGCTCGGACTGATCGCCGCGCCGGTCGCCTGGATGGCGGACGCCGGCACCGCGCTCTGGGCCGTCGTGTTCGTCGACGTCTGGAAGACGACGCCGTTCATGGCGCTCTTGACCCTCGCCGCCCTGCAGATGGTGCCGAAGGATCTCTACGAGGCGGCGCGCATCGACGGCGCCGGGCCGGTCCGCTCGTTCATGTTGATCACCCTGCCGCTGATCCGCCCGGCGCTGCTCGTCGCGATCGTGTTCCGCGCGCTCGACGCCTTGCGCATGTTCGACCTCGTCTACGTGCTGACCGCCGGCAGCTCGCAGACGATGACGATCTCGAGTTATGCGCGCCAGCAGCTGATCGACTTCCGGCAGGTCGGCTTCGGCTCGGCGGCCTCGACGCTCGTCTTCCTCGTCATCGCCCTGATGACGGTCGTCTACTTCACCGCGGCCCGCGTGCGGGTCGCCGCGGAGGCGACGCGATGAGGGCGGCCCGATGCATCGGCTTCTGGCTGCTCGTCGCCGCCATCGCGGCGTTCTCGCTGCTGCCGCTGCTTTACGCGCTCGTGACCTCGCTGCGGCCGGGCTCGGAGCTCTTCACGGTCGCCTACTGGCCGGCCCCGGCGACGCTCGCCAATTACGCCGCCGTCTTCACCGGGCAGCCCTTCGGCCGAAACATCCTCAACTCGGTCGTCGTCGCCGCGGCCGTCGTCGCGCTGTCGCTGGCGCTCGGCGCCATGGCGGCGTTCGCCATCGGCCGCGTCGCCTTTCGCGGGCGGTCGCTGCTCCTGGCGGCCATCCTCGCGACCTCGATGTTCCCGCAGATCGCGGTCCTCTCCGGCCTGTTCGAGCTGCTGCGCGCGCTCGGCCTCTACAACCGACTGCCGGGCCTCGTCCTCGCCGACCTGTTGCTCACCCTGCCCTTCACGGTCTGGATGCTGACGACCTTCATGCGCGAGGTGCCGAAGGAGATCGAGGAGGCGGCGATCATCGATGGCGCCGGCGCCCTCACCATCCTCGTGCGCGTCTTCCTGCCGCTGGTGGCGCCCGCCACCGTCTCGACGGGACTGCTCGCCTTCGTTGTCGCCTGGAACGAGTTTTTGTTCGCGCTGACCTTCACGCTCACCGACGAGCAGCGCACCGTCCCGGTCGCCATCGCGCTCATGACCGGCGAGACCGCCTTCGAGCTGCCCTGGGGCATGATCATGGCCGCTTCCGTCATCGTCACCCTGCCGGTCGCCGCGCTCGTCCTCGTCTTCCAGCGCCGCATCGTTTCGGGGCTCACTATGGGCTCCCTCAAGGGATGAGGGAGCGGCATCGCCCGGCCGCCAGATGCGCGCGGACCCGACCGTGCGGGAGCCGACCAACCGCGCTCGATGCTTCGTGGTGAAGGTCACGCGGTCGTGAGGTCGGCCCGTCCGCGAGGCGGTAACGGCCGGGCCCGCCGCTCGACAACATATGCAGCGCTATATCCGGCGCTGCCACCCTCAACGGAGGTGCCCTCTGCCGATGCCCGACCCTGCGCCACCACCGATGCCGCGGCGCGGCTGGCGCGGGCACCGACTGGTGCGCGGCGGTCTCGTCCTCGCCGCTCTCGCGGCGGCGCTCGTGCTGTTCCGGCTGTCGGGCCTCGACCGTTTCCTGTCGATCGAGGCGCTCGCGCAGAACCGCGACTGGCTGCTCGCCGAGGTCGCGCGCCTCGGGCCGGCCGCCGCCGCCATCTTCATCGCCGTCTATGCGCTCGCCGTCGCGCTCTCGGTTCCCGGCGCGCTGGTGCTGACGGTCACCGGCGGCTTCCTGTTCGGGCCGGTGCTCGGCTCGGCCTATGCCGTGACCGGCGGAACCCTCGGCGCCGTCGCCCTCTTCCTCTTGGTTCGCGCCGGCTTCGGCGAAGCAATGCGCGGCCGGGCCGGAGGTGCCGTCGAGCGCCTGCGTCGCGGCTTCGCCGAGAACGCCCTCGGCTATCTCCTGTTCCTGCGCCTGCTGCCGATCTTTCCGTTCTGGCTGGTCAATCTCGCCGCCGCGCTGCTGGCGGTGCCCTTGCGGACGTTCGTGATCGCCACGGCCGTCGGCATCGTCCCCGGCAGCGTCGTCTATGCGAGCTTCGGCAGCGGGCTCGGCTCGCTCCTCGACGCCGGCAAGCCGATCGATCTCGGCTCCATTCTGACCCCCGGGATCGTCCTGCCGCTCGCCGCGCTCGCCCTGCTTGCGCTCGCTCCGGCGCTCTACCAGCGGCTCCGGCCGTCGAAGGAGACTGCGTGATGCGCACGCTCGAGGCGGACATCTGCATCGTCGGCGGCGGCTCGGCGGGGCTCTCGGTCGCCGCCGGCGCGGCGCAGCTCGGCGCGAAGGTCGTCCTCTTCGAGCGCGGCGAGATGGGCGGCGAATGCCTCAACTCCGGCTGCGTGCCCTCGAAGACGCTCATCGAATCGGCGCGCGCGGCCGAGAGCGTACGCAGCGCCGGCCGGTTCGGCGTGCAGGCGCGGCTCGACGGCGTCGACTTCGGCGCGGTGGTCGCGCGGCTCGAGAAGGTCATCGCCGGCATCGCACCGCACGATTCGCAGGAGCGCTTCGAAAGGCTCGGCGCGACCGTCCTGCGCTGCGAGGCGGGGTTCGTCAGCGGCACGGAGATCGAGGGCGAGGGTGTGCGCGTGCGTGCGCGCCGCTTCGTGATCGCGACAGGCTCCAGTCCGGCGGTTCCGCCGATCGAGGGGCTCGGCTCGGTCCCTTTCCTCACCAACGAGACGGTCTTCCGCAATCGCGTGCTGCCCGAGCATCTGCTGATCGTCGGCGGCGGTCCGATCGGCATCGAGCTGGCGCAGGCGCACCGCCGCCTCGGCGCCCGCGTGACCGTCGCCGAGGCAGAAAGGATCCTCGCCAAGGAGGATCCGGAGCTGACGCGCGTCGTCCGCGATCGGCTCCTCGCCGAAGGCGTCGAGATCCTCGAAGGCGCGAAAGTGAAGCGCGTCGAACGCGACGGCGGCGCCATCGCGGTGACGATCGAGGCCGACGGAGAGCGCCGGCTCGACGTCTCGCACCTGCTCGTCGCGACCGGCCGGACGCCGCGGATCGACGGTCTCGGCCTCGAGGCCGCCGGCGTCGCCCACACGCGCGCCGGCATCACGGTGGACGCGCGCCTGCGCACCAGCAACCCGCGAATCTTCGCCATCGGCGACGTCGCCGGCGGGCCGCAGTTCACCCATGCGGCGAGCTATCAGGCGGGGATCGTCATCCGGAACGCGCTGTTCCGCTGGCCGGCCAAGGTCGACTACCGCGCCCTCCCCTGGGTGACCTTCAGCGATCCCGAGCTCGCCCGAATCGGCCTGCTCGAGTCGGAGGCGCGGGAAAAATTCGGCAGCGGCGTCGAGGCGCTGACGGCGTACTTCGCCGACAACGACCGGGCGCGCACCGGGTCGCGCACCGACGGCATGATCAAGCTCGTCCTCGGCCGCGGCGGGCGCATTCTCGGGGCCGGCATCGTCGGCGACCACGCCGGCGAGCTGATCCACCTTTGGGCGCTCGCCATGAGCCAGAAGCTCGGGGCGAAGGCGATCGCCTCGATGATCGCGCCCTATCCGACGCTCGGCGAGATCAGCAAGCGCGCCGCCGGCGACTATTATGCGCGCAAGCTCTTCAGCCCTTGGCCGCGGCGCATCGTGCGGCTTCTCGGGCGGCTCGGCTGATGCCCGGTCCCGGAGGACGGGTCGTGCTGGTCGGTGCCGGGCACGCGCATCTCTACCTGCTGAAGCGGGCGGCCGAGTTCGATCGCCGGGGGCTGCACCTGACCGTCATCGCACCGGAGGATTTTTGGTACTCGGGCGTGGCGACGGGCGTGCTCGGCGGCCGCTATCCGCCCGAATACGAGCGCGTCGACATTGCCGCCCTGCTGGCGGGCAGCGGCGCCACCCTCATACGAGCGCGGCTTTCGGGGCTGGACGTCGTCGCGCGGCGGGTGCTGCTGGATCGTGGCGAGCCCGTTCCTTTCGATGTCGTCTCGCTCAATCTCGGTAGCGCGCCGCCGGAACTGGCCGGCGCGCACCCCCTCTGCTTCGACGTCAAGCCGGTCATCAACCTGCATCGGTTGGGCGCGGCGCTCGACGCATGGCATCGGGAGCGTCCGGGCGAGCCGGCGCGTATCGCCGTGGTCGGCGGCGGCATGACGGGGGTCGAGGTCGCGGCAAATCTCGAGCGGCTGGCGAGACGATTGGGAGCCGCGTTCGAGATCAGCCTCTACACCGCCGGCGGCGTTCTAGACGACTTGCCGCGCGCCGCATCCGAAGGCGCAACCCGGGCACTGCAGCGCCGCGGCGTGACCACCGCGACGCAGAGCCGGGTGACGAAGCTCGAGGAGGGAAAAATCGTCCTCGCGGACGGGAGGACCGCAGCCGCGGACTTCGTCGTCAATGCCAGCGGCCTGCGGCCGTCCGCCGTGACGCGCGCGCTCGGGCTGCCGCTCGATGCGGAGGGGGCGATCATCGTCGAGGCGACGCTCGCCTCGGTCGGCTCGCCGTCGGTGTTCGCCGCCGGCGACTGCATAGCCTTTTGCGGCACCGGGCTGCCCCGCGTCGGCGTCTATGCCATCCGCCAGGCGCCGATCCTTTTCCAGAACCTGCTCGCGACGATCGAGGGGCGCCCGCTCGTAGCCTTCGAGCCGCAGAAGCGCTTCCTGACGATCGCCAATCTCGGCGACGATACGGGGCTCGCCCTCCGCGGTGCGCTTCACTGGCATGGGCGGCTCGCGTGGCTGCTCAAGGACTGGATCGACGACGCCTTCCTGGCCGAGTACCGGCCCCGACCGACGCCGGGCTCCCGCGACCCGGAGAGCGCCTTGACGCGCAGGAGTGAGACGTGACCATGCGCCCATTGCTCGCCGCAGCCGCGCTGCTGCTCCTCGCCCTCGCGCCGCCCTCCCGGGCGGAGAGCTGGGAGCAAACGCTGGCGAAGGCCCGCGGCAGCACCGTCTACTGGAACGCCTGGGGCGGCGACGATCGCACCAACGCCTTCATCGCCTGGGTGGGAGGCGAGGTCGAGAAGCGCTACGGCATCACGCTGCGCCACGTGAAGCTCGCCGACACCGCCGAGGCGGTGACGCGCGTCCTCGCCGAGAAAACCGCCGGCCGGGACAGCGGCGGCAGCGTCGATCTCGTCTGGATCAACGGCGCCAACTTCCTCTCCATGAAGCGGCAGGGCCTGCTGTTCGGGCCGTTCGCCGAGCGCCTGCCGAACTATCGCTACGTCGACACGACCGACAAGCTCTCGAACGTCGTCGACTTCACCGTGCCGGTGGACGGCATGCAGTCGCCCTGGCGCATGGCGCAGATCGTCTTCGTCTACGACACGGCGAGGATTGCCGCGGTGCCGCGCAGCATCGCCGGATTTCTCGACTGGGCGGCGAAGCACCCGGGCCGCTTCACCCACCCGGACGTCCGCAATTTCCTTGGCGCGACCTTCTTCAAGCAGGCGCTCTACGAGCTGGCGCCGGATCCGGCGGTGCTCCAGCATCCGGCGACCGAGCCGAGCTTCGCGGAGGTGACCGCGCCGCTCTGGGCCTGGTACGACCGGCTGCGGCCGCTGCTGTGGCGGGGCGGCGCACGCTTTCCGGACAGCGGCCCGGCGGCGCGCCAGCTCCTCGACGATGCCGAGATCGACCTGACGCTCTCCTTCGATCCAGCCGAGCCGGCCGGCTGGATCGCCGCCGGGCTCGCCCCGCCGAGCGTGCGCGCCTATACGCTCGACGGCGGCACGATCGGCAATACGAGCTTCGTCGCCATCCCCTACAATGCCGCCAACAAGGACGGCGCCATGGTAGTCGCCGACTTCCTGCTCGATCCGGCGACGCAGGCCCGCGCCCAGGACATCCGCGTGCTCGGCAGCTTCACCGTGCTGGACATGAAAAAGCTGGATCGGGAGCAGCGCCGCGCCTTCGCCGAGCTGCCGAAAAGCCCGGCCCTCCCCACCAGCGAGGAGCTCGGCAAGGTGCTGCTCGAGCCGCATCCTTCCTGGATGACGCGAATCGTCGACGAATGGACGCGGCGCTACAGTCGCTGACGGCGCAGGCCGGCCGATCGAGGGCGATCTCGCGCGCGCGGCTGCAGCGCCTCGCCCCCGCTTTGGTGCTGCTCGTCGTCCTGTCGCCGATCGCGGTCGGCCTTGCCGGCACCCTGCTGCCGGCGATCGGCTACCTTCCGGCGGTCGGCGGCCACGGCATCGGCCTCGCGGCCTGGCGCGAGATGCTCGCCTATCCGGGCCTCGCGACGGCAGTCGGGCTCTCCCTGTTCACCGGCCTCGCCGCCACCGCGCTGGCGCTCGGCCTGTCGGTCGCCCTCTGCGCGATGCTGCATGGACGTGTCCGGTTCCGCCGCGTGCAGGCGATGCTGGCGCCGATTCTGGCCTCTCCGCACGCTGCCGTGGCCATCGGCTTCGCCTTCGTCGTCGCCCCGAGCGGCTGGATCGCCCGGCTGCTCTCGCCCTGGCTCACCGGCTGGACCGTGCCGCCGGATATCGCCACGGTCGGCGATCCCCTCGGGCTCGCACTGATCCTCGCCCTCCTGATCAAGGAGATTCCGTTCCTCCTCCTGATGATCCTCGCCGCGCTCGATCAGGTGCCGGTCGGGGCGCATATGAAGGCGGCGCGGTCGCTCGGCTACGGGCGCGGGGTGGCCTGGATCAAGGTGATCCTGCCGCAGGTCTATCCGCAGATCCGGCTGCCGGTTCTCGCCGTGCTCGTCTTCTCGCTGTCGGTGGTCGACATGGCGCTGATCATCGGGCCGGACCATCCGCCGACGCTCGCCGTGCTCGCCCTGCGCTGGCTGACGGCGCCCGACGTCGGCTCCTACCTCCCCGGCGCGGCCGCTTCCGTGCTTCTGCTCGCGCTGACGCTCGGGGCAATGGCGGCCTGGCGCCTCGGCGAGCGGCTCCTCGCAAAGCAGGGGCGGCTGTGGGTCTGCCGTGGCGGTCGCGGCTTGACGAGCGAGCCGGGCCTCGTCACCGGCAGCCTCTGCGCCGGGCTCGTTCTCGGGCTCGCCGCGCTGGCGCTGCTGGCGACCGCGCTCTGGTCCTTCGCCGAGACCTGGCGCTACCCCGCGGCCCTGCCGGACGGCTGGACGCTGGCGACCTGGAGCACGCAACTCGGCGCCTTCGAGCGCCCGGCCTCCATGACGCTGGCGCTCGGCGCCGTCACCACCACGGTCGGGCTTTTCCTCGTCGTCGGCTGGCTGGAGAGCGAGGACTCGCGAGCCGTCCCTGCGAGGGGACGCAGCCTCCGGCTGATCTACCTTCCACTGCTCGTGCCGCAGATCGCCTTCCTGTTCGGCATCCAGGTCTTCTTCGTCCGCGCCGGGCTCGACGGCGGCTTCTTCGCCGTCGCCTGGGTGCACCTGATCTTCGTCGTGCCTTACCTCTTCCTGGCGCTGGCCGACCCCTGGCGGGCGCTCGATCCCCGCTACGCGCGCTCGGCGGCGGCGCTCGGCGCCTCGCGGCTGCGCATCCTCCTGCGCATCAAGCTGCCGATGCTGCTGCGTCCGCTCCTCACGGCCGCGGCGGTCGGCTTCGGTGTCAGCGTCGCGCAATATCTGCCCACCCTGTTCGCCGGCGGCGGACGAATTCCGACGCTGACCACCGAGGCCGTGGCGCTGGCGAGCGGCGGCGATCGTCGGGTGGTCGGCGTCTACGCCTTCGCGCAGGCGCTGCTGCCGTTCCTCGTCTACCTCGCCGCCCTCACGCTGCCGGCGCTCGTCTTCCGAAACCGCCGCGGCCTCTCTTCCGGAGGCGCCGGATGAACCTGGAGCTCACGGGCGTTCAGGTCGCGATCGGCGGGCGCCGGCTGATCGGGCCGCTCGACCTCCGCATCGAGGGCGGCGAGGTGGTGACGATCATGGGGCCGAGCGGCTCCGGCAAGTCGACGCTGCTCGCCTTCGTCAGCGGCACGCTCGACCCCGCCTTCGAGGCCCGCGGCCGCGTTCTCATCGATGGAACCGACATCACCGGGACGCGGCCCGAAAGGCGGCGCATCGGCATCCTCTTCCAGGACGACCTCCTGTTCCCGCACCTCTCCGTCGGCGAGAACCTCGCCTTCGGGCTGAGCGGACGGGTTCGCGGCAGGCGGAATCGCCGCCGGGCGGTCGACGACGCGCTCGCGGAGGCCGGCCTCGCGGGCTTCCACGACCGCGATCCGGCGACGCTGTCCGGCGGTCAGCGGGCGCGGGCGACGCTGCTGCGCACGCTGCTGGCCGAGCCCTGCGCCCTCCTCCTCGACGAGCCTTTCGGCAAGCTCGACGCGCCGCTGCGGAGCGACGTCCGGCGCTTCGTCTTCGAGCACGCCGCCGAGCGCGACCTGCCCGTCCTGCTCGTGACGCACGACCCGTCCGACGCCGCCGCCGCCGGAGGCCGCGTGCTGACGCTCGCGCCGGCGATGCTCCACCCCGTGCCTCAGGCGAACTGACGCGCCCAGATGAAATGCCCGATCAGGGACAGCCAGCAGATCGCGGCGAAGACGTACGAGATCACCGCGAAGTCATCCGGCAGGATGCAGATCAAGGCGAGATAGAGCGTCGTCTCCGTCCCCTCGGCGATCGCCGTATTGTAGAAGAAGCTCTTTCGCGCCGCCGGCTCGCGGCGGATATCGCGCTTGGCGGCGATGATGGCGGCGGCGAGGAAGGTCGTTCCGGTGCCGAGGAAGGTGTAGATGAGGACCGCCGCGGCGAGAGCATTCTCGGGACGGCCGATGGCGAAGGCGAGCACGTAGCCCGAATAGATCAGGAAGTCGGCGACGATGTCGACGAAGCCGCCGAAGTCGGTGACGCTCGTCGCGCGCGCGACGGCGCCGTCGAGCAGATCGGCGAGGCGGTTGAGGGCGAGGCAGGCGAGCGCGAGGCCGTAGGCGCCTTGCGTGAGCGCGACGCAGCCGGCGACACCGACGGCGAAGCCGAGCCCGGTGAGCTGCATCGCCC
>JAEZCD010000393.1 GCA_023430145.1 Pseudomonadota bacterium
GGCGGAGGACCCGGCTTCGCGGCAGCCGAGAGAAGGTCTGGATCCTCCGCCTTCGCGGAGGATGACGAGCGGATGTTCCGCGCGGGACGACGCTCGGCCCGCCGTGCGGCTCTGGCGCGCGGAGGGCGCTGAAAGCGCTCAGATAAGCTCCAGGCGGACCTTGCGGCCCACTATCTCGGCGGCGCGCTGGAGCGTGGTCAGCGTGACGTTGCCGTCCTTCGGATCCAGAAGCCGCGCGACTTGGCTGCGGCTCGTCCCCATTCGTTCGGCGAGCCGCTTGCGCGAAAGCTTCTGCTCCTTCATCGCCTGCTCGATCTGCCAGGCCAGCACCTCCTTTATGGCGACCGCCTGGAACCTCTCCAGCGTGCCGTCTTCCGAAAGGAGGTCGTCGAGCGTCGACAGATCGGATGGGTCGCGCGGTTCCTTGGTCATCTTCAATCGCCTTTCCGATCGAACTCGCGCTTGCGTCTCGCCGCGAGAGCGAGGTCCGTATCCGGTGTCTTCTGCGTCTTCTTGACGAAGCCGTGCAGCGCCACGATTCGTTCGCCGACGAGGCAGAACAGAACCCTGGCGATGCGATTTCCCGGCAGGTCGCTGCGCACTTCCCAAAGGCCGGACCCGAGCGGACGGCAAAGCGGCATTCCCACCGGCCAACGGAACTGCACCCGCATGAGGTCTTTGCCGATCGCCTCCCGATCGTCGCGGTCGAGCCCCTTCAGCCAATCGCGAACGACCTCGGAGCCACCCGGCGTTCGATAGAAGACGACGAGGATCTTGCGAGGCGGCTCGCTCATCCCGGCTCACGTGCGCCATGCCTCATATCCGGCGCATGACCCATATATGATCCAGGCTGTTGTGCAAAGTGGCACCCCGAGCCCGTCGGGCCGCCTCAGGCGGGGGCGTTGAGGATCGCCAGCACGCCGAAGGTGACGAGCACGATCAGCAGGGCGCCGAGGCCGAGCGCGCCCCAGTGCCGCCAGCTATCGGTGGGCGCCTCGGCTGCGGCGGCCACCTCCTCGAGGCTGATCTCCACCGCAGGCGCCGCCTCGGCGACAGGGGCCGGCCGCTCCTCCGGTCGCGGCGACGCCACGCTCGGCGGAAGGGCGGCTTCGCCTGCCGGATGACCGGTCACGTCCATCGGCCCGCCTCCCGCGGATCCGCGAGCTTTCTCGCCTTGTCGCAAATCTAGTGCTGCGCCCAGGGTCGGTCCAGCGGCACCGGCGCCCCGCGAGCCGCGTTGTCTGCCGCGCCCCCCTCCTCTATGGTCCGCGCTCTCGAGGCCAGTACAGTCGAGCGCACCCATGTCCAACCTCATTCAGCCGGTCATCCTGTGCGGTGGCGGCGGTACGCGGCTGTGGCCGCTTTCCCGCCGCGATCATCCCAAGCAGTTCCACGCGCTCGCCGGCGAGCTGACCATGCTGCAGGCGACCGTGCAGCGGGTCACCGATCCGGCCGTCTTCGCGCGGCCGATCGTCGTCACCAGCGAGGCCTACCGCTTCGCCGTCGGCGAGCAGCTGCGCGAGATCGGCGTCGAGCCGGCGGTGCTGCTGCTCGAGCCGCAGCCGCGCAACACCGCCCCGGCGATCGCCGTCGCCGCGCTGCATGCGGTCGAGAAGAACCCGGACGCCATGCTGCTCGTGCTGCCGTCCGACCACGTCATCGGCGACCTCGACGCTTTCCGTGCGGCGACCACGATCGCCCGGCAGGCGGCCGAGCAAGGCTATTTCGTCACCTTCGGCATGCGGCCGGAGCGGGCCGAGACCGGCTACGGCTACATCGAGACCGGCGAGCCGCTCGACGGCGTGCCCGGAGCATCACGCGTGGCCGCCTTCGTCGAGAAGCCGGCCCGCGAGAAGGCCGAGGTTTATGGCGCCAGCGGGCGGCACTTCTGGAACTCCGGCATGTTCCTGTTCCCGGGCAAAGCGCTGATCGAGGAGCTGGCGCGGCTCGAGCCGGATCTGGTCGATGCCTGCCGGCGGGCCGGCGAGGCCGGCCGTGCCGACCTCGACTTCTGCCGCCTCGGAGCCGCCTTCGCGAGCGCGCCGTCGGTATCGATCGACGTCGCGCTGATGGAGCGCACCGAGCGCGCCGCCGTGGTGCCGACCGATATCGGCTGGACCGATGTCGGCTCCTGGGCGGCGCTGTGGGAGGTGGCCGAGAAGGACGACAAGATGAACGTCACCTCGGGCGACGTCATCCTGCGCGACGCCGAGGGCACGCTGGTGCGCTCGGAAGGGCCGCTGGTCGCCGTCGTCGGGCTCGACAATGTCGTCGTCGTCGCCACCGAGGACGCGATCCTCGTCACGCAGCGCGACCGGGCGCAGGAAGTGAAGGGGGTGGTCGACGCGCTCGTCGCCGCCAACCGGTCGGAGGCCGGAACCCACCGCACCGTCTTCCGCCCCTGGGGCTACTACCGCTCGCTGCATGTCGGCGAGCGCTTCCAGGTGAAGCGCATCACCGTCCATCCCGGCCAGAAGCTCTCGCTGCAGAAGCATTTCCATCGCGCCGAGCACTGGGTGGTGGTGAACGGCACCGCGCTCGTCACCCGCGACGCCGAGGAGATCATGCTGCGCGAGAACGAGTCGATCTTTCTGCCGCTCGGCTGCGTGCATCGGCTCGAGAATCCCGGCCGCATCCCGCTGAACCTGATCGAGGTGCAGTCCGGCCCCTATCTCGGCGAGGACGACATCGTCCGCTTCGAGGACGTCTATCGGCGGGCGTGACCGGGCGAGCCCCTCTGTATCCACACCTCTCCTGAGGGACGGCTCGCCTCGTCTCCTCTCCCTGAAAGGGGAGGTCGAGACGGCGAAGCCGTCCGGGTGGGGGTCCCTTACGATGACGCTGCGGCGAGAAGACCCCCACCGGCTCGCTGCGCGAGTCCGTCTCCCCCTTGCAGGGGGAGGATGGGGGGCGGGCCGAACGGCTGCGACAGACCACGTGGCGGAACCGGGAATACAGTAGGCCAACACCCCGGGGCTCCCATCCTCTACCGGCGCAGAAGAAACACCGCCTGCTCGCCAAAAATGTTGGCGGCCCAGGGGGGTGCGTTGAAGAGATAGCGGCTGCCGTAGGCGTCGAGCGCCACCGCGCGCTCGACCGTGGCGCCGATCTCGCTGCACAGCGCGGCAAAATCGCGGATCGTGCAGAAGTGGATGTTCTGGGTCGCGTACCAGCTGTCCGGCAGGTTGCGGTTCACCGGCATCCGGCCGTTGAACAGGAGCTGGGTGCGCACCTTCCAGTGCCCGAAGTTGGGGAACGAGACGATCGCCCGCCGGCCGATGCGCAGCATCTGCTCGACGACCGCGCGCGGACGCGAGGTCGCCTGCACGGTCTGCGACAGGATCACATAGTCGAAGGCGTCGTCCGGATAGGCGACGAGGTCGGTGTCGGCGTCGCCCTGGATGACCGATAGGCCGTGCGCGACGCAGAGGTTGACGCCGGTCTGCGACAGCTCGATGCCGCGCCCGTCGACGCCGCGCGTCTTGGCGAGGAGGCGCAACAGGGCGCCGTCGCCGCAGCCGACATCGAGCACGCGGCTGCCGGGCTCGATCATCTCGGCGACGACGAGGTGGTCGACGCGCGCCTTGTGGGCGCCGTTCTCGGTGGCGAGGGCTGCAGCGCTCATGCCGCCCCCGGCAGGCCGCGCGCCTTGGCGGCGGCGTCGAGGAAGCCGCGCGTGGTCGCGAACAGTTCCGGTTCGTCGAGCAGGAAGGCGTCGTGGCCCTTGTCGCTTTCGATCTCGACGAAGCTGACATTGGCGGCCGCCGCGTTCAGCGCATGCACGAGGGCGCGGCTATCGGCGGTCGGGAACAGCCAGTCGCTGGTGAAGGAGACGAGGCAGAAGCGGGTCTTCGTCCCCTGGAAGGCGCGCGCCAGGACGCCGCCATGCTCGGCGGCGAGGTCGAAATAGTCCATCGCCCGGGTGACGTAGAGGTAGGAGTTGGCGTCGAAGCGCTCGACGAAGCTGGTCCCCTGGTGGCGGAGATAGCTCTCGATCTGGAAGTCGGCGTCGAAGCCGAAGGTCGGCCGCTCGCGGTCCTGCAGGTTGCGGCCGAATTTTCGCTGCAGGGCGGCTTCCGACAGATAGGTGATGTGCGAGGCCATGCGGGCGACCGCGAGACCCTTGCGCGGCCGCTTGCCAAAGGCGGCGTAGCGGCCCTCGCACCAGTCCGGATCGGCCATCACCGCCTGCCGGCCGACCTCGTGGAAGGCGATGTTTTGGGCCGAATGTTTTGCCGCCGTGGCGATCGGCAGCGCCGAGAACACGCGGTGCGGGTAGGCGGCCGCCCATTGCAGCACCTGCATGCCGCCCATCGAGCCGCCGGCGACGCAGAACAGGCTCTCGATGCCGAGCCGGTCGAGCAGCATGGCCTGCGCCCGCACCATGTCGCCGATGGTGATCACCGGCAGGCTGAGGCCATAGGCCTCGCCGGTGGACGGGTCGATCGAGGACGGCCCGGTAGTGCCCATGCAGCCGCCGACGACGTTGGCGCAGACGACGAAGAAGCGGTCGGTGTCGATCGGCTTGCCGGGCCCGATCATGGTCGTCCACCAGCCCGGGCGCCCGGTCACCGGGTTCGGGCTCGCGACATGCTGGTCGCCGGTCAGCGCGTGGCAGACGAGCACCGCATTGCTGCGGTCGGCATTCAGCGCCCCCCAGGTGCGGTAGGCGATCTCGAGCGGCGCTATGCTGCCGCCCGAATCGAGCGCCAGCGGCGCGTCCATGCCGAAGCGGAGGATCCGTCCCTCCGACTCGTCGAGCGTGGCCGCCGTCGGCGCCGGCTGCAGATGGAGCGTCATCGTGCGCTCTTCCGGAATGAGTTTCGTTTAACGAACGGACCGGGAGGAATAACGGACGCGACCCGGAAGGTCGAGTCCTCCCTTCCGGGCGGCGCGCACGAAAGAAAGGCCTATGGGAAGCGTATTTTTCATTACCCACCCGGAGGTGGTGATCGATCCGGCCGTGCCGGTGCCGCGCTGGCACCTTTCGGACCGCGGCATCGCCCGCATGCGCACGCTCGGGCGCTCACCGGCGCTCGGCGGCGTGGCCTCCATTTGGGCGAGCGGCGAGACCAAGGCGATCGAGGCAGCGGGCATTCTGGCCGGCGCGCTGATTCTGCCTGTCGCGATCGAGCCGGACCTGCACGAGAACGATCGCAGCGCCACCGGCTACCTGCCGCCGCCCAAGTTCGAGCGCGTCGCGGATGCCTTTTTCGCCCGCCCGAACGAGAGCGTGCGCGGCTGGGAGCGGGCGGTCGATGCGCAGTCGAGGATCGTCGCCGCCGTGGAGCGCGTGCTGGCTGCTGCGCCGCCCGGCGATGTGGCGATCGTCGCGCATGGCGGCGTCGGCGCGCTGCTGCTCTGCCGGCTGCTGGACGTGCCGATCGCGCGCGAGCACGACCAGCCGGGACAGGGCTCCTTCTTCAGCTTCGAGCGGGCGAGCCGCCGGGTTCTCGAGGGCTGGGCGCCGATCGGGTGAGGGGGACGCGCCAGCGCAAATTCAAACCGACATTTTGCGCGATAGAAACCGACATTCTGCGCGTTGCAATCGCACATTCGAGCATTCCGGCGCTGGTTCGTCATTGCGAGCGCAGGCGAAGCAATCGAGCTTCTCTTGCGGCGCACCAAAGCTGGATTGCTTCGTCGCTGACGCTCCTCGCAATGACGGGCAGCACACACACCCCTCGTCGGCGCTCGCCGGAGGCGCTATACGCAGCCGCGCGTACCGCCCGAAAAAATCCCGTTGCCCGGAAACATCCGTCGATGAACGCCCCGCTCCGCCCGACGCCCCGAACCGGCGTCCTCGACATCGAGGCCTATGTGCCCGGCAAGAGCTCCGCGCCGGGCGTCGCCAAGGTCCACAAGCTCTCCTCCAACGAGACCCCGCTCGGCCCGAGCCCGGCCGCGCTCGCCGCCTATGCCGCGCATGCGCAAAAGCTCGAGCTCTATCCGGACGGCGCCTCGACGCCGCTGCGCGAGGCGATCGCAAAGCTCTACGGGCTCGACCCGGCGCGGATCATCTGCGGGGCGGGCTCGGACGAGCTCCTGAACCTCCTCACCCACGCCTATGTCGGTCCGGGCGACGAAGGGCTGTTCACCGAGCATGGCTTCCTCGTCTACAAGATCGCCATCCAGGGTGCCGGCGGCGTGCCGGTGATCGCGCCGGAGACGGAGCTGCACGCCGACGTCGACGCGCTGCTGGCCCGTGTCACGCCGAAGACGAAGATCGTCTTCCTCGCCAACCCGAACAATCCGACCGGCACCTACCTGCCCTACGACGAGGTGCGGCGGCTGCATGCCGGGCTGCCCAAGAGCGTGCTGCTCGTCATCGATGCCGCCTACGCCGAATATGTGCGCCGCAACGACTATTCGGCCGGCCTCGAGATGGTCGCCGAGCACGACAACGTCGTCATGACGCGCACCTTCTCCAAGATCTACGGCCTCGCCGGCCTCCGCCTCGGCTGGCTCTATGCGCCGGCGCATGTCGCCGACGTGCTGAACCGCATCCGCGGGCCCTTCAATGTCTCCGGCCCGTCGATCGCCGCCGGCGTCGCGGGGAGCGCCGACCAGGCGCATATCCGCAGCGCCGTCGAACACAATGAGCGCTGGCTCGCTTGGCTTTCGGCGGAGATCGCGAAACTCGGCATCGAGGTAGTGCCGAGCGTCGGCAATTTTCTGCTGCTGCGCTTTCCCACGACACCGGGTCGCACGGCCGCGGATGCCGACGCGTTCCTGCTGGCGCGCGGGCTGGTGCTGCGGCGGCTCGAGAATTATGGCCTGCCGAATGCCTTGCGGCTGACCGTCGGCTCCGAGGAGGCGAACCGGCTGGTGGTCGCGGCCCTCGCCGATTTCATGCGTGGAGATGCCAAGTGACGGAGCCCAGAGTCCAGCGCCTCGCGCTGATCGGCATCGGCCTCATCGGCTCCTCGATCGCCCGCGCCGCCCGAGCCGGCGGTCTCGCCGGCGAGATCGTCGTGCAGTCGCGCTCGGAGGCGACCGTGAAGCGGGCCGAGGAGCTCGGCCTCGGCGACCGCTACACGACCGATCCGGCCGAAGCCGTCATGGGCGCCGATCTCGTCATCGCCTCCGTGCCGGTGCTGGCGAGCGAGGACGTGGCCAAGCGCATCGGCCCGTCCTTGGCGCCGGGCGCGATCGTCTCCGACGTCGGCTCGGTGAAGGGCTCCGTCGTCCGACAGATGGCGCCGCATCTGCCGGCCGGCGTGCATTTCGTGCCCGCCCACCCGGTCGCCGGAACCGAGTTCTCCGGACCCGACGCCGGGTTCGCCGAACTGTTCCGCGGCCGCTGGTGCATCTTGACGCCGCCGCCCGGCACCGACGAGGACGCGGTCGAGCGGCTGAAAGCGTTCTGGAAGCGCCTCGGGAGCCGCGTCGAGGTGATGACGCCCGAGCACCACGACCTCGTGCTCGCCATCACGAGCCACGTGCCGCATCTCATCGCCTACAACATCGTCGGCACCGCGGCCGACCTCGAACAGGTGACGAGCTCGGAGGTGATGAAGTTCTCGGCCGGCGGCTTCCGCGACTTCACGCGCATCGCCGCCTCCGACCCGACCATGTGGCGCGACGTGTTCCTCGCCAACCGGGACGCCGTGCTGGAGATTCTCGGCCGCTTCACCGAGGATCTGACGGCGCTGCAGCGCTCGATCCGCTGGGGCGAGGGCGACGCGCTGTTCGACCTGTTCACCCGCACCCGGGCCATCCGCAAGGGCATCGTCGACATCGGCCAGGACGCGGCCGCGCCCGATTTCGGCCGCCGCGCCGCGGAGGCCCCGGCTCAGAAGAGCGGCGGCAGCACGCCGAAGCGCAGCGGCCCGACCGAGACGGCCCCGCCCGCGGCCCGCACCGCATAGGTCGAGGCCGGCCGCTCGCCGAGCTTATCGGCCCGGCCGAGCGGCAGCAGGGTCCACATCCAGCCGAGGCCCGCTTCGGAGGCCTTGGCCAGGAATTGCTGCATCCCGGCGACCGTGACGGTGGCGTCGCCGACGAGAAAACCCTGCGGATCGAGCGAAACATCGCCCTTCGCCTCGGCCAGCACCTCACCCTGCTCGGCGCGCAGCAGCGCCAGATGCAGCTTGCCGCCGGCGGCCGCGAAGGCGCGCAGCCGCTCCGGCGTCGGCGCCGGCGCGAGAAGCTCGGCCTTGATGAGGGAAAGCTGCAGCTCGACCATCGACGGCGCCTGGGCGAAGGGGGACTCGATCACCGGCACCTGCGCGCCGGTAAGCCGTGCGACGAGATCCCAGGTGCCCGGCGGGCCGGCCGGCGCCCGCCGCGTATGCACCGCGATGTCGTTCGCCATCAGGCCGACCAGAACCTGATCCCCGGCGATGCGCTCCAGCACCGGCGTCTTCAGCTCGACCGAGAGGCTGTCGACGCCGGTCGAGGGCGACCCCTGCACGCTCGCCTGCGCGGCCGAGAAGCTCAGCGAGATGGTCGGCCCGCCGGCCGCGCCGCGCAGCGTTGCCGGCGACCGCATCTCGGCGACGAGGTGGCTCGGCACCGGCAGCTGGGCGACGGCGACGAAGCCCGGCGCCTCGAAGACGAGCGGTCCCTGCCGGCTGTCGAGGGTGATCCGCGCCGGCGTGCAGCGCACCTCTATGCGGAACGGATAGCCGCCGATCCGCCGGTCGCCGCACTCGGCGCGACGACCGGCCGCGGCCTCGCGGGCGATGGCGCGGTCGATCTCGGTGCCGGCGCGATCGGCGGCGATGAACCAGAAGGCGCTCCAGCCGGCGGCAACGAGCAGCAGGAGCAGCGTCGGCAGGAAAATCGGCCAGCGCCGACGACGCGTTAACGAACTGGAAGGCATACCGACGCCTAGAATCCCAAGGAATTGAACGCGGGGGACGAGCGCTGGGCCCGGATTTTGCAGGGCTTGCGGCGATGGCTTGCCCTTGCTAACCGAGCCGAGCCGGGACGCGATGTCAACGCGCGACTGCCTTTCCGCACCCACCATGATCCCCATCGATCGCGACCTCTGGGTCTTCGGCTACGGCTCGCTGATGTGGCGGCCGGGCTTCTCCTATGTCGAGCGCGTGCCGGGGCGCATGCACGGCTTCCACCGCTCGCTGTGCGTGTACTCCAACCGCTATCGCGGCACGCCGGAGCAGCCGGGGCTGGTGCTCGGGCTCGACCGCGGCGGCTCCTGCCCCGGGGTGGCCTTCCGGGTCGATCGCGAGGCGGTGCCGGAGACGCTCGCTTATCTGCGCGAGCGCGAGCTCGTCAGCCACGTCTATCGCGAGCTCCTGGCGCCGGTGCAGCTCGCGACCGGCGAGCGCATCCGCGGCCTCGCCTATGTCGTCGACCGCCAGCACGTCCAATATGCTGGTCGGCTGCCCTCCGACGAGGTCATCCGCATCGTCCGCTGCAGCTGCGGCATCACCGGGCTGAACCGCGACTACGTCGTGAACACCGTCGCGGCGCTGGCCGAGATGGGCATGCGCGACGCCCGCCTCGAGGCCATCGCCGAGGCGCTGTGAGCCGGCGGACGGATGGAGTCCGAATGACCCGCTATATCGGTCTCGTCGACGGCGCCGTCGACGGTTATGGCATGACCTTCCCGGATCTTCCCGGCTGCTATTCCGGCGGCGGCACGGTCGACGAGGCGATGCAGAACGCCGTCGAGGCGGTTCGGCTGTGGGCCGAAGATGCGATCGCCGATGGCGAGCCCCTGCCCGAGCCGCGCAGCCTCGAGGCGATGCGGGCCGACCCCCGTGTCGCGGCCCGGCTCGCCGAGAGCGGCGATCGCCTTGGTGCCGCTGCTTCTCGACGCCGGACGACCGGCCCGCGCCAATCTGTCCATCGATGCCGGCCTCCTCGCCGCAATCGACGAGGCGGCAGCGCGTCGGGGCCTGACGCGTTCGGCATTTCTCGCAAGCGCCGCCCGCGAGAAGATCACGAGCGAGGGTTAGTCGAGCATGGGCAGGCGCCCTTCACCCCGTCTTCGCCGGAGCCTTCTGAAAGACGATCCCGCATTGCTTCATGATCGCGACCTGCTCGATCGCCTGCAGCTCGCCTTTCAGCCGCGCCAGCTCGGCCGTCTTCTCGTTGTCTCCGTCGAGGAAGAAGGCCGCCGGCCAGAAGATCACCACCGCCACCGCCGTCGTCGTCGCATCGCTGCGCGCCTGCGCATCCTGGACGCCGGCGGCCTCGGAGGCGCGCGCAGCTATGCGGCGCGCTTCTTCTCCGATCTGCTGACAGTTGTAGGCGTCGTACTGGAGCGGCGAGACATAGGTCGATGCCACCTTGTCGGCCGACGACGCGCACCCCGAAACCGCGACGGCCGCCGCGACCACCACGATCCAAGACCTCGCCATCCGGGCTCCCCAGCAGCTCGACTATCTTGAGATGCATGTAATCCGAATTACTCGTATGAGTCGAGTGGATTGCACGCGGTCGGGCGGCCATCACGGCACCTGCGGCGGTGGAGGCGCGGGTTGGCGCGGCGGTCCCCCCGTTGTCGCCCGAAGGCGGGTGCCGCACGTGCCCACGGGCAGAAGGGCGTTCCGATGCCCTCGCCCGTCGTCCTCCGCGAAGGCGGAGGACCCAGCCTTCGTATGGAAGGGTGGAAGACATCAGACCCTGGACCCCCCGCCTTCGCGTAGGATGACGAGGCGGTGGAAGAGCGTCGGCGATCCGGAGCTTTCGCGGCAGTCACCCGCTCTGCCTACGCCGCAGCCGCCTCGCCGGTGCCTCGGGCGCAGCGCGCCGGCGCCAGATCGCGCAGCGCCGCGGCGCGATCGGCCGAGGTGCGGGCGAGCAGGTGGACGTGCACCTCGGTCGCGCCGACTGCCTGCACCGCGGTGCGCAGCCGCTGCTCGGCGGCCCTGTCGGCCGTCCCGAACGCCAGCGCGGCCAAGATCTCCCGACGCCCCGAGCGTCCGGCGGCGACGAGCAGCACCACCGAATCGTTCGGCAGCTCGATCTCGCCGATCTCGTGCACGGCGGCCAGATAGCGGTCGCCGGAGCGGCCTTGCCAGAGATGGAAGCGCGGCATGTCCGGCAGGTCGGAGACCAGCGCCGGGCCGATGTCGAGCGCTTCACCGGTCGGTCGGGCGGAGAGAATCGCGGCGTTGAACATGGGAACAAAACTGGAACAAAACGGCCGCGCCGTCAATGTGCCAGCGGATTTATGGTTTCCGAGACGTTAACCGCGTGGCGCCCGAGACGCTCCGTCCGCGCTTCGGCGAGGAGGCGCGCCGTCGCCGTCTCGATGCGCTCCTCGAGCAGCCGCCCGGCCTCGGCGCGCGGCAGGCCGGGCGGGATCGGCGCCAAAAACTCGATGACAGCGGTGCCGGGGTGCTTCCTGAAGCGGCGGCGCGGCCAGAAGAGGCCCGTGTCGAGCGCCACCGGCAGGAGCGGCACGCCGAGCGCGGCATACATGTGGCCGACGCCCGACTTGTAGGCGGGCGGGGCGCCGGCGGCTTTTCGCGTTCCCTCCGGGAAGATGACGATCTGCCGGCCGCGCGCCGCCTCGAGCCGGGCCCGCTCGACGATGCGCCGCACCGCGGACGCGCCGGCGCCGCGATCGACCGGGATCATCGCCGCCTTGACCGAGTACCAGCCGAAGAAGGGCAGCCACATCAGCTCGCGCTTGATGACGAAGGTGGGATCGTCGAGCACGGTCGCGAGCGCGAAAGTCTCCAGCGTCGACTGGTGCTTGGCGGCGACCAGCAGCGCGCCCTCCGGGATGTTGTCGAGGCCGCGGAACTCGAGCCTGATGCCGGCGACGTGCCGCATGAGCCAGATGTTGATCCGCCCCCAGGCCTTGACGAAGGCGAACATCGTTCGCCGCGGCAGCAGCAGCGTCGGCAGCATGGCGATGCCGAGCACGACGAAGACGATGAAGAACAGGACGTTGAAGGCGAGCGAGCGCAGCATGCGGCCGGGCGCGTCAGAGCCGGGCGGCGGCGGAGGCGGGCGGCACGAACTGCTCGACCGCCGGCGCGAGCCGCAGCTTGGCCGCCGCGGCGACGAACTTCAGATATTCGGAGACCATCAGCCGGGCGGCCGCGGCATCGCGCCACCAGGCGCCGTCCCGGAGGCGCGCGGTCACCACCGGATAGGGGATCAGCGCCACGTCCGGCAATTCGCGCTCCAGCTCCATCAGCGCCCGCGGCATGTGATAGCCGGACGTCACGACGATGACCGAGCGGAAGCCGCGGTCGCGAACCCAGCGCCGGGTCTCCTGCGCATTGCCGAGCGTGTTGGCGGCGCGGCGGTCGAGATCGACGCAGCAGGCCGCGAAGCGGGCGAAGCGCGGCACTTTTCGCACCAGCTCGTCCTCGGTCGTGCCGGGATTGACGCCGGTGATCAGCAGGCGCCCGGCGAGCCCCCTGTCGAGCAGCGTCAGGGCGTCGGCGAGCCGCTCGGCGCCACCCGTCAGGGCGACGATCGCGTCCGCCCGGCCGATATCGGCCCGCTCCCGCGTCGGCACGGCGCTGACGAAGGATGCGAAGCCGGCGAGCGCCGCCGCGCAGAGCAGGGCACCGAGGCCGAGGATGACGGCGAGCGAACGCCGCAGGCCGAAGCCGGCGCGTCGCCGCGCCGGCGGGCGCTCCTCGCGGCCGGTCGTTTCGGCGTCTGTCATGCCCCCATACATGGGACCGAATGCGGCATGTGAAGGGCAGCCCTCTTCAATCCGGGCGGGCGAGGTAGCGGGCGACGGTTACGCGGGAGGTGACGGCGACGGCGACGGCGATCAGCACCAGAACGAAGACTACGCCGAAGAAGGTGGTGAGTCCCAGTCCGAAATCGCCGAACAGCGAGCCGTTCGCCGCCCCGGAGCCGGAGCCGAAAAGCCCGGCGACGAGGAAGACGACGAGCGCGCTGCCGCCGCCGATCGCCCCGCCGACGAGGCCGAGCCTCAAGAAGCGGCGCTGGAACTCGCGGGCGATGAACTGGTCGGTGGCGCCGACGAGGTTCAGCACTTCCACCACCTCGCGGTTGCCGGCCATGGTGCCGCGGGTGGCGAACACGACCGAGAAGATCGTCGCCGCGACGACGAGGGCGAGGATGCCGATGCCGGTGGCGACGACGCTGCCGGCCATGCCGCGCAGCCGCTCGACCCAGCGGCGGTGATCGTCGACGGTGGCGCCCGGCACGTCCCGCTCGAGCCGCGCGCGCAGCCCGGCGAGGTCGGCGCTGCCGGAGCCGACGTCGAGCTCGATCAGCCGGGGCACCGGCAGCTCGGCGAGGTCGAGTCCGGTGCCGAGCCAGGGCTCGAGCAGCTGCGCCGCTTCCGCGCGCGAATAGGCGCGAACGCCGGCGATGCCGGGCGTGGCGCGGGCGATCTCGGTCGCCCGGCGCACCGCCTCCTCCATGTCGCGCCCCTCGAGCGGGCGGATCTGCACGGTGATCTCGCGCGCCACCTCGCTCTCCCAGGCCTCGGCGGCGCCGCGCACGAGATCGACGGCGCCGATTGTCAGCGCCGCGAGGAAGGTCATGATGGCGATCACGGCGACGAGCGCGCGGCCGGCGACCGAGCCGAGCGGGACG
>JAEZCD010000086.1 GCA_023430145.1 Pseudomonadota bacterium
GGCCCGCGGCGGCCGCAACGGCGACCGGCTCGTACTGCTCGGCGATGAGGCTCGACGCCTTCGCCGACCACGGCATGATTTCCGCATCGAGCAACAGCCAGTCGGTCGAAAGCTCCTCCCACAATCCCGCCGCGTCGGCGGCCGCGCGCAGCCGGTCGAGCAGTGCAGCGGTGGTCGCCGCCTCGGCGAAGAAGGCCCGCCCGGTCCGCGTCCAGATCGCGCCCGCCTCGTCGGTGGTGGTGCCGAAGCGGCGCCGCGCCGCCCCGACGTCGCGGCAGAGGGCGACGACCGCGCGCGAGCCCATGTGCTTCTCCTCCAGCACGAGGTGGTTTTGCCCCCGGGCGTGGAAATAGGCGAACGCCTCCTCGGGGCGCTCGAGAAAGCCGTCGCGGCCGCTGGTCTCGACCGGCGACATGGTGGGCGGCAGGTAGACCAGCCACTGCGGCGCGATGGCGAAGCGGCTCATCACCTCCAGCGACGCAGCCGCATTCTCCTCGGCGACGACGATGCGGCGGGCCAGCGTCGTCGCGATCCAGCGGCGCCCGGCGACGTCGGCATGGTCGAGCAGGTTGTCGGCGCGGGCTTGCCCGGAGCTTTCGGCGGTCGCCGGGGCGAGCGGCCGGATCGGCTCCGACCACACGCGCTGCGCCGGCACGCTGACCAGCTCCCGCTCCGGCCAGCGCAGCGCCGTGAGCTTGCCGCCGAACACGCAGCCGGTGTCGATGCAGAGCGTGTCGTTGACCCATTCCGGCTCGAGCATCGGCGTGTGGCCATAGACCACGGCGGTCGCGCCCCGATAGGCAGCGGCCCAGTCACGGCGCACGGGCATGCCGAACTCGTCGCTCTCGCCGGTCGTGTCGCCATACATCGCGAACTCGCGCACCGCCGGCGAGCCGCGGCCGATCATCTCCTCCTTCAGCCCGGCATGCGCGACGGCGAGTTTTCCGCCGTCGAGCCAGTAATGGCTGCGCAGACCGTCGAGGAAGGCGTGCGCCTTCTGGCGAAATCCCTCCGGCTCCTCGGCGAGCTGGTCGATCGACAGCTGCAAGCCATGCGCGACCTGCACGTTGCGGCCGCCGAGCCAGCGCGCGAGCTTGTTGTCGTGGTTGCCGGCGACGACGTAGCCGATGCCTGCATCCACGGCCGCCATGGCGAGCCGCAGCGCATCCGGCGTGCGCGGGCCGCGGTCGACGAGGTCGCCGACGAAGACGAGCTTTCGGCCCGCCGGGGAAGCGATGCTCGGCGCGCTGTCCTGCCAGGACACGGCGTAGCCGAGCGTTTGCAGCAGCTCCTCGAGCTCGTCCGCGCAGCCGTGCACGTCGCCGATGATGTCGAACGGGCCGTGATCGTCGCGGCGGTCGGTCCAGAGCGGCGTGCGCTCGACGACCGCGGCGTCGACCGCCTCCACCGAGGAGAGGCGCCAGACCTGCCGAAAGCCCTCGCGGGGAAGCCCTTTGAGCCCCTGGCGGATCTCCTGGATCATGCGCTTGGGCACGCCCGGTCCGAAATCGCGGTCGGGCCGCGCCCTGTTGCGCTCGATGCAGACGTCGAGGCCCGGATCGATGACGATCGCCACCGGCAGTGCGTGCCAGCGGCGGGCGAGGGCGACCCAGTCGCGCCGCTCGCTCGCCCGCACATTGGTGGCGTCGACGACCGCGAGGCGGCGGTTCTTCAGCCGCTTCTCGACGATGGTGCGGGCGAGGTCGAAGGCGTCGGCGGTGACCGACTGGTCGTTCGGGTCGTCGCCGACGAGGCCGCGGCAGACGTCCGAGGAGACGATCTCGGTCGGCGCGAACCAGCGCGCGGCAAACGTCGACTTGCCGGAGCCTGTCGCGCCGATCAGCACGACCAGCGAGAAATCCGGGACCTCGATGCGGGTGGAGGCGCTCATCGCGAGAACACCGCCATCTGCGAGGGTGGGCCGAGCGACGGATCGGCGTCGCCGATGCCGGAGAGGGCGGCCGCATAGCCGTGCCGCTCGGCCACTTCAGCTGCCCAGGCGGCGAACTCGGCGCGGGTCCACTCGAAGCGGTGGTCGGGATGCCGCATGGCGCCGGCGGCGAGGCCCGGGAAGAGGCGGTTGTACTCGGCGTTCGGCGTCGTCACGATCACCGTCGCCGGCCGCGCCTCGCCGAACACGACCGCTTCGAGCGCAGCGAGCCGGTCCGGATCGAGATGCTCGATCACCTCGACGAGCGCGGCGGCGTCGACCCCGTGCCAGCGCTCGTCGCGATAGGTGAGGGCGCCGTGCAGCAGGACGATGCGGTCGTCCCCGCCCGGGTCGCGCAGGCGCAGGCTCGCCGCCGCGCGCTCCAGCACGCGGGTCGAGGCGTCGAGGCCGATCAGCTTTTCGTAGCGGCGGTCGCGGGCGAGGCGGCGCAGCAGCTTGCCCTCGCCGCAGCCGAGGTCGGCGACGGTTTTCGCGCCGCTCGCAGCGAGCGCCTCGGCGACCGTGTCGAGCCTTAGCTCGTGCAGCCGCAGCGGCGCCTCGATGGCGGCCTCGCGGGCCGGCGTTTGCGCCTCCTCCTCGGCGGCCTCGACCGGCTCGTCCTCGGGAGCAAGCCGCGCCAGCGCCTCGGCGACGAGGTCGCGCCGGCGGCGGAGATAGCGGCGGGCGATCTCCTCCCGCGCCGGATGGGCTCCGAGCCAGGCGCCGCCCTTGGCGAGCAGCTTGTCGACCTCGTCGGCGCCGACCCAATAATGCTTGTCGGCATCGAGCGCCGGCAGCAGCACGTAGAGGTGCGACAGCGCGTCCGCGAGCCGCAGCGTGCCGCGCAGCACGAGATCGACATAGCGCGAGGGGCCGGAGGGACCTACGAGGCGCACGGCCTCGATCGTCCAGCCGAGCGGCTCGAACAGCTCGGCGAGCAGCGTCTCGCCGCCGCGCACCGGCAGCGGCGTCACCCGGATCTCGAGCGGGATCGCCGTGTCGGCGAGGTTTTGGCGCTCGCGCGACGATCCGGCCATCGCCGTGCGAAAAGCGCGATTCAGCGCCACCGACAGGAAGGAGGAGGCGGCATAGGGCCGGTCGTTGACGTACTGGTCGAGGAGGCCTTCGCTCCGGCCGCGGCCGCGCACGAGGCCGACCGGATCGACGTCGAGCACCAGCGCCGCCTCGCAGCGCTCCTCGCTCGCCTCGGGGAACAGCACCGTGCCCGTGCCGAAGGAGAGCTCGACCGCGTGCACGCGCTCGGGATGCTTCATCAAGAGGAAGCCGAGATCGGTCGCGGGGCGATGCGTGGTGGCGATCGAGAGGAACATCGGTTCGTCGGCGGGGCTGCTGCGGTCGCGTCGCGGTATCGCATCATTCGCCGAGAAAGTGGACGTTTTCGCCCGCGCGCTACGACCTCGGCGACGACGCGCCTTTCCAAGCGAGCCGCTGCCGGTGCAGGCTCACGCAAACACCTGAGGCCGGCGGGGGCGGGCATGACGGCGATCTCCTTCGACGCGGCGCTGGCCTCGGCCGGCACCGGCGCCTATCAGCGGCGCCTCCTGCTGATCTTCGGCCTCGTATGGGCCGCGGACGCGATGCAGGTGCTGGCGATCGGCTTCACCGCGCCGTCGATCGCCAAAACCTTCGGGCTGACGGTGCCGCAGGCGCTGCAGACCGGCACCGCCTTCTTCCTCGGCATGCTGGTCGGCGCATTCCTCTTCGGCCGGCTCGCGGACCGCTACGGCCGCCGCCGCGTGCTGATCGGCACGGTGCTGATCGATGCGGTGTTCGGCATCCTCTCCGCCTTCGCGCCCGACTTCTGGTGGCTCGTCGGTTTGCGCTTCCTCACCGGCCTCGGCGTCGGCGGCACGCTGCCGGTCGACTACGCCATGATGGCCGAGTTCTTGCCGGCGAGCCGCCGCGGGCGCTGGCTCGTCATCCTGGAAGGATTCTGGGCCGTCGGCACGGTCGCCGTCGCGCTCACCGCCTGGCTCGCCGCCGGATCGGAGGCGCCGTGGCGAACCATTTTTCTCGTCACCGGCCTGCCGGCGCTGATCGGCATCTTTCTGCGCCTCTGGATCCCGGAATCGCCGATGTATCTGTTGCGCACCGGCCGCGTGCAGGAGGCGCGGGCGGTGCTCGAAAAGATCGCCCGCGACAATGGCCGGGCGCTGCCGCGCGGCGAGATCGCCGCCTGGCTTCAGCCGAGCGCCCCGGCCTCCGCCCTGTTCTCGGCGGAGCTGCGGCGGCGCAGCGTGCTGATCCTCGCCGTCTGGTTCCTCGTCTCGGCGTCCTATTACGGCGTCTTCGTCTGGTTGCCCGCGCAGCTCGCGGGCCAGGGCTTCGGCTTCCTGCGCGGCGAGTTCTTTCTCGTCCTCGTCGCGCTGGCCCAGATCCCCGGCTATGCGCTCGCCGCCTACGGGGTGGAGCAATGGGGCCGGCGGCCGACGCTGATCGGCTTCCTCCTCCTCAGCGCCGCCGGCTGCTTCCTCTATGCCGTCGCCGTCTCGGCGACGCTGGTGGCGGCCTCGACGCTCGCCATGAGCTTCGCGCTGCTCGGCACCTGGGGCTCGCTCTACGCCTATACGCCCGAGATCTACCCGACCAACCTGCGCGCCACCGGCATGGGCGCCGCCGGCTCGATCGCGCGGCTCGGCGGGCTTCTCGCGCCCTCGGTGATGGCGCCGGTGATGGCGGCGGGCTTCGGCTATGCGCTCGCCGGATTTTCCGGGCTGCTCGTCGTCGCGGCCCTGGCGGTGGCGGCGATCGGGGTCGAGACGAGGAATGCGCCGCTGACGTGAGTCCTCCAGCAGTTCGGCGACCCTAAAACCTGCCGCCGCCGAATCCGCCGACCTGCTGGAAGCGGCCGCCACCACCGCCAAAGCCCCGGCCGCCCCCAAAACCGTCGCCGCGACCGCCGCCGAATCCGCCTCTTCCGCCGCCCTCGAAGCGCCGGCCGCCGCCGTCGAAGCGCCGCGGGCGTCCTTCGCCCTGGAACCGGCCCGGATTGTCGAAGCGCTCGAAGCGGGGCGGAGGGCCGTCGAAATTCGTCTCGCGGGGCCGGCGGCGGCGGGGCTCGAAGCGCGGCGCCTCCTCGAAGACCTCGCGCACCTGCGGCCGGCGCGGCTCCACGCGCGGCGTCACCGCCCGGGTCGGCGT
>JAEZCD010000103.1 GCA_023430145.1 Pseudomonadota bacterium
GTGCCAGTGGAGCGAGCAGCGTCGGAGCGGCTCCGCCGGCGATCTCCCCCGCCAACGCCTCGGCGGCGGGCAGGGCGAGGGCGGCATTCTCGAAGCCGAGGCCGGCGAGGAGGTGCAGCCCGGGCCGCAGCCGGCCGGCGATCGGCGCCCCGTCGAGCGTCGGGAGAATCCGCGACCGCAGCTCGCGACGCAGCAGCAGGCCGCCGAGCCCCGGCGCCGCCTCGACGAGCGCGGCGAGATGCGCCACCCGGGCCGCGCTCGGCTCGCGGCCGGCGGGAACGATCGCCGACAGCGCCGTGCAGCCGAGATCGTCCTGGGCGAGCGTGCCGAACCTGCGCGACACCGCCACCGCAGCGAACGCCGGCCCCGCAGGCTCGCTCTCGATCAGCAGCGTCTCGGCCAGGCCCGCGAGACCCGGCAGCTCGAGGCCCGCAAAGCGGGGCAGCGCGCCCTCCGGCGCCAGCACGATCGACTTCGCGCGCACCGTCGCCGTCGTCGTGCGGACGCCGATCGCGGTGTCGCCCTCGAAGAGCACCTCCTCGACCGGAACCGCCTCGAGGAACTGGACGCCGCGCTCGGCTGCGGCGGTGGTGAGGGCACGGGCGAGGCCGCGCCGGTCGAAGACCGTCACCGCGGGCTCGAACAGCGCCCCGAGCAGCGGCGGCTCGCCGCCGAGCCGGGCGAAGGGCAGATGCGAGCGGACCTCGAGCGGCGGCACCAGCCAGGCCTTGCCGCCGAGATGGCTCGCGGTGTCGGCGAGCCGGTTCGCACGGGCGAGTCCGGCCGGGGTGAAGGCGAGCTCGAGCAGCGGCCGCACGAGGGGCGACATTTCCGCGCGGAGCGCACGCGGGAGTCCGCGATAGGCCTGCACCGCAGCCGAAGCGAGCGCCACCATCGCCGGCGCCTCGTGCGACTGCCGCAGCACCGCCGGCCCCGGCGCGACGCCGACCGCGTGCGGCGGCTTCAGCACGGCGATGTCACGGAGCCCGTGCCGTTGCGCGAGCGCGAAGGCGAGCGCTGCGGCGGCGACGCCCGAGCCGACGATCACGATCTCGTAGCCCGCGTGCAGGGCGGTGTCGGCGGAGCGCTCGCGGCTGCGCTGGGACGGCGTCGGTATCGCCATGGGTCCGGTCAGCTATGGTTCAGGCGTGGCGGTGCACATACTATCTGATGCGCGTGGCCCGCCCGGCGACGCGCGCCGCGGCGATTCTCCCGCGTCGCCGGGCGGGCTGCGTTGGTCGGATCAGAGGCGTGCATGCTGCTCTGGGTAGCGATGGCGGTGATGACGGGGCTCGCGGTTCTCGCCGTGCTCTGGCCACTCGCGCGTCGCCCGGCGGCAGGCGAGGCGGTCGCGGACGACACCGCTGTGTACCGCGATCAGTTGCGCGAGGTCGAGCGCGACCGCGCGCGTGCCGTGATCGACGAGGCCGAGGCCGAGGCGGCGCGGACCGAGATCGGCCGGCGCCTCCTCGCCGCGGCCGAGCGCCGCAAGGCCGAGGCGGCGGTATCGGCCGGCCCTGGCCGGCTGCGTGCCTTGACGCTGGCCGTGCTGGTCGGCCTGCCCCTGTTCGGGCTCGGCACATATATCGCCCTCGGCTCGCCCGACCTGCCCGGCCAGCCGCTGGCGGGCCGGCTCGACGGCGATCCGAACAAGGAGTCCGGCGAGCGGCTGCTCGCTCGCGCCGAGGCGGCGCTGGCGCAGGATCCGGAGAACGGCGAGGGCTGGGAGATCATGGCGCCGGTCTACATGCGGCTCGGCCGCTACCAGGACGCGGTGCGCGCCTATGGCAACGCCATCCGGCTGCTCGGCTCGACCGCCGACCGCGAGGCGATGCACGGCATCGCCCAGGTGGCGACCGCCGGCGGCGTCGTCACGGCCGACGCGCGCGGCGCCTTCGACCGGGCGCTGGCGCTCGATCCGAAGCATCTGCAGGCGCGGATCTCCAAGGCGCTGGCGCAGGAGCAGGACGGCGACCGCGCCGCCGCCGTCGCGACGCTGAAGGCGGTCGTCGCCGAGGCGCCGCCCGGAGCGCCGTGGCTCCCCGGCATGCGGCAGGAGATCGCCCGCCTCGAGGCGCCGCCGGCCCGTGGCCCGACCGCCGAGGACGTCGCCGCCGCCGAGAAGCTCGGCGAGGATGACCGCACGGCGATGGTGCGCGGCATGGTCGAGGGGTTTGCCGCGCGGCTCGCCAGCGAGGGCGGCGCGGTCGACGACTGGCTGCGCCTCGTCCGCTCGTATTCGGTGCTCGGCGAGAAGGAGAAGGCCCGGACGGCGGCCGCCAAGGCGCGCGAGACCTATGCGGGCGACGGCGAAGCGCTGGCGAAGATAGAGTCGCTCGTTCAGAGTCTTGGGTTGGGTAGTTGAGATGACGCGTAAGCAACGGCGCTTGGTCCTGATCGCCGCCGCCGGCATCGTGCTGGCCGGCGCCCTGACGCTCATCCTGACCGCGCTCGACGACAGCATCGTCTTCTTCCGCACGCCGACCGAGATCGCCGAGCGGGCGGTGCCACCGGGCACGCGCTTCCGCCTCGGCGGCATCGTCAAGGAGGGCTCGGTGGTGAAGTCGGGCAGCGCCGACACGCGCTTCGAGGTCACCGACACCGCCCGCGCCGTGCCGGTGGCGTTCACCGGCATCCTGCCGGACCTGTTCCGCGAGGGGCAGGGGGTGGTGGCCGAGGGCGTGCTGTCGGCGGACGGTCTGTTCCACGCCGATACCGTGCTCGCCAAGCACGACGAGCGCTACATGCCGAAGGAAGTCGCCGCCACGCTCAAGGAGCAGGGCGTCTGGCGCGGCGAGGAGGGGAAGTGATGCATTCTTCTTCTCTTCCCGCGCCCTTGTCTTCTCTTCCCTCTCCCATGGGGAGAGGGTGTCGCCGAAGGCGACGGGTGAGGGGTTACGGAGCATCAGAACCAGCACCCTACCCCCCCATCCGGCCGCTTCGCGGCCACCTTCTCCCCCTGGGAGAAGGAAGGAGCCACCCATGATCCCCGAGCTCGGCCATTACGCGCTCGTGCTGGCGCTGGCGTTGGCGCTCGTTCAATCGGTCGTGCCCGTGTGGGGCGCGCGGGTGCGGGATGCGGGGATGATGGCGTCGGCCGGGCCGGTGGCGCTGGCGCAGCTCGCTTTCGTGGCCTTCGCCTTCCTGTGCCTGACGCTCGCCTATCTCGGCTCGGATTTCTCGGTCCAGAACGTCTTCGAGAACTCGCACTCCGCCAAGCCGCTGATCTACAAGCTCTCCGGCGTCTGGGGCAACCACGAGGGGTCGATGCTCCTCTGGGTGCTGATCCTCGTCCTGTTCGGCGGCTGCGTGGCCCTGTTCGGCCGCAACCTGCCGGAGAGCCTGAAGGCGACCGTGCTCTCGGTGCAGGCCTGGATCGCCAGCGCGTTCCTGCTCTTCCTGCTCGTCACCTCGAACCCGTTCGCGCGGCTCGAGCCGGCCCCCTTCGAGGGCCGCGACCTCAACCCGGTGCTGCAGGACATCGGCCTCGCGATCCATCCGCCGCTGCTCTATCTCGGCTATGTCGGCTTCTCGATGGCCTTCTCCTTCGCGGTGGCGGCGCTGATCGAGGGCCGCATCGACGCCGCCTGGGCGCGCTGGGTGCGGCCGTGGACGCTGGCGGCCTGGATCTTCCTCGGCCTCGGCATCGCCATGGGCTCCTACTGGGCCTATTACGAGCTCGGCTGGGGCGGCTTCTGGTTCTGGGACCCGGTCGAGAACGCCTCGCTGATGCCCTGGATCATCGGCACCGCGCTGCTCCATTCCGCCGTGGTGATGGAGAAGCGCGAGGCGCTGAAGGTCTGGACGATCCTGCTCGCCATCCTCGCCTTCGCGCTCTCGCTGCTCGGCACCTTCCTCGTCCGCTCGGGCGTGCTCACCTCGGTGCACGCCTTCGCGGTCGATCCGGAGCGCGGCATCGCCATCTTGCTCATCCTGATCGCCTTCATCGGCGGCTCGCTGGCGCTCTACGCCTGGCGGGCGCCGATGCTCAAGCCCGGCGGCATCTTCGCGCCCGTGTCGCGCGAGGGCGCGCTGGTTCTCAACAACCTGTTCCTGACCGCGGCCTGCGTCGCCGTCTTCGTCGGCACGCTCTATCCGCTCGCGCTCGAGGCGGCGACGGGCCAGAAAATCTCGGTCGGCGCGCCGTTCTTCGATCTCACCTTCGGGCCGCTGATGATCCCGGTCCTGCTGGCGATGCCGTTCGGCCCGCTGCTCGCCTGGAAGCGCGGCGATCTTCTCGGCGCCGCGCAGCGCCTGCTGTTCGCGCTCGGGCTTGCCATTGTCGCCGCGGCGCTGGCGGTGGGCTATGCCGGCGGCGGACCGACGCTGGCGCCGATCGGCGTCGGCATCGCCGCCTTCGCCATCTGCGGCGCCTTCGCCGAGATCATCGAGCGCACACGGCTCGGCCGCCTGCCGCTGCGGGAGAGCCTTTCGCGCGCCGCCGGCCTGCCGCGCTCGACCTGGGGGACCGCGGTCGCCCATTGCGGGATAGGCCTGACGCTGCTCGGCATCGTCGCCGCCACCGCCTGGGGCACCGAGCGGGTGGACGCGATGAAGCCCGGCGATACGGTCCGCTTCGGCCGCTTCGACCTGACGCTCGAGGGCGTTTTCCCGCGCCAGGGCCCGAACTATTCCGAGCGCGTGGCGCGTATCGGGGTCCGCGAGGGCGGCCGCCTCGTCGCCACCGTGGAGCCGGCCAAGCGCCGCTTCGCCGCGCGGGCGAGCGACACCACCGAGGCCGGCATCGCCACCTTCGGCCTGTCGCAGCTCTATCTCGCGCCCGGCGAGGAGCGCGACGGCGGCATCGCCATCCGCTCGAGCTACAAGCCGCTCGTGCTGCTGATCTGGCTCGGCGCGGTCGTCATGGCGGCGGGCGGCGGCCTTTCCCTCTCCGACCGGCGGCTGCGTGTCGGCGCCCCGCGCCGGGCGCGGACCAAGGTGCCGGCGGCGGTGCCGGCGGAGTAGGGGTGGTGTGGGGCGCCTTCTTTTCCCTCTCCCATAGGGAGAGGGTGTCGCCGAAGGCGACGGGTGAGGGGTTACGGAGCGTCAGAACGAGCGCCGTACCCCCTCATCCGGCCGCTTCGCGGCCACCTTCTCCCTATGGGAGAAGGAAGATCGAGGGCAGAAAGCGGCTCTTGGCCCTCTTCCTCCTCCTCGCCCTCCCGGCGCATGCGCTCGCGCCCGGCGAGGCGCTGCCCGATCCGGCGCTCGAGGCGCGGGCGCGGGCGCTGAGCCAGGAACTGCGCTGCATGGTCTGCCAGAACCAGTCGATCGACGATTCCGACGCCGACCTCGCCAAGGATCTGCGCCGCCTCGTGCGCGAGCGCCTCGTCGCCGGCGACAGCGACCGCGGTGTGCTCGACTTCATCGTCGCCCGCTATGGCGAGTTCGTGCTGCTGCGGCCGGTCGTCGCGCCGCACACGCTGCTGCTCTGGGCCGCCCCGTTCCTGGCCCTCCTCGCCGGCATCGCCGGCGTGCTGCTGGTGCGACGGCGAAGCGGCGCCGAGGCCGGTCCGCCGCTCAGCGAGGAGGAACGGGCCGCGCTCGAGGCCGAGCTCGGCGGCGACGGCACTTCTTCCTTCTCCCTTAGGGAGAAGGGGGCCGCGAAGCGGCCGGATGAGGGGGTACGGCGCTCGTTCTGACACTCGGTACCCCCTCACCCGTCGCCTTCGGCGACACCCACTCCCCATGGGAGAGGGAAGAAAGGCCGACCTTACGAAACTTTCATGTCGCCGACAGGACGTCGTAAGGCCGGGACTTCCATCTTCGTCGTCGAAGAGGGGGCGGATTCGCCCGTTCGACACGGAGCAGACCATGAACGAGACCAATTCCAATCCTTCCCCGGCGCAGAGCCGCGGCCGCCGCGCGATCGTCGCCTCGGCGCTGGCTCTCGCCCTGATGGGCGGTGTGGCGAGCCAGGCGCTGCTGCCGGGCAGCATCCCCGCCCAGGCGCAGAACCTCTCCGAGCGCGTCCAGCAGCCGGCCGGCGTGACGGCGAGCTTCGCCGACGTCATCGACACCGTGAAGCCGGCCGTCGTCAGCGTCCGCGTGAAGTCGGACAGCAATCTTCGCCTCTCGCGCTTCGACGGCGGCCCGAGCTCGCGTGAGCTCCCCGAGGGCAGCCCGCTCGAGCGCTTCTTCCGCAGGTTCGAGGACGAGCTCGGCCGCCAGGGCCAGGGCCGTGCGATGCCGCGCCGCGAGCTGCCGCGCCGCTTCGGCAGCTCCCAGGGCTCCGGCTTCTTCGTCTCCGCCGACGGCTACGTCGTCACCAACAACCACGTCGTCTCCGAGGCGAGCGAGGTCGAGATCGGCGTCGACGCGGGCGAGACTTATCCGGCCAAGGTGGTCGGCACCGACTCGCGGACCGATCTGGCGCTGCTCAAGATCGACAGCGACAAGACCTTCCCGTTCGTCAAGTTCGCCTCGGCCGCGCCGCGCGTCGGCGACTGGGTGGTCGCGGTCGGCAACCCGTTCGGCCTCGGCGGCACGGTGACGGCGGGCATCGTCTCGGCCCGCGGCCGCGACATCGGCGCCGGTCCCTATGACGACTTCCTGCAGATCGACGCCGCCGTGAACCGCGGCAACTCGGGCGGTCCGACCTTCAACCTCGCCGGAGAGGTCGTGGGCGTGAACACGGCCATCTTCTCGCCGTCGGGCGGCAATGTCGGCATCGCCTTCGCCATTCCGGCCGAGGTCGCCGACGACGTCGTCGCCTCGCTGAAGGACAATGGCAGCGTCACCCGCGGCTGGATCGGCGTGCAGATTCAGCCAGTCACCCCCGACCTCGCCGAGAACCTCGGCATCGCCAAGCCGCAGGGCGCGCTCGTCGCCGAGGCGCAGGCGGACAGCCCGGCCTCCAAGGCGGGCATCAAGTCGGGCGACGCCATCATCCGCGTCGGCCAGGATGCGGTGGCGACCCCGCGCGAGCTGGCCCGCAAGATCGCCGGCATGAAGCCGGGCTCCGACGTCGAGCTGACGATCGTCCGCGACGGCAAGGAGATGATGCTGAAGGTCAAGCTCGGCGAGCTGCCCGAGCAGCAGCAGGCGGCGCTCGGCGGGAACGACGCCGACGAGGGCGCCACGTCCTCGAAGCAGACCGCCAAGCTCGGCATCCAGATCGCTCCGGCGAGCGCCAAGCAGGCCGGCGCCAAGGGCGTCGAGGTGGTCGAGGTCGATCCGGAAGGCGCCGCCGCCGGCAAGCTGCGCGAGGGCGACATCATCCTCGAGCTCGGCAACAAGCCGGTCAGCTCGACCAGCGACGTCACCCAGGGCGTCCGCGAGGCCGAGAAGAACGGCAAGAAGTCGGTGCTGATGCGCGTGAAGTCGGGCGAAGGCACCCGCTTCGTCGCGGTCACGATCGGTCGCGGCTGAGTCTGAGGCGCGCGACTGCATGGATCCGGCGACCCTAGCCCCCGCGGGTCCGGATCCTCGAAGGGGGGGCGGGGGGGGCCCCCC
>JAEZCD010000137.1 GCA_023430145.1 Pseudomonadota bacterium
CAGCTCGGGGGGCGGACCACCCGGAGGCGGAGCCGCCGCGTCCGCAGGCGGCGGGGCCGCAGCCGCAGCCGGCGGTGCGGCCGGATCGATGGTCGGCGGCGCAGCGCCGGCATCGCTCGGCTCGACCACGACCTGGCGGTTATCCGATCCGCTGTCGGGCGCCTGCGCCAAGGCGACCGACGTCCACACGAGCGGCAGGGTCGCAACGCCTGCCAGCAACACGCGCCTCATCTTCATGTCGATCTCCTCCGCACGCATTCCGCGGCAATGAAGGCAGGGATTGCCCGACCCGGGGCAAGAAAAGCGCAAGCAACTTGAACCTTCGCTGAACCCATGGCCCAGCCCCCGTTCAAGGTTTGACGATGGCGTAGCGCAGCACGGCCACGTGCCGGCCGGCGGTGAAGGTATTCGTGCCGGCCTTGCCGGCATCGAGCCGCTCGCCGGCCTTGGCGAGCTCGGGCAGCAGCGTCTTCTCGGCCTCTTCCGCCGGGATCACCTCGATCTTGCGCGTCTTGACCGACGGCGGCAGTGCCAACTCGCCGCCGGGCTTGCCGGGCGGCTCGCTGAGCAGCACGGCGATCAGCGTTCCGCTCGAGGGCGCCGTGGCGTTGATCCGGAAGCCGTAATAGGCGTCCGGCACGGTCAGCTGGTGGCCGGCGCGGATGCGGCCGTCCTTGACCCGCTCGCGGCTGAACTGGTTTGGGAACAGCTGCGTCAGCGTGCCGTTGTCGTCGAGGCTGAGCAGCACCAGAAAGCCGTCGACGGTGCTGGTGATTCGGAAGCGGACGTCGCGCGTGCCGACAGGCACGGGCGATCCGGGAAGCTGCTCGATCACAAGCGAGCCGTCGATCTTGGCGCCGACGATGTCGGTGATCTTGTCGGCCGTGAGCTTGGCGGGGGCGACCGCGGGCGGCGGCCCGGCCTCGCTGCGGACGACGCGGTCCGGAACGGCGGCGAGCTTCTCGTCGGGGCCGAGCGCCGGCACGAGGCCCATCTCGCAATCGGCCTTGCGGCGCGCACAGATTTCGGCCGAGCCTTTGCGGACGAAGGCGAGCAGCTCGGCGTTCGAGACGACACCGTTGCCGTTGGCGTCCGCGGCCTTGTCGGCGAGCCCCTTTGCGTAGAGGTCGGTGAAGACGCCGACCGCCTTGCCCTTCTTGGGCGGGTCGACGAGCGGCAGCTGGCTCGCGGAGGCCGCCGTCCAGACCGAGGCGTCGATGTCGGCCGGAACCTCCTCGAACACGGCCGGATCGGCCTTCTGCGCCTGCGCCGAAGGCTCGACGACGATCTTTCGCGTCTTGACCGCCTCGACCGGCGCCCGCGTGCCCTGGACGGAGGCCTCGCCCGAGCCGCGCGTGACGCGGCCCGAGAAGCCGGCGTCGAGCACCACCGTGATCTTGCGGCCCTTGAGCTTGGCGAGCGCCGCCATCACCTCGTCGTCCGTGATCAGGCCCTCGAGCGTGCCGGGGGTGGCGCCCTCCTTCGCATCCACCGGTACGAGCGTCTCGTCGAGCTCGTCCGCCTCGTCCCCGTTGGCGTCCTTGGCGAAATGGCCGAGGCCGGAATAGTAGAAGAAGACGTGGTCTCCCGGCCCGCTTTCGCCGAGCCAGCTCGACAGATTGTCGAGGATCGCCGCACGCGTCGCCGCCCCGTCGACGAGGACGCGGATGGCACTCGGATCGTAGCCGAGCGTGCCGGTCAGGAGATCCCCCACCCGCTCGACGTCGCGCGCCGCGGCGCCGAGATTACCCTTCGCCAGGCTCGGCGCTGCATAGGCATCGATGCCGACCAGCAGCGCCCGCTCGGCCGCGGTGGCGGGTGCGGCAGCGCTCGCGGCGACCAGAGCCGTCGCGGCGAGGAGCGTGCGGAGCCTTTCGCGGAGCATCACGCCCTCCTCTAGTTGGGATATTCGCGGAAGCAGCGCGCGCCCTCGAGCGCACGCTTGCAACTGGTGCCGCTCGTGTAGAGCGGGGCGATCCCGACGGCGACCTTCTTGCCGGCGAGGCCGGCCTCGAGGATTCCCGGCAGTGCCGGCATGTCCTGTGCTGTCTTGATGCCGCGCAGGTTCGCCTGCAGCTCGAGGAGCGGCTCGTCGGACAGGATGGCGACGATGTGCTCGGCGCCGAAGGGCGGGTCGGCGACCACGAACTCCTCGTTCATCGCCCGGCCTCGGAAGTCGGCCTTCTCCTGGCCGCTCGCGGGCGAAAGGAAGTCGACGCGTCCCGACGGCGGCAGGTTGAACACGGTGAGGAACGGGTGGACGGCGCCCTTGATGCTGAGGCCGACCTTCTGGCCGCGCTTGTGCACCTCGCCGCCGGTAGTGATCTCCGCCGCGACCACCTCGTTCGAAGCGCGCTTCAGCACCTCGAGCGCCAGCCATTTGGCGACCACCGCCCGCAGGAGCGGCGCGTCGACGCCCTCGGCGACCTTGCCGCCGATGCGATGGGTGACCGTGCGGTCGGCGGGATTCCACACGAGATCGGCATCGGCGGCATCCGCCACCACCTCGAGGCCCGGCATCGACAGGGGCGGGGTGCTGCCGACGGCGGCGAGCTTCAGTGCGGGCTCGGCTGCCGCCGGCGGCGGCGCCTTGCTCGCGCTGCGCAGCACCGGCAGGATCGGCCGGTCGACCGAGCGCAGCGGCGCGACCTCGGGCACCTGCTGGCTCTCGACGAGCTTGTTCACCGACAGCTTCAGATAGGTCAGCAGCTCGTCCTGGCTGAGCTGGCCATCGCCATCGGTGTCGCCGGCGCCTTCGATCGCGCGGGCGAAGGCGTAGGAGAGCGCGCCGCGCGTCTTTCCCTCGATGGTGATCTCGGGCGACTTCTTGTCCTCCTGCACGGCGGCGACGAAGGTGACGTTCTTGAAGTCGTCGGGCCGCATGCGCGAGATCGCCGGCGGCGGGAAGTCGATCTCGAACTCCGGCGAGGAGCGCGGCATGTTGCGGAACTTCAGCCGCGACTCGGCTGTCGCGCCGATCGCCCGCGTCATCGAGCCGGAATGGCACGCGTCGGCGATGAAGACGACGCGCACGCCCTTGCCGTCGGCCCGGTTCAGCCAGGCATTCATCTCGTCGTCGACGATCCGCTCCTTCGAGGCGGCGCCGGTCGGCAGGAAGCCGCCGAGGATGAAGTTCTCGTTCTTGCCGTCCGCCTCCTGGTTGCGGCCGGGCGGCTCGTCCTCCTGCGAGCCGTGGCCCGCGTAGGACAGGACGATCGTGTCGCCGGGCTTGGCCTTTTCGACGAGGCGGAACCAGGTCTCTTCGATCGCCGCCTTGGTCGCCTTCTCGTCGGTCAGCAGCACGACCTCGCGCGCATTCGTCCGTCGAAGCGTGGCGGCGATGTCGACGGCGTCGTTGACGGCACCGTCGAGGTCGAACTGCGGGCTCTGCAGCGCGTAACGATCGATGCCGATGACGAGACCATAGAGGTCTGCCGCCCGAGCTCCCGAGGACAGGCAAAGCAACAGCGCCGCCGCCGCGACCGCGGCGTGTCTTTTGAAGCGGGCATCAGGGGCGGCTGCTCTTCTCATGATGCTTCCGATAATCCTTGTTCGCCGCTGAACCCGAGCTGAACACCCCGCCCAGAGGATCACCTCGGCGCCGGTGCGGGCGATCTACTGCGCCGGTGCCGGACTGGCCGCGGGGACGGCGGGCTCCGCAGCCTTTGCCGGCGGCCGCTCGCCCTCGCGCGGCGGCAGCGACTTGATGTAGCTCGCGATCGCCTTGCGATCGGCCTCGTCGAGGCGGCTCGTGTTGCGCACCACCGCCGCCATCGTGCCGCCGACCTCGGAGAACTCCGGCGTGGTCCCGGTCGTCAGCACATCGACGAGCTCCTGCTCGGTCCAATGCGGAATGCCGCCCTTGCCGGGCGTCAAGTTCGGAACCCAGTCGCCTTTCTCGATGTCGATGCCGCCGGCATAGCGCTTGTCGGCGGCGATGCCGCCCAGCAGGTCGCGCGGGCTGTGGCACTCGGCGCAATGCCCCATCGCCTCGACGAGGTAGGCGCCGGCATTCTGCTCGTCGGTCTTCGACGCGTCGGGCATGAACGGCTTGCCGTCGAGATAGAGAAGCTTCCAGAGCCCGAGGCCGCGCCGGAGGCGGAACGGCAACGGCAGGTCATGCGGCTTGTCGGGCGTGTCGACCGCCGGCAGCGTCTTCATGTAGGCGAAGAGATCGAGCACGTCCTCGATCTTCATCCGCTGGTACGTCGTATAGGGGAACGCCGGATAGTAATGCTGGTTGGCCGGCGAGACGCCTTTCAGCAAAGCGGTGGCGAACTCGTCCGCCGTCCAGCCGCCGATGCCGGCGGGACTCGGCGAGATGTTGGGCGCGTAGAAGGTGCCGAACGGCGAGGGAAAGGCCATGCCGCCGCCGAGCATGGCCGGGTCGCTCTGGCCCTGACTGACATGGCAGGAGGCGCAGCCGGCGGCGAAGAAGATGCGCTTGCCGCGCTCGACATCGGCTGAATAGCTCGGCAGCGTCGAGGCGGCGACCCGTGTCGGTCGCGTCAGGAACCAGAACACGCCGAGGCCGACGATCACGAGGACGAACAGGGCCAGGACGAGCTTGCGCAGCATGGGCTTCACCGCTTGATACCTGCGGCGGGGGCGCCCCCGCCCCGCCGCTGCCCGCCGGCGGACCGGCGAGCGTTGCGAAGTCTTAGCACGGATCGGGAGCGAGCCCGCTCACTGCTTGAGCTGGAAGGCCTCGTGGCAGGAATTGCAGTCGGCGCCGACGTTCTGCAGCAACGGCCCGAGCGCCGCCTGGCCGCCACCGGCGGCGGGAATCGCCGCAGCCGCATCCGCCTCGAGCTTGGCCGCCGCCGCCTTGAAGCCCGCCATGTCGGTCCAGATAGCCGGTGCCGCGCGCGTCTTCTCGCCGGGCTTCGGCGGCGCCGTGAAGAGGGCCGGAATCGCCTTGGCGTTGTCGCGAATCTTAGTGAAGGCGGCGGTCGCCGCGGCAGCGTCGTAGGGCGCCTGGCCGCGCGCCATCTGGGTCAGGGTGCGCGCCTGGCCGCCCATGTCCTTCATGAGCGCGATCCGCTGCGCCAGAGGGTCTTGCGCAGGGGCTTGCCCTACGGCGCCGATTACGGCCACAACCGCTCCTGCGGCGATCCACTTGCGCATGTCGTCTTCTCCATCGAGTGCTTCAGGAAGCCCGGCAGCGATCGCCGCCAGATTGGAAAGGTTCTGGATCGTATCGGGACGGCAGAGGAGCGCAAGTCGCAGCGGCGTCCGCCGCGCCGTTCACGATGATTTCAAACGTAGCAAGGAGACTGCATGCGCTACCTGCACACCATGGTCCGAGTGAAGGACCTCGACGAGTCGCTGGATTTCTACATCGGCAAGCTCGGCCTCAAGGAGGTCCGGCGAATCGACAACGAGGCGGGGCGCTATACGCTCGTGTTCGTCGCTCCGGAGGGGCACGAGGACCGGCCGGTCGAGCTCACCTACAACTGGGATCCGGAGGACTACGGCACGGCCCGCAACTTCGGCCACCTCGCCTTCGAGGTCGACAACATCTACGACTTCTGCGACCGGCTGATGAAGGCGGGCGTCACCATCAATCGGCCGCCGCGCGACGGGCGCATGGCCTTCGTCCGCTCGCCGGATCTCATCTCCATCGAGCTCTTGCAGGCCGGTGCCGCTCTGCCGCCGGCCGAGCCCTGGAAGTCGATGCCGAACACCGGCGTCTGGTAGGAGCGCTGACAACAGCTCGCCTCGGCTCTTCCCTCTCCCCTCGTGGGAGAGGACCGACTCGGCAAAGCCGAGCGGGGTGAGGGGGCGCGAGGGCCTCTCTCCCCCTCACCCGGCTTCGGGGCTCCGCCCCGAGTCCGCCCTCTCCCACGAGAGGCCCACGAGGGGAGAGGGAAGCAAAGAGGCTACCGGCCGACCTACTGTCGTGGACGCGTGCGAACGGAGCGCCTAGATAGGCGCACGATGCATCCGCTCGCGAACCGCCCCTACGTCAAGATGAACGGACTCGGCAACGAGATCCTCGTGCTCGACATGCGCGCGGACGGCGCCCGCCTGTCCGAGGCGGATGCGCGCGCCGTGGCGGCCGCGGTTCCGTTCGACCAGGCGATGGTGCTCTATCCGGCCAAGTCGGGGGCCGACGCCTTCATCCGCATCTACAACGCCGACGGCTCGGAGGTGTCGGCCTGCGGCAACGGCACGCGCTGCGTCGCCGACCTCCTGATGGCCGAGACCGGGCGCGACGACGTGCTGCTCGAGAGCCGCGCCGGGCTGCTACGCTGCGCACGGGGCGCCTCGCCCGGCACGATCACCGTCGACATGGGCGTGCCCCGGTTCGGGTGGGACGAGATCCCGCTCGCCGAGGAGTTTCGTGACACGCGGGCGATCGAGCTGCAGATCGGGCCTATCGACGCGCCCGTGCTGCACTCGCCTTCCGTCGTCAATGTCGGCAATCCGCACGCGGTCTTCTGGGTCGACGACCTCGACGCGCATGACCTTGCGCGCAGCGGGCCGCTGCTCGAGAACCATCCGATCTTCCCCGAGCGCGCCAACATCTCGCTCGCCAAGGTGACGGCGCCGGACGCGATCACCCTCAAGGTCTGGGAGCGCGGCGCCGGCCTGACGCGGGCCTGCGGCACCGCCGCCTGTGCCGCCGCCGTCTCGGCGGCGCGAACGCGCCGGACCGGACGGACCGTGACGGTCACCCTCCCCGGCGGCGACCTCCTCATCGAATGGCGCGTGGCCGACGACCATATCCTGATGACCGGGCCGGTCGAGACCGAGCACCACGGCGTTCTGCCGCCGAGCCTGTTCGCCGGGGCCGCCTGAGATGGCCGTCGAGGTGGTCACGTTCGGATGCCGGCTCAACGCCGCCGAGTCGGAGGCGATCCGCGCGGCCGCGGCCGGCGCCGGGCAGGAAAATCTCGTCGTCGTCAACACCTGCGCGGTGACCGCCGAGGCGACGCGGCAGGCGCGGCAGACGATCCGCCGCCTGCGCCGCGAGCGGCCCCATGTTCGCATCGTCGTCACCGGCTGCGCGGCCCAGGTCGAGCCGGAAAGCTTCGCCGCCATGCCGGAGGTGGACGCCGTTGTCGGCAATGCCGAGAAGGCGCGCGCCGCGACCTGGCAGGCGCCGGATTTCGGCATTCCGCTCGGCGAGAAGTTGCGCGTCGACGACATCGAGAGCGTCCGCGAGACCGCCGGGCATCTCCGCGCCGGCTTCCGCGAGAGGGCCCGGGCGTTCGTCGAGGTGCAGAACGGCTGCGACCATCGCTGCACCTTCTGCATCATCCCATATGGCCGCGGCCCCTCGCGCTCGGTGCCGATGGGCGCCGTCGTCGCCGAGGTCCGGCGGCTCGTCGAGGGCGGCTGCCGCGAGCTGGTGCTGACCGGCGTCGATCTCACGAGCTACGGCAGGGATCTTCCCGGCACGCCGAAGCTCGGCGAGCTCGTGCGGAAGGTCCTCAAGCTCGTGCCGGAGCTGGAGCGGCTGCGCATCTCCTCGCTCGATGCGGTCGAGGTGGACGAAGCGCTGCTCGCCGCGCTCGCCGAGGAGGAGCGGCTGATGCCGCACCTGCATCTGTCGCTGCAGGCGGGCGACGACCTGACACTGAAGCGCATGAAGCGGCGCCACAGCCGCGCCGACGCGATCGCCTTCTGCGACGAGGTGCGGCGCCTGCGGCCGGAAATCGTCTTCGGCGCCGATCTGATCGCCGGCTTCCCGACCGAGAGCGAGGAGATGTTCGCGCGCAGCCTCGACATCGTCGGCGAATGCGGCCTCACCTTCCTGCACGTGTTCCCCTTCTCGCCGCGGCCCGGCACACCGGCGGCGCGCATGCCGCAGGTGGCCCGGGACGTCGTCAAGGCGCGTGCCGCGCGTCTGCGCGAGGCGGGTGAGGCTGCGCTGCGCCGCCACCTCGCACGCGAGGTCGGCAAGGCGCGCCGGGCGCTCGTCGAGAGCGAGCATCTCGGCCGCACGGAGCACTACACACCCATCCGGCTCGCCCATCCCGCCGAGCCCGGCTCGGTCGTCCCCGTCGTCGTCGCCGCGCACGACGGCACACACCTCGTCGCCGCCTGATGGCCGAGATGGGGCAGAAATCCGGCTGGTTCGGCCGGCTGAAGGAAGGCCTGACCCGCACCTCGGGCAACCTTTCGCGCGGCATCACGGAAGTCTTCTCGCGGCCGAAGATCGACCACGCGACCCTCGACGACCTCGAGGATCTCCTGATCCAGACCGACATCGGCACGCCGCTCGCCTGGCGGATCACCGAGGCCGCCGGCAAGACCCGCGAGCGCGGCATTACCGCACGCGGCGTTCGCGATCTCGTCGCCGGCGAGGTCGCCAAGACGCTCGTGCCGGTGGCGAAGCCGCTCGTCGTCGACGCCGCGAAGAAGCCGTTCGTGATCCTGATGGTCGGCGTCAACGGCTCCGGGAAAACGACGACGATCGGCAAGCTCGCCTCGAAATTCGCCGCCGAGGGCAAGCGCGTCGCCATCGCCGCCGGCGACACGTTCCGCGCCGCGGCCGTCGAGCAGCTTGCGGTCTGGGCCCAGCGCTCGCGGGCGATGTTCATCAAGGGCGAGCCCGGGGCCGATGCGGCGGGCCTCGCCTACGAGGCGCTCGAGGCGGCGAAGAAGGCCGGCACCGACGTGCTGCTGATCGACACGGCGGGCCGGCTGCAGAACCGCGGCGAGCTGATGGCCGAGCTGGCGAAGATCGTCCGCGTGCTGAAGAAGCTCGACGCGGAGGCGCCGCACGCGACGCTTCTCGTCCTCGATGCCACCGTCGGCCAGAACGCTGTGAGCCAGGTCGAGATCTTCGCCAAGACGGCCGGCGTCACCGGCCTCGTGATGACCAAGCTCGACGGTACCGCACGGGGCGGCATCCTGGTCGCCATCGCGGAAAAATTCGGCATGCCGATCCATTTCGTCGGCGTCGGCGAGGGAATCGACGACCTCGAGCCTTTCGCGGCCGAGGATTTCGCGCGCGCGCTGGTCGGCATGGAGGAGTAGGCGAGGCCTCCCCGAGCCGCGCCGAGGCGGCGAGGCAGAGGATCGCGATGACAGGCGCCGAAGTGCCATATAGGTCGGAGGCAGGCACGACGGAATCGCCATGACCACGGCCGCAGACGAGGCGCGCGCGAAGACGGCCCTTCAGGGGTTCGTCGATAAGTTGCGCGTCCCCGGCTCCATCCTGCGCAACGCCCTCGGCCGGCTGATGAGCGACGACGGCTGGGCGCTCGCGAGTCACCTCGCGCTGACCATCATCCTTGCGATCTTCCCCTTCCTGATCTTCGTCACCGCGCTCGCTGGCTTCCTCGGCATCGGCGTCACCGCGGCGGATGTGCGCGACGTCGTCTTCGAGGGCTGGCCGGCCACGGTCGCCGGACCGATCTCGCGCGAGGTGGAAACCGTCCTGACGGTCGGCCGGCGCGACTTCCTGACCTTCGGCGTCCTCTTGACGATCTGGTTCGCCTCCAACGGCGTCGAGGCGCTTCGGGTCGCGCTCGAGCGCGCCTATGGCGTGCAAGGCAAGCGGACCTGGTGGAAGGCGCGGCTGATCTCGATCGTCTTCGCGCTGATCGGCGGTGTCGGCCTCCTGGCGATCACCTTCCTGATCGTGCTCGGGCCGATCATCTGGAGCGTCGCGGCGCAGGAGATCCCGGGCCTCATCCCCTATACGGAGATCTCCGGGCCGATCCGTTACGCCCTCGCCTCGCTGGCGCTGATCATCGGCCTCTTCGCCGCGCATCTCTGGCTGCCGGTCGGCAAGCGCCGCGTGCTCGACGTGCTGCCGGGCGTTCTCGTGACGCTCGTGCTCTGGCTCGTCGGCGCCGGCGTGTTCGGCTACTACCTGTCGCATTTTGCGACCTATGCCGCGACCTATGCCGGCCTCGGCAGCATCATGGCCGCGCTCGTCTTCCTCAACCTGAATGCGCTCTGCTTCATCCTCGGCGCCGAGATCAACGCGGCGATCGCCGCGCGGAGGATCCGCAAGGCCGCCGAACGGCGCGAGGCGGAGCGGAAGGCGGCGGAGCTGGCGGCAGAGATGGAGGCGCAGCAGGGCTCCGGCCAGCCGACCGCAGAGAGGGAGACGATGACGGCGTGAGGGTGCGGCTCCGTCGCTCACACCGCCAGGAACGTCTCGCGGATGCTGCGGTCGGCGGCGAACTCGGCGCTGGTGCCGGCCCAGGCGACGCGGCCGCGCTCGAGGATGACATGGCGGTCGGCGAGGCGGAGCAGCGCGTCGACGACCTTGTCGACGACGAGGATCGCGTGCCCTTCCTCCTTCAGCGCCGCGAGGCAGGCCCAGATCTGCGCACGCACGAGGGGGGCGAGCCCCTCGGTCGCCTCGTCGAGAATGAGCAGGCGCGGATTGGTCATCAGCGCCCGGCCGATGGCGAGCATCTGCTGCTCGCCGCCAGAGAGTTGCCCGCCGCGATGGCTCCTCCGTGCCGCGAGCGGCGGAAAGAAGTCGAGCACGCGGGCCAGCGTCCAGTCGGCGCCGTTGCGCGTGGAGGCGGTGGCGACGAGGTTCTCTTCCACTGTCAGCGTCGGAAAGATGCGCCGCCCTTCCGGTACGAGGCCGAGCCCGGCCTGCGAGAGCCGGAACGGCACCGCAGCCGTGAGGGCGCGGCCGTCGACGAGCACCTCCCCTGCGCTCGGCCGCAAAAGGCCCATGATCGCGCGGATGGTCGTCGTCTTGCCCATGCCGTTGCGGCCGCCGAGCGCTACGAACTCCCCCTCCCCGACGGCGAGATCGATGCCGAAGAGAACTTCGGTGCCGCCGTAGCCGGCATGCAGGTCCCTCACCTCGAGCAGCGGCGTCATGCCGCCTCCTCCCCGAGATAGGCGGCGCGCACCTCGGGATGCGCCCGAATCTGCGCCGGCGTGCCGGTGGCGATGATGCGGCCGTAGACGAGCACGCTGATGCGGTCGGCGAGCGCGAAGACGGCGCGCATGTCGTGCTCGACGAGCAGGATGGCGATGTGCCCCTTCAGCTGTGCGAGCAGTTCGGTCAGCGCGCGCCCCTCCTCCTCGCCGATCCCGGCCATCGGCTCGTCGAGCAGGAGAAGCCGCGGCTCCTGCGCGAGCGCCATCGCGAGCTCGAGCAGCCGCTTCTCGCCATGCGCGAGGCTGCCCGCGGGAACATGGGCGCGCGACAGCAGGCCGATGCGATCAAGCGCCCGCGCGGCGGCCTCGTTCAGCGCGGTCTCGGCGGCGGCGCGGCCGAAGAAGCGGAAGCTCGAGCCGTGCCGCGCCTGCACGGCGAGGGCGACATTGTCGAGCGCCGAGAAGCCGGGCAGCACGCAGGTGATCTGGAAGGTGCGGGCGATGCCGCGCGCCGCCCGCTTCTCCGGCGGCTCGCCGGTGATGTCCTCGCCGTCGAACAGGATCACACCGGCGTCGGGAGAGATCTCGCCGAAGAGCTGGCCGACCAGCGTCGTCTTGCCGGCGCCGTTCGGGCCGATGACGGCATGCGTCTCCCCTGCCCGCAGGTCGAGGTCGACGCCGTCGGTGACGACGAGCGCGCCGAAATTCTTTCGCAGGCCGGCGATGCGCAGCAGCGGCTCAGCCATCGCGGCGTCTCCGGAACAGGGCGGCGAGGCCGCCCGGCGCGAACAGGACGACGGCGATCAGCAGCGGCCCGAAGATCACCCGCCAATGCTCGGTGTAGTGCGACAGAACCTCCTCGACGAGCAGGAAGGCGAGCGCGCCGAGAATGGCGCCGTGCAGCGAGCCGATGCCGCCGAGGATCACCATGACGAGAAGCTCGCCCGAGCGCTGCCAGGCCATCACCGCCGGGCTGACATACTCGGTCTGGTTTGCCGCCAGAAGTCCGGCGAGGCCGGCGACGGTGCCGGCCAGCACGTAGGCGGCGAGGCGGTAGCGGTAGGGGTCGAAGCCGAGCGCGCGCACCCGGCGCTCGTTCTCGCGCGTGGCAACGAGAACGCGGCCGAACCGCGAGCCGGCGATCCTTCGCAGCAGCAGGTAGCAGGCGACGAGGACGCCGAGCACGGCGAAATAGAACACCCGATCGTCGTCGAGCAGGTCGGCGCCGAAGACGGTGGAGCGGCTGTAGAGCGTCGTGCCGTCGTCGCCGCCATAGGCGGACAGCGAGGCGGCGGTGAAGAACGCCATCTGGCCGAAGGCGAGCGTGATCATGATGAAGTAGACGCCGCGCGTGCGCAGCGAGACCGCGCCGGTGGCGAGCGCGAAGACCGCCGAGGCGGCGAGCGCCACCGGAAGCTGCACGCCGAGATCCTCGTGGCCATGGCTCGCGAGAATGCCGACGGCATAGGCGCCGATGCCGAGGAAGGCCGCGTGGCCGAAGGAGACGAGCCCGGCGAGGCCGAGGATGAAATCGAGGCTGAGCGCGGCGAGCGCCAGCACCATCGCCCTGCCGACGAGCGCCAGAAGATAGCTCTCGGGAACGAAGAGTCCGGCGAGCGGAGCCAGGGCCAGCGCGAGGAACAGGAGCGTGGGGAGGAGGCGCTCTCGCCGGGAGGAGCGCGCGATGGGCGCGGCCAGGCCCCTGTCTCGCTCGTCTCCGCCGGAAGCATCGGCCGCGGCCACGTCCTTCGTCACGCGCGGCCCTCGTCATCGCACGTAGGGTCGAGCTCGCGGCGCTTCCCTTCTCCCAGGGGGAGAGGGAAGAGTCCGAGCCGCTGCGCTCGCGCCCCGGAATGACGGTGGAGAAGCACTCATGCCTTGCCCGGCGCCGGGAACAGGCCCTGCGGCCGGAAGAACAGGATCGCCGCCATCAGCACGTAGATCGCCATCGAGGCCGCCGCCGGCCCGGCCTGGTTGGCGGCCGCAGGAGGCAGCGCGAGGCGTGCCAGATCGGTCGCGAAGGAGCGCCCGAGCGTGTCGACGAGGCCCACCAGCAGCGCGCCGAGAAAGGCGCCCCGTACGGATCCGATACCGCCGATGACGATGACGACGAAAGCGAGAATCAGCACGCCGTCGCCCATTCCGGGCTCGACCGAGAGGATCGGCGCCACCATGGCGCCGGCAAAACCGGCGAGCATCGCGCCGACGCCGAAGACGATCGTGAACAGCCGGCCGATGTCCACCCCGAGCGCCGAGACCATCGGTGCATCCGTCGCGCCGGCGCGCACCAGCATGCCGATCCGGGTGCGCTCGACGACGAGCCACAGCAGCGCAGCGACGAGCAGTCCCGCGGCGATGATGGCGAGCCGGTACACCGGATAGCCGAGGCCGCCGGGCAGCGCGATCGAGCCCGAAAAGGCCTCCGGCATCGGCAGCGTCAGCGGCGCGGCGCCCCAGACGAGCTTCACCCCCTCGTTGAGGAACAGGATGAGGCCGAAGGTGGCCAGCACCTGGTCGAGATGGCTGCGCGCATAGAGCGGCTTGAAGAGAGTGAGCTCGAACAGGAGGCCGATGGCGAGGGCCACCGGCAGCGCCAGAACGAGGCCGCCCCAAAAGCTGCCCGTCAGGCTCGCGAACATGACCGCGAGATAGGCGCCGAGCATGTATTGGACGCCGTGCGCAAGGTTGATGAAGTCCATCACCCCGAACACCAGCGTCAGCCCGGCTGCGACGAGGAACAGCAGCACGCCGAGCTGCAGCCCGTTCAGCGTCTGCACGAGGAGCAGCGTCGTCGACATCGCCTCAGCGCAGGCCGAGCGGCGCGCTCGGCATCCGCGCCATCTTCCGCTCGAACGCGGCGAGGAGCGCCTCGTGGCGCCACTGTTCGCGCGCCTTGTCGCTGCCGGCGAGGAATTTTTGGCACGCCTCCCGCTTCGGCTCGCCCGCCTGCGGCCGCTCGCCCGCGCAGGCCTCGACGAAGCCGCGATAGCTCGCGTCGCGCCAGAGGCTCTCGCCGTCGGCGAAGGAGTATTCGAGCGCGTTGCGGGTGAGCGTCCGCAGCTCGGGATAGCGGACGCCCCAATCGCGGACGAAGCGCAGGTACTCGTTGGTGAGGTCGGAACGGGCGACGCCCTCGTCGTCGGTGTTGAGGACGATCGGCACGCCGGCCCGGCGATAGGTCTGCGCGGGGTGGTCGCTGCGCTTCACGCCCAAGATGATCTCGGCCGAGCTCGGCGCCACCTCGATGACGATTTTTCGCTCGGCCATGAGGCGCAGGAGGCCGGGCACGTCGGTCTCGTAGGCGAGGCCGGTGCCGTGGCCGATGCGCTTGGCGCCGGCGATCTCGATCGCTTGGCGGATGTGGAAGGTGAGATCCTCCGGCGGCACGAGGCCGAGCCGCAGCTCGCCGGCATGCATGGCGAGGGGCACCGGGTCGCGGGCATTGAGGTGGGCGAACATGCGCATGTGCAGCGTGTAGTCGCGCCGGGCGACGTAAAAATCCTCCGGCGCCACCGGGTTGACGGAGACGACGCGCCGGTCGGCCCGGGCCAGTGCGAGGCTGATCGCGATCTGCGCGAAAACCTCCGGCGGCTGCATGGTGCGGATCACCTGGCCGATGAAGCGCACGGTGACGCCGCAGGCCGGCTCCGGTGTCGGCCCGTCGCAGCCGAGTTTTTGGCGCACTGCGGCATCGACCCCGTCGAGTTCCGCGATCAGGCCGGGAACGCGGGCGTAGAGCCCGGCGTCGGCGAGCTTCTTCTCGAGCGCTGCAAAATCGTCGTCGGGGCCGACCTCGCGCGCCAGCCGCACCGCCGTGCCGGTGCCGAACGAGCGCATCAGCTCGAGATAGAAGACGTTCTGTCGGGCGTTGCGGCGCATGACCTCGACCAGCATGTCCGGCAGACGCTCGGTCGGCAGGTCGAAGCGATCGAAGGTGGCGAAGAACTGGTCGTGCCCGGTCGGCATCGCTGGCGTCGGCACGAAGCCTCGCATCGACAGCTGGTCGACGACCCGCCGGTAGAGCACCGGATCGGTCTGCGCAGCGGCCGCCGGCTTGCGGCCCGGCGCATCGCATGGGCCGTCGACGAGCGAGAAATCCGGCTCGGCGATGCAGCCGCCCTTTTGCGCCGACCAGGCCAGCATGCTCTCGGCGTAGATGGCGCCCGAGAGGTGGTTGTGCAGGTCGGCGCCCTTCGGGAATTCGGCGAGGAAGACGCGCAGCGCGATGCCGTCGCCGACGATGGCGGCGAAGCGGTTCGACGTCACCGCGGCATCGGCCGGCAGCGCCGCCTCGGTCCGCTGGGCAACGGCGGGAGAAGCGATGGCGGCGAGTGCGATGAGAACGACGACGGGGAGTCTAGCCGGCATCGGCCTCACCGGTTCGTATCGACGGTCCAATCTTGGGACGCTTCCTTCTCCCGGGGGAGAAGGTGGCCGCGAAGCGGCCGGATGAGGGGGGACGGCGCTCGTTCTGAAGCTCAGTACCCCCTCACCCGCCCGCTTCGCGGGCACCCTCTCCCTCTGGGAGAGGGAAGAGAAATCACTTCATCGAACATTCGGCGGCGTAGTTGTCGCCGTAGGCCGGGAACACCGTCTCGACCGCCTCGGTGACGAATTTTCCGTCTCCGCGCTTCACCACTTTCGTCAGGATGAAGTCCTGGATCGGGAAATTGTTGGTGTTGAACTTGAAGGCGCCGCGGACGCTGTCGAACTTGGCCGTCTTCAGCGCCGCCGACAGGCTCTCCGCGTCGGTCTTGCCGCCGTTCGCCTTCAGCGCCGCGTCGATCAGCTTTGCCGCGTCGTAGCCGTTGGCGGCGTAGAGCGCCGGCGGATAGCCGTACTCCTTCTCGAAGGCGGCGACGAAGGCCTTGTTGGCCGGGTTGTCGAGGTTCGGCGCCCACTGCGCGCCGGCGAAGAGGCCGAGCGCGGCGTCCTGCGTCGCCGGCAGCGTCGTCTCGTCGACCGTGAACGCGGACAGGAACGGGAATTTGTCGGCGAGCCCGGCCTGCCGGAACTGCTTGACGAGGTTCACGCCCATGCCGCCCGGCATGAAGACGAACACCGCGTCCGGCTTGGCGACCGCGATGCGAGCCAGCTCGGCCGAGAAATCGAGCTGGTTCAGCGGCGTATAGATCTCCTCGGCCACCTCGCCCTTGTAGGAGCGCTTGAAGCCGGCGAGGCTGTCCTTGCCGGCCTGGTAGTTCGGGGCGATCAACGCGACGCGCTTGAACCCCTTGTCCTGCGCGTACTTGCCCATCACCTCGTGGTTCTGGTCGTTCTGGTACGCGACCGAAAAGAACAGCGGATTGCAGGCTTTTCCGGCGAGCGGAGACGGTCCGGCGTTGGGGCTGATCAGCACCACCTTCGCATCCGTGACCGGCTTGGCGATCGCCATCATCACATTGGAGAAGATCACGCCGACGACCACGTTCGCCTTGTCGCGGTCGACGAGGCCTTTCACCTTGGTGACGGCGACGTCCGGCTTCAGCTCGTCGTCGACGGCGATCACCGTCGTCTCGAGGCCGCCGAGCTTGCCGCCGAGCTCCTTCACCGCGAGGTTGAAGCCGTCGCGCATATGAAGGCCGAGCGGCGCCGGCGGCCCGGAATAGGTGGCCATCAGGCCGACCGTGAGCTTGTCGGCCGCCAGGGCCGGTGCGGCGAGGGCGCAGGCCAGCGCGGCCGCGAGGGTGATGCTGCTGCGTGTCATCGGCGAAAACTCTCCCGGTCGGCCAAATGGCGCGCGTGGCGAAGCCCGAGCGCCGGTCGTGGCGGAAATTGACCGCGAATCCGCCGCTTGTGAAGGGGGCACTCCTCTCTTCCCTCGCGAGGGAAGAGGGAAGAGGAGAGCATCCCGTCAGCCCCTCGCCCGAGCCAGCTCCAGCATCCGCGCCACCTCCGGGCTGTCCGGATCCGCGAAGGGGGCGAGCGCGGTGAAGTGATTGGCGCCGACGATCTCGCGATAGGCCGTCTCGACGCGCTCGTTCGCCCAGGCGTCGGCGAGGGCACGGCTCTGGCGCAGATATTCGGCGCTCTCGCGCGAGCCGACGAACGCATCGAAGATCGTGCCGGCCGGTGCCGGCCAGAGCAGCGGCGACAGCGCCCGTGCCTGCGGGCCGGACAGGCGCAGCTCGGCGTTCACGGACGTCTCCACCAGCGGCTCGAGGTCGTAGAGGCCGGAGATGCCGAGCGCCGCCGGCACCATATCCTTCGGCAGATCGGCGGAGAAGGCGGGCCAGTCCGTCGCCAGCATGCAGGCGGCGAGGTGCCCGCCGGCCGAATGGCCGAAAACGAAGGGCCGCCTCTGCAGGCGACGGAAGAGGAAGGCGACCGCCTCGCGCGCCTCGGCGACGATCTCGGCGAGGCGCACGTTCGGGCAGAGGTCGTAGCTCGGGATTGCCACGGCGACGCCGTGCCGGACGAGGCCGCGCGCCACATGGCTGAAGAGCGTGCGGTCGAACGCCCGCCAGTAGCCGCCGTGAATGAACACGGCGAGCGGCGCTCCGCTCGCCTCGCCCTCGGGCAGGAAGAGGTCGAGCCGCGTCCGCTCGCCCGGGCCATAGGCGATGTCCAGCTCGCAGCGGGCGCCGTCGCGAAAGGCGGCGGCATCGCGCGCCCAGCCTTCGATGATCGCCGGATGCTCGGGCACCCGGCGACGGTTGTCGTACTCGGCTTCGAGGTCGAGCCGCATCGCGGCCGCGTCAGGCGTCGCGCCGGGCGACCAGCCAGAACCCGCGCACGAGAGCCGTGGCGAGCGCGAGCTTCAGCGCTTCGCCCGGCAGGAAGGGCACGAGACCGACGGCGATCGCCTTCTCGAAGCCGACCAGCGTCGTCAGCCAGGCGATGCCGAGCCCGAACAGAATCACCTCGGCGACGAGCATGCAGAACAGAAGGTCGAGCACGGAGCGCCCGGCCCCGCGCTCGGCGAGATAGCCGAGTGCCGCCGCGCCGAGCAGGAAGCCGACGAGGTAGCCGCCTGTCGGGCCGGCGAGATAGGCGAGGCCGCCGCCGCCGGCGAACACCGGCAGGCCGATCGCGCCCTGCAGTAGATAGAGACCGATGCTGAGCGCGGCGAGGCGGCCGCCATAGGCGGCGCCGATCAGCAGCATGGCGCCCGACTGCATCGACATCGGCACCGGCCAGAACGGCACCTGCACCTTGGCGGCGAGCGTCATCAAGAGGCTGCCGGCGACGACGAGCAGCGCGTCGCGCAGAAGCTCCCGGCTCCCCGAAGCCGGCCACAGCGCGGCGGCGATCGTGTTGGCGGATTTCGGCATTTCCAGGTCCCTCCCGTAGCGCCGTCATCCATATCGCAGGCCCGCCCATGCGTCATCAGGCGATGCGGCGGCCAGATCCGCAGCGCTCCGCGGGACGCGCATGCCGAAGGCGAGCGATCTCCGCGAAGGCCTTTGTCGTCCTCGCGAACAGCGCCCTGCTCTTCTCGCCGTTCCCCGCAATGGGCCCGAAGCAGGCGTGCTGCTTTCGGGACACGGCCATGTTACAGGCCTTCACATGGATTGGTCGGGTTCCGGCGGTCGCCGCGGCTATCATCACGGCAACCTGCGCGAGGCGCTGGTGCGGGCGGCGCTCGACCTGATCGCCGAGAAGGGTGCTGCCGGATTCACCTTCGCGGACGCCGCGCGGTCGGCGGGCGTCAGCGCTGCCGCGCCCTACCGACATTTCCGCGACCGCGACGCGCTGATGGCCGACGTCGCCAAGCGGGGGTTCGAGCAGCTCGCAAAGCGCCTCGAGGCCGCCTGGAACAATGGCGTGCCAAACCCTTTTTCCGCCTTCGAGAGCATCGGCCGCGCCTATCTCGCCTTCGCCCGCGAGGAGCCGGCCTATTACGCGGCCATGTTCGAGGCCGGTATCCCGGTCGACGCCGATTCCGAGCTGCGCCAGGCCTCCGACGATGCCTTCGCGGTCCTGCGCCGCGCCTCCGAGGCGCTGTGCGCTCTGCTGCCGCGCGAGCAGCGGCCGCCAGCCCTGATGATGAGCCTGCACGTCTGGTCGCTGTCGCACGGCATCGCCTCGCTGTTCGCCCGTGCGGGCGAGGCGCGCCGCAAGCTGCCGATGGTGCCCGAGGAGCTGCTGGAGGCGGGCATGCTCGTCTACCTGCGCGGGCTCGGCATCACCGAGGCGGCGAGCGGGCGGGGTTGAATCGACAGGCCGCGCCCTTGACAGGACCGGTCGGCCTCCCCAAAATGTAAATGTCACTAACATTCACATGAGGGCTGCCCCGTGGGCCTCGCAGCAAGAGTCGACGACTTCGCCACGAGAGTGGACGACTACGGCAAGCCGGCCTGGATCGGCCTCCTGGTCGTGAGCTTCATCGTTTTCTGGCCGCTCGGTCTCGCCGTTCTGGCCTATCTGATATGGAGTGGACGCATGGCATGTTCGGGAAGCAGCCGCTGGCAGAGCCGCATGCGGCCGGCAGGCCGCTGGTACGGGCCGCAGCCGTCGAGCGGCAACCGCGCCTTCGACGAGTACCGCGAGGAGACGCTGCGGCGCCTCGAGGACGAGCAGCGCGAGTTCAAGGATTTCCTCGAGCGCCTGCGGCTCGCCAAGGACAAGGCCGAGTTCGACCAGTTCATGGCCGATCGCGGCCGCCCGCGGCCGGCCCCCGAGCCGACCATGCAGGGCTGACCGCCCTTCCCTCACCGAAGCGTCGAACGGCCCGCGGCTCACCCCGCGGGCCGTTTGGCTTTCAGCTCACGCGACGCCGCGTAGCCGCGATTTGGCGACCTCGGCAAGGAAGCTCGAGCGCGTCTTGCCGGCAGCCTCCGCGGCACGATCGATCGCCGTCAGCAGGCGCTCGTCGAGGGAGATATTCACGCGTACCGATTTGCCGGCGGTTTCCAACGGCACCGCCGCGAGAATCGCATCGGCGGCGTCCGCTACAAAATCGGGATCGGACCTGAGTTCCGAAAGACTGCGGATCTGCGGCAGCGGCTCCCCATCCTCGATCATTCCGGCGACGTGGAATGCCAAGGTGGCCGACCCACGCTCGACCGCTTCGTCGAGGCTGGCGCCGCCCGAGATGCATCCGGGAAAGTCCGGAAACGCGATCCCGTAGGACCCATTCTCCTCGTGGATCAGGGCGACCACATGCGTCATCCGCACCTCCGAATATCGCTCTCGGACTCGCTCACCACTCCCACCCGGCCTGCCGGTAGATCGACCGAAGGGTGCCGATCGGGATTTCCTTCACCCCCATATCGACCGTCACCTTGCCTGGCCTCGATGGATGCACGAACTGCTGGTGGTCGCCGGGACCGCGGCGCTTCAGGATCCATCCTGCGGCCGATAGCCGTCGAACCAGCTCCTTCGGGCGCACCGTTCGCCGGGCATTCATCCGCACCTCGTGTGTGTATCTATACACACCCCCGTCGGCCCACAACTCCACCGAAGGACCCGAATCGGCTCCGTTTGAACCCCCATAAGCGATTGACCGCGCGGGCGCGCGGGCGCATGGAAGCCGCCCTCGGCCCTTGCGGCTTCGGAAGCTCACGAAGAGGCTGCGCCCTGTCCACCCTCCTGCGGATCATGCGGTCGCGCCCGCGGCTGCTGGCGGCGATCGCGCTCGCGGTCGCGGCGTTCCTCCTGATGCCTGCGGCGTGGGATCACACGAGCCGGACGCTCGCGGCCTGGGACACCGGCGCCCTCGTTTATCTCGTCCTCGCCTTGGCGATGATGGCGGGATCGAGCGTGGAGACGACCCGGCAGCAGGCCCGGCGCGAGGACGAAGGGGCGTTCGTCATTCTCGTTCTGACCGTGGTCGCCGCCCTCGCCAGCCTCGCCGCCATCGGCGCTGAGCTGTCGGACATTCAAGGCTCGGCCGCCGAGGAGAGGATCATTCGCCTCGCGCTCGCCGGCGTGACGATCCTCTGCTCGTGGTTCTTCCTGCACACCGTCTTCGCCATCCACTATGCCCATGAGTATTACGGCGACGAGGGCGAAGCGGGGGGCCTGCTATTCCCCAACGAGGCAGAGCCGGACTATTGGGATTTCATGTACTTCTCGTTCACGATCGGCGCGACGGCGCAAACGTCGGACGTCAATGTCACGAGTCGTTTCATGCGACGGCTAGTTCTCGGGCACTGTATTCTCGCGTTCCTGTTCAACACGACAATTCTGGCGATCGTTGTCAATGTCGGAGCCGGAGTGATCTAGGCCGGGATGGCGGTCTCTCGCCCGCGGCGACCTCGTCGCCGTCGTGCGGAGCCCCCTACCCCAGCTCTCGGCGGATCGCGCGAAAGTCGCGCCAGGCGAGGCGCTTCTGCAACGGCGAGCGCAGAAGATAAGCCGGGTGGAGCGTCGCGAAGGCCTTCACCGTGCGCCGGCCGGTATCGTAGTCGAAGGCGCGGCCGCGCAGCTTGAGAATGCCCTCCTTGCGGCCGAGCACCGATTGCACGGCGGCGCCGCCGAGCAGGACCAGCAGGTCCGGATCGGCGAGCTCGATCTGCCGGCGCACGAAGGGCAGGCAGATTTCCGTCTCCTGCGGCGTCGGCGTCCGGTTGCCGGGCGGCCGCCAGGGAATCACGTTGGCGATATAAGTGGTGGTGCGGTCGTAGCCGATCGCCGCCAGCATGCGGTCGAGCAGCTGGCCGGAGCGGCCGACGAAGGGCTTGCCCTCGATGTCCTCCTCGCGGCCCGGCGCCTCGCCGACCAGCATCAGCCGGGCGCCCGGATTGCCGTCGGCGAAGACGAGCCGAGTCGCGGTCACCTTAAGCGCGCAGCCCTCGAAGCGGGCGAGGATGTCGCGCAGCTCCTCGAGCGTCGCCGCGGTTCGTGCCGCCTCTCGGGCGGCCATGACGGCCGCTTCCGGCGAGGTGGCGAACGCCTCCTCGGCGCCGCGCTGCCGCGCCGCGGGAGCGGCAGGCTGGGCCGGTGCGAGAGCGGGCTTCGGCTCCGCCACACGCGCGGGTGGAGGCTGCGCCAGCCGATCCTGTCCGCGCTCCTCGACGGCGACGTCGACGCCCATCGCCAGATGCCACTCGAGCAGCGCCGCGGCCGACTCCCGCGTCAGCTGCGCATCCGTCGTCGGCCCCATCGCCGTCGAGCCTCAGTGGGCCCGCTCGATGACGAAATCCACCACCTCGAGCAGCGCCCGCTTGCCCTCGCTCTCCGGGAACAGGCCGAGCGCGTCGCGGGCCATCGAGCCGTAATGGCGGGCGCGGGCCACCGTGTCCTGCAAGGCGCCGTGCCGCGACAGGAGAGCGATGGCCGTCTCGAGATCGGCGTCGGCGACCTCGCCCGCCTCGAGCGTGCGCTTCCAGAAGGCGCGCTCCCCCTCGGTGCCGCGGCGGAAGGCGAGCACGATCGGCAGCGTGATCTTGCCCTCGCGGAAATCGTCGCCGACCTTCTTGCCGAGCTTGGCCTCGCGGCCGCCATAGTCGAGCGCGTCGTCGACGAGCTGGAAGGCGATGCCGAGATTGTTGCCGAAGGACCGGCAGGCGGCCTGCTCGGCGCGCGACAGGCCGGCGAGCACCGGGCCGACCTCGCAGGCGGCGGCGAACAGGGCGGCGGTCTTCGAGCGGATGACGGCGATGTACTCGTCCTCGGTGGTCGCCGTGTTCTTGGCGGCCGCGAGCTGCATCACCTCGCCCTCGGCGATCACCGCGGCGGCATTCGACAGGATCTCGAGCGCGCCGAGGGAGCCGACCTCGACCATCATACGGAACGCCTGGCCGAGCAGGAAGTCGCCTACGAGAACGGCCGCCTCGTTGCCCCAAAGCATGCGGGCGGCGAGCTTGCCGCGGCGCATCTCGCTCTCGTCGACGACGTCGTCGTGCAGCAGCGTCGCGTTGTGCATGAACTCGACCGCCGCGGCGAGCCGGATGTGGCCGTCGCCGGAATAGGCCGACAGCGCGGCGGTGGCGAGCGTCAGCATCGGCCGGATGCGCTTGCCGCCCGACTCGATCAAGTGGTTGGCCACCTCCGGGATCATCGCCACCTCGGACCCCGTCCGCGACAGGATCATGGCATTGACGCGCTCCATGTCGGCGGCGACGAAATGAACGAGCCGATCGATGCCGGTATGATCGGACCGGCTATCGAGGGAAACGACAATACCCATGCGTGAGAGCTCGACCTTCTGCGGAACCATCGGACCGTACCCGTCACCGTCTGGAGCGGCAAGCGAGGCCCTCGCAGGGGGCCGGGTCGCTGCGGGGAGGAGGGTCGACACCCATGCGTGAGATCGTGCGCACCAACGACCTCGTGCTGCTCTCCTTCGTCCGCGCGCTGCTCGACGAGGCCGGGGTCGAGCATCTCCTGCTCGACAGCCACATGAGCACGGTCGAGGGATCGCTGGGCGTCCTGCCGCGCCGCGTCCTCGTGCCGGAGGACCAGCTGGCGCGGGCGCGCCGGGTGCTCACCGAGGCCGGCATCGCCGGCGAGCTGAGGGAATGACGCCAGGGGCGGACCGGATCACGGACGACGCGCTGCTCGGCGGGCGGCTCAGGCTTCGGCAGCCGCGCCGCGGCCACCGCTTCGGCACCGATGCGGTGCTGCTCGCGGCCCGCGCCGCGAGCGCGCCGTTCCAGCG
>JAEZCD010000203.1 GCA_023430145.1 Pseudomonadota bacterium
CCTGACGGCGACGATCCCCCGCAGCACGGCCGGCCTCTCGCCGGCCGATCCTCCGACCGGTGCCCGCATGACCGAAGCCAACGCCCCCGTCTGGTTCATCACCGGCTGCTCGTCCGGCTTCGGCAGCGTGCTCGCCGAGGCCGTTCTCGCCCGCGGCTGGCGCGTCGCCGCGACGGCGCGCGACCCCGGCACGCTCGCCGGCCTCGTCGCCGGCCACGAGGACCGCGCGCTCGCGCTGGCGCTCGACGTCACCGATCCGGATGCGATCGCCGCCGCGCTCGCCGAGACCGTGCGCCGCTTCGGCCGCATCGACGTGCTCGTCAACAATGCCGGCTACGGCTATGCCGCATCGATCGAGGAGGGGCGGCCGGACGAGATCCGGGCGATGTTCGAGACCAATGTCTTCGGCCTCGCCGAGACGGTCCGCCAGGCACTGCCGATTCTTCGGGCGCAGAAGAACGGCTGGATCGTCAACCTGTCGTCGATGGGCGGCATCGCCGGCAATCCGGGCACCGGCTACTACGCGGCGACGAAGTTCGCCGTCGAGGGCCTGTCGGACGCGCTCGCCAAGGAGGTGGCGCCCCTCGGCATCCGTGTGCTGATCGTCGAGCCGGGCCCCTTCCGGACGCGGTTCCGGGCAGCGGTGCGGCGCACGCCGGTGGCGCTCGCCGGCTATGAGGCGACGGTCGGCAGCCGGCTGAAGGCGCTCGCCGAGCCCGGCACCGCGCCGGGCGATCCGGAGCGGGCGGCGGACGCGATCATCGCCGCCGTCACCTCGGAGAACCCGCCGCTGCGCCTGTTGCTCGGCGCCCAGGCGCTGAAGGTCGCGCGCGAAAAACTCGCCGCCATGGCGGCCGATTTCGACGCCTGGGAGAAGGTCACCCTCGCCGCCGACGGGCCGCCGCCGAGCCGCTGAGGAGGCTGGCGGCCGCCCCCCTCCCCCGCCGAGCCATCGCGCACCTGCCTCGCCTTTCCCGAACAAGCCAAGGATCTCCGCATGACCAAGGTCGCCGTGCTCGATGACTGGATGGGTATCGCGCGGCAGAGCGCCGACTGGGCGCCGCTCGAGGCGCGGGCCGAGGTGACGGTGTTCCAGGACACGCTGCACGCGGAGGACGCGCTCGCCGCCCGCCTCGCCGACTTCGACATCCTCCTGACGATGCGCGAGCGCACCCGCTTTCCGGCGAGCCTGATCGCGAAACTGCCGAAGCTGCGCATGCTGAGCATCACCGGGGCGCGCAACAACTCGGTCGATGTCGGCGCCCTGCTCGAGCGCGGCGTCACCGTCTGCCGCACCGAATCGGCCGAGGGCGGCGAGGCGACCGCCGAGCTCGCCCTGACGCTGATGCTGTCCGCCGCGCGGCGGGTGCCGGCCGGCGATGCGTCGGTCCGCGCCGGCACCTTCCAGGCCGGCATTCCGCCGGGCGTGACGCTCGCCGGAAAAACGCTCGGCCTCGTCGGCCTCGGCAAGCTCGGCAGCCGCGTCGCCGGCTACGGCAAGGCGCTCGGCATGAACGTGATCGCCTGGAGCCCCAACCTCACCGACGAGCGGGCCACCAAGGGCGGCGCCACCTTTGCGGCCAAGGCCGATCTCCTGAAGGCGGCCGACGTCGTCAGCCTGCACCTCGTGTCCTCGCCCTCGACGCGCGGCATCATCGGTGCACAGGAGCTGGCGCTGATGAAGCCGGGCGCCATCCTCGTCAACACCTCGCGCGGGCCGCTGATCGACGAGGGGGCGCTGGTGGCGGCGCTGAACCGCGGCGGCCTCGTCGCCGCACTCGACGTCTACGACGAGGAGCCGCTGCCGAAGGATCACCCGCTGACGAGAACGCCGAACACGATCCTGTCGCCGCATCTCGGCTATTGCGTGCAGCAGAACTTCGAGACCTTCTATCGCCAGCTCGTCGAGAACGCGCTCGCCTTCCTGGACGGCGCGCCGATCCGGCTGATGCCGCCGCCCGAGCCGCGAGGGTAGCGGCACGGGCGGGGCGGACCGCCGCCGAACGCGCCTTCGCGCGCGCTCACCCCGCGTGCACGGGGCAGCGCCGCAAAGGCGCAGGGCATGGCCGAATTCTTGCACCTGCCGGCGCGCCCGAAGCCGCGTTGCCGACCGCGCCGGAAACCATATTCATGTCCTGCGGTTGATCCACACAGCCGCGGTGGGCGCCGCGCATCGCCGGAAAGGATTTTGGATGCCCAAGGAAATCTTCGTCTCGTACGGCACCGACGTCGACGCGGTCGCCGGCTGGCTCGGCTCCTATGGCGGCGAGGACAGCCCCTGCGACATCTCCCGCGGCGCCTTCGCGGGCAAGGTCGGTACCACGCGCCTGCTCCGCATGTTCGAGAAATGGGGGATCAAGACCACCTGGTTCATCCCCGGCCACTCGATCGAGAGTTTCTGGGACGAGATGAAGGCGGTCGCCGACGCCGGCCACGAAATCGGCATGCACGGCTACAGCCACGAGAACCCGATCGCCATGACGCCCGAGCAGGAGGAGGCGATCTTCGACAAGTGCGTCGAGCTGATCCAAAAACTCTCCGGCAAGCCGCCGCGCGGCTATGTCGCCCCGTGGTGGGAGTTCGGCTCCAAGACCAACGAGCTGCTGAAAGCCAAGGGCATCAAGTACGACCACTCGCTGATGCACAACGACCACCACCCCTATTACGTGACGGTCGGCGACGAGTGGACCAAGATCGACTATTCGAAGCATCCCTCCACCTGGATGAAGCCGTATACGCAGGGGCCAGAGACGGACCTGATCGAGATCCCGGCCTCCTGGCATCTCGACGACCTGCCGCCGATGATGTTCATCAAGGCCGCGCCGAACAGCCACGGCTTCGTCTCGCCGCGTGACATCGAGGACACCTGGGGCGACCAGTTCGACTGGGTCTACGAGAACTACGACTACGCCGTGTTCCCGATCACAATCCATCCGGACGTCTCGGGCCGGCCGCACGTGCTGAAGATGCACGAGCGGCTGTTCGAGCACATGTGCGGGCACCAGGGCGTGAAGTTCGTCACCATGGAAGAGATCGCCGACGATTTCGCGGCCCGCTACCCGCGCAGTGGCACGGCGCGGCCGAAATCGTGAGGGCTGCCCTTCCTTCTCCCGTGGGGAGAAGGTGGCCGCGAAGCGGCCCGATGAGGGGGTACCGCGCCCGGTCTGATAGTGCCCAACCCCTCC
>JAEZCD010000380.1 GCA_023430145.1 Pseudomonadota bacterium
GCTCAACCTCCCGCAATGGTCAAAGGACGGTCGCCCGGCGGCTTGCCGGTCGCCTGCCGGGCCGCCTCCTCGGCGGCCGAAAGCGGCCGGCTCGGCACGCCGTGCGGCGGCTCCACCGCCTCGCCCTGCGGGCCGAGCGCGATCAGCCGGTTGATGAAATAGAGGCCGGCCGGGAAGATGACGCCGTAGACGGCGACGAACAGCGCCAGCGAGGCGGCGACGCTGGCGCCCGAGACGGGCGAGGTCGCATCCGCGGTGCGCATGAGGCCGTAGACGATCCACGGCTGGCGGCCGATCTCGGTGACGAACCAGCCGGCGAGAATGGCGATGAAGCCGAGCGGCCAGGCGTGCTGGCAGAGCCGCTGGTAGAGGCCGTCGTCGAACAGCCGGTCGCGCCACCACAGGAGCGCGCCGCCGAAGCCGATGACGAGCATCAACAGGCCGATGCCGACCATCACCCGGAAGGCGTAGAACACCGGCGCCACGGGCGGCCGCTCGTCGGCGGGGAAATCCTTCAGCCCCTTGATCAGGCCGGTCGCCGAATGGGTGAGGATCAGGCTGCCGATGTTCGGCACGCCGATCTGCCAGCGGTTGCTCTCGCTGGCCTCGTCGGGGACGGCGAACAGGACGAGATCCACGGGATGGGCGCCGTCCCAGTGGCCCTCCATCGCCGCCACCTTGACCGGCTGATGCTCGAGCGTGTTCAGCCCGTGCTGGTCGCCGACGAAGATCTGCAGCGGCGCCGTGATGGCGATCATCATCACCGCCATGCGCAGCATGGTGCGCGCATCCTCGCCGTGCCGGTTCTGGACGAGATAGCGGCAGCCGACGGCGAGCACGACGAGCGCGGTCGTCAGGTAGGCGGCGATCAGCATGTGCGCGAAGCGGTAGGGGAAGCTCGGATTGAAGATGATCTCGAGCCAGTCGGCCGGCATGAAGATGCCGCCCTGCACCTCGTAGCCGCTTGGCGTCTGCATCCAGGAATTGGCCGACAGGATCCAGAAGGCCGACATCGCCGTGCCGAGCGCGACGATCACCGAGGACATCGCGTGCACCCAGGGCGGCACGCGGTTCCAGCCGAACAGCATGATGCCGAGGAAGGATGCCTCGAGGAAGAAGGCGGTCAGCACCTCGTAGCCGATCAGCGGCCCGACGACATTGCCGACCGTCTCCGAGAAGCGGCTCCAATTGGTGCCGAACTGGTAGGACAGGACGATGCCGGAGACGACGCCCATGGCGAAGGAGACGGCGAAGATCTTGGTCCAGAACCGTGCGATGCGGTGGAAGCGCTCGGCGCCCGTTCGCAGCCACATGATCTCGAGCACGGCGATGTAGGCCGACAGGCCGATCGTGAAGGCCGGGAAGATGATGTGGAACGAGATGGTGAAGGCGAACTGGATGCGGGCCAGCAGCAGCGGGTCGAGGTCCAACCGTTCCTCCTTGCCGAAGGGTGGCACGGCCAGGGGCCGCGATTCCCAGCTTACAAGGCTTACAAGATAGCGCGCCCGGCGTCGCCGCGTCCGCATGCCCCGCGGCCGAACGGCGCGCCCCCTCGCCGCCGCCGACCGCGCCTCACCACAGCCCGTACCACCAGGTGGCGAGGCCGAGGAAGGCGCAGAAGCCGACGACATCCGTCACCGTCGTCAGGAAGACCGCGGAGGCGACCGCCGGGTCGATGCCGAGCCGCTCCAGCGTCAGCGGGATCACCACGCCGAAAGTGCCGGCGACCAGCATGTTGACGACGAGCGCGGTGGCGATGATGACGCCGAGCTCCGGGCTCCAGAACCACAGCGCGGCGCTGCCGCCGACGAAGAGGGCGATGACGACGCCGTTGAAGAAGCCGACGAGAATCTCGCGCAGCAGCACCCGGCGCGCATTGTGGATGCCGAGCTCGCGGGTGGCGATGGCGCGCACCGTGACGGTCATCGCCTGGGTGCCGGCATTGCCGCCCATCGAGGCGACGATCGGCATCAGCACGGCGAGCGCGACGATCTTCTCGATCGAGCCCTCGAAGAGGCCGATCACCGAGGCGGCGAGAAACGCGGTGCCGGTGTTCACGAGGAGCCAGGGAATGCGGCTGCGGGCGGCATAGGCGAAGGTGTCCGACAGCTCCTCGTCGCCGACGATGCCGCCGAGCGCCTTCAGGTCCTCGTCCGCCTCCTCCTCGATGACGTCGACGACGTCGTCGATGGTGAGCACGCCGAGCAGCCGGCCGCCCTCGTCCACGACCGGCGCCGAGACGAGGTTGTAGCGCTCGAAGGTGCGGGCGGCCTCCTCCTGGTCCTCTGTGGCGAGGATCGGGTGCAGGTCCTCGTCCAGAATGTCGCTGACGACGGTCGGCCGCTTGGCGCGCAAGAGCTTGTCGAGCGGCACGGTGCCGATCAGCCGGAAGCCGGGATCGACGACGAAGATGCTGTAGAACGCGTCCGGCAGCTCCTCCGCCTCGCGCAGATGGTCGATCAGCTGGCCCACGGTCCAGAACGGCGGCACGGCGATGAAGTCCGACTGCATGCGCCGGCCGGCCGATTCGTCCGGCAGGGCGAGGCTGCGCAGCAGCGGCACGCGCACGGCGGCCGGCAGGCGGCCGAGAATCTCGGCCTTCCGCGCATCGTCGAGGTCCTCGAGGATGTAGACCGCATCGTCCGAGTCGAGGTCGCGCAGGCCGGCGACGACGGTCTCGGTCGGCAGCTGGTCGACGAGGGCGACACGGACGGTCTCGTCGAGCTCGGTGAGACTGGCGAAGTCGAAGGCCGGCCCGAGCAGCTCGACGAACGGCGCCCGCAGGTCGCGCTCGAGCGCCTCGAGCAGGTCGGCGGCATCGGCTTCGTGCAGGTCGGCGGCGAGGGCGCGCAGCGCCTCGGCGTCGCCGGCGCGGACGAGGTCGGCGACGCGGGCCACGAAGTCGGGTGCGATGTTGCCGTCGTCGTCGCGCAGCGGCGGCGCCGACGCCGCTTCCGCGGCGATCTCCGCGTCCGTCATGCGCACCTCGCGAGGATCGTGCCGAAGGGGCTGGTCTTACGCCGGCAGCCGATCAGGCCGCCGAGGCTGCGTGAACGGCCGGCTTCGCAAGGACTGGTGCGGTGGAGAAGACTCGAACTTCCACGGGTTGCCCCACAGCGACCTCAACGCTGCGCGTCTACCAATTCCGCCACCACCGCGGGATTGCCCTCCGCCGGAGGGCCGGGAGGCATGTAACAAATCGATTCCGGCACCACAAGGGCCGTTGCGGGGTGCGGCGGCGTCGCGTGGCGCCTCGTCATGGCGAGGCCCCGTCATTGCAGGCTCCTCGTCATTGCGAGCAAAGCGAAGCAATCCAGCTTTTCGGCGCCGCCCGAAGCTGGATTGCTTCGTCGCTACGCTCCTCGCAATGACGGGCAGGCTTGTGCAAACTCCCGCGAGGGCTGATCTGTCGGCGACGGGGCCGCTCCCCGGACGAGACGACGAGAATGGCCGAGATCGAGCAGCAGCCCGTGGACTGGTGGATCGCGCCGGGCGAGGTCCCCTACCCCGTCGCCGTCGCCGCCATGGAGGCGCGCGTCGAGCGCATCGTCGCCGGCACGGCGCCCGAGGCCGTGTGGCTCCTCGAGCATCCGCCGCTCTACACCGCCGGCACCGGCGCGCGCGACGAGGAGCTGCTGGATGCGGCGCGCTTCCCGGTCTTCCGCACCGGCCGCGGCGGCCGTTTCACCTATCACGGTCCCGGCCAGCGGATCGCCTACCTGATGCTCGACCTCAAGCGCCGCGGCGAGGACGTGCGCTGCTTCGTGCGCGACGTCGAGGACTGGGTGATCGGCGCCCTCGCCGCCTTCAACGTCCGCGGCGAGCGGCGCGAGGGGCGCATCGGCGTCTGGGTCGCCCGGCCCGAGCGCGGCACCGAGGAAAAAATCGCCGCCATCGGCGTGCGGGTGCGCCGCTGGGTGACGTTCCACGGCGTCAGCATCAATGTCGAGCCGGATCTGTCGCACTACGCCGGCATCGTCCCCTGCGGCATCCACGGGTTTGGCGTGACGAGCCTCGTCGACCTCGGCCTGCCGCTGGCGATGGCGGACCTCGACGTCGCGCTGAAGGCCTCGTTCGAGGCCGTGTTCGGGCCGGTCGCCGTGCGCGAAGAGGCGCCGCAGGAGCTCTTGCCCGAGCCTGTCGGCTAGGCTTGCGGCGGACAGAGCGGCTGGCCGAAGCTCACGAGGTAGCCGTTGGGATCGCGGACGGCGAACTCGAGCAGGCCGTAGGGCATCTCCTCGGGTCCCCACTCGGCCGTGCAGCGGTCGCGGATCGTCTCCCACAGGCCGAGCGCATCGTCGACATAGATGTATTGGGTCGCCGTCGCCTCGGGCGTCCCGCAATGCGCGTTCGTCATGAACATGATGGCGGCGCCGTCGCGCTCGAGCCGGCACCAGCCCTCGGCCGCGGACACGCAGCCGAAGCCGAGCACGCTCTCCCACCAGGCGCGCGTGAGGGCCATGTCGGAGGTGTGCAGCATCGGCACGAGGGAGTTGAAGCGCATGCGGGAATTCTCCTTGGGGTTCACCTTCGGCGGCCCCGTCCCGCGTCATTGCGAGGATCGAAGCGACGAAGCAATCCAGCCTTCCGGCGCTGCGAAAGGAAAGCTGGATTGCTTCGCTGCGCTCGCAATGACGAGGAGCGGCGTCGAGGCCTCGCCGTCATTGCGAGGAGCGAAGCGACGAAGCAATCCAGCTCTTCGGGCTCCTCAGAAGAGGTCTGGATTGCTTCGCTGCGCTCGCAATGACGACGATCCTCACGAGGCCGACAGCGCCACCTTGATGCCGAATCCCAGCATGAAGAGTGCCGCAACATAGGTGATCGGCTTGGCCCAGCCCCTGTAGAGCTCCTGCGCCCGATCGGTCGAGAACAGGAAGGAGAGGAGCGTGTTCCAGACGATCGAGTTGAAGCAGATCAGCGACACGGCGGCGACCAGCAGCCAGGTCGGATCGCTCGGCTCGAGCAGGGCCGAGAACACGCCGGCATAGTAGGCGACGGCGGTCGGGTTGGTGATACTGATGAGGACGCCGTAGCCGAAGGCGCCGCCGAGCTTGGCCGGGCCGGCGTCGGTATCTGCGGCGCTTCTCGGCTTGCCGGCGCCGCGCCAAAGCCGGACGCCGAGGAACATGAGATAGGCGGCGCCCGCCATGCGCAGCGCCGGCGAGAGCCAAGGATCGTGCCGGAACGCCGCTTCGAGGCCGAAGATGACGAAGAGGCACCAGGCGAGGTTGCCGGCGACGATGCCGAGCCCGGCGGCGAGCCCGTGCAGCCGCGAGCGGCGGATCGCCTCCGTCGTCACGAGAACGAAGTTCGGCCCCGGGATGATCAGCGACAGCCAGTCGGCCGCGGCGATGGTCAACAGGACGGAGCGGTCATCCACGGCGGGCGTCCTCGGCAGGGGGCTGCGCCGTGGCCGGGATCTCGAGGCTGTTCGCTCTCCAACAGGGAGAGGGTGCCGCCGAAGGCGGCACGTGAGGGGGTACGGAGCATGAGAACGAGCGCCGTAGCCCCTCATCCGGCCGCTTCGCGGCCACCTTCTCCCCATGGGAGAAGGAAGAGGAGGGGCGCCGAGAAATCCTCATTCCCTACCGCGTCTCCAGGATGACGAAGGCGCCCGCCGCGGAAACCTCCATCGTCGGCTCGCCGATCTCGACGTCCGACACGGCCGCCGCGGGCGGGCCGCGGCCAGTCTCTTAA
>JAEZCD010000356.1 GCA_023430145.1 Pseudomonadota bacterium
GCGGCGGGCCGCTCGGCCGGCTGCGCGGTCTCGACCTTCTCGGGCGCGGTGGGGGCTGCTTCGGGGGCTGCGGCCGCCGCGTCCGGCGGCGTTGCGGCCGGGAGGGCGGGCGCAGGCGCCGCAAAGTCCTGCGAGCCGATCGCAGGCAGCTCGATGGTGTCCTCGAGGACGAGGGCAGGCGGCTTTGCGGCTTCCTCGGCGAGTGCCGGAGCGCCGGAGGCCAGCAATGCGAGGAGGGCAACGGAGGCACCGAAATCGGCGAGAGGACGAACGCTCTTCACACACTTCCCCATGTCGATAGCCGCACCAATCACCGGACCGATGTCCGGTTCCTAGAGTCGAGATGCAATTCACAATGCCGCATATACGTCGTTTATGCGGCCGCTTCGGAATCGGGCGTGTCGTCGCCGCCACAATGGGCGCCGAGACCGAGCTCCCGCAGCCGCCGGTAGAGGGTCGAGCGGCCGATTCCGAGCCGTCGCGCCACCTCCGTCATCTGGCCGCCGCAGCGGTCGATCGCGAATCGGATGGCGTCCGCCTCGAGCTCGGCGATCGGCCGCACCTGGCCCGCTTCATCCACGAGCGGAACCGCATCGGCCGCTGCCGCCGCCTGTGGAAGGCCTGTGGGCGATTGCGGCGAATCGGCGGTGGATGAGAGGTGGGCGAGCGGCATCGCCGCCTCGGCCGGTGGCTCCTGGCTGCGTTGCGGCGGCCGCAGCTGTGGAAAATCCTCCGGCCGCAGTTCCTCGGTCTCGGCGAGGACGACGGCGCGGAAGACGGCATTCTCGAGCTGGCGGACATTGCCGGGCCAGGGCTGGCTTTCCAGCAGCGCCAGCGCCGCCGGGCCGATGCCGCGGATGCGGCGGCCCTCCTCGGCCGCGAAGCGGGCGAGGAATCTGCGGGCGAGGCCGGCGATGTCGGCGCGCCGCTCGCGCAAGGGCGGCACCGTCAGTGGGAAGACATTCAGCCGGTAGAACAGGTCCTCGCGGAATTTACCCTCCGCGACGAGGGTCTGGAGGCTGCGGTTCGAGGCGGAGATGATGCGGAGGTCGACCTTGACCGGCTTCTTCGCCCCGACCGGATCGACCACGCCCTCCTGGATGGCGCGCAGCAGCTTCACCTGGGCATCGAGCGGCAGCTCGCCGATCTCGTCGAGGAACAGCGTGCCGCCGTCCGCCTCGACGAACTTCCCGACGTGGCGCTCGGTGGCGCCGGTGAAGGCGCCCTTCTCGTGCCCGAAGAGGATCGATTCGACGAGGTTCGGCGGGATGGCGCCGCAGTTCACCGCGACGAAGGGCTTTCCCACCCGACTGCCTGCACCCGCGATGGCGCGGGCGAAAACCTCCTTGCCGGCACCGGACTCGCCTTCGATCAGCACCGGAATGGTCGAGGAGGCGGCGCGCTGGCCAAGCCGCACCGCCTCCGCCATCGCCGGGCTGCGGCTGCCGAGGTCGGCGAAGGTGAGGGTGGCCGCCTGCCTGCGGCTGATGCGGCGCACCTCGCCCTCGAGCGCGCCGGCGGCCAGCGCGTTGCGGATGGAGATGTTCAGCCGCTCCGGCGAGACCGGCTTGACGACGAAGTCGGCGGCGCCCGCCCGCATCGCCGAGACCACGGCGTCGATCGAGCCGTGCGCGGTCTGCACGATCACCGGCGGCCGCTCCTCGCGCTCGGCGAGCGCGGCGAGGACGGCGAGCCCGTCGACATCCGGCATCTTCAGGTCGAGCACCAGAAGATCGATGCCGCCGGCCTCGATGGCGCGCAGCGCCGCGGCGCCGCCCTCGACGACGAGCGGCTCGTAGCCGAATCTGCGCACCATCGCCTCGAGCAGCCGGCGCTGCACCGGGTCGTCGTCGGCGACGAGGATTTTTGCGCTCATCGGGCTCTGGTGCGGACGGACGTATCCGCTCGAATCCTGCGCGCGCGATCTAAAGGATCGATTAAGGCTGAGATGGGGTCCCGCCTGCGACGGGATGTATGGAAGGCTCCGCGGCTTGCCGCCGGTATGGGACGCCGCTCTACGAGCGAGCACGCGATAGGTTGCAGCGAACGACGCGGACGCGGAGGCGCTGATCCGCCTGCGGCGATCGGTCGGTTTCTGGCCGCCGAGAGGTCGAGAACGCGTGCTGCATGATGACGTAGCGGATCGAAGGGGAGGAAGATCGATGTGGCCTCTGTTCAGAAGCAAGCTCGCCGAGGTGGTGCAAGCGGTCGGCCCTCTGATTTTCCTAGTCTCCCTGCTCCTGATCGCCATCGTCGAGGCTCCTGCTGCGCTGCTCCTCCAGTTCCTGATCGGCTCGGTTCTCGCCGTCCTCGGCATGCTGCTGCTCTTCGTAGGGGTCGACCTCGGCGTTCTGCCGATGGGCCGGTTCATCGGCGCCGAGCTGCCGAAGCGAGGCTCGATCCTGCTGATCCTCGCCGCGACGTTCGCGGTCGGCTTCGCGACCACCGTCGCCGAGCCCGACGTGCTGATCCTGTCGGCACAGGTCGATGCCGTCTCGGGCGGCTCGGTCTCCGGCCGGTCGGTTCACTACGCCATCGCGATGGGGGTCGCCGCGTTCGCCGCCATGGCGATGATGCGCATTCTGCTCGGCTGGTCGATGCGGCTCATGCTGACGGCCGCCTATGGTCTCGTCGTCGGGCTGGCGCTGCTGGCGCCTGCGGCGGTGGTGCCGCTGGCCTTCGATGCCGGCAGCGTGACGACCGGCGTTCTTTCGGCGCCCGCGATCGTCGCGCTCGCGATCGGCGTCAGCTCGGTCCTCGCAGGGCGGTCGGCGCTGTCGGACGGCTTCGGACTGCTCGGCTTCGCCTCCGTCGGTCCGGTGATCGTGCTCCTGCTGATGGGAGTGCTGTCGGCGTGATCGCGGCCTGGATCGAAGAAGCCCGGGTCACCGCCCTCAGCGTGGCGATCGCGATCGTGCCGCTCATCGGCCTTTTCCTACTCGTCCAGATCTTCCTGCTCCGGCTGCCGCGTCGCCAGGTGGCCGACATCCTGACCGGCACCGCGATCGCCGCCGCCGGCCTATTCCTGTTCCTGCTCGGCATTGGCATCGGATTTCTGCCCGCCGGCCGCGCCCTCGGCGAGGCGCTCGCTGCGCTCGATCGGACTTGGTTCTTCGCATTCGCCGGGCTGCTTCTCGGCCTCCTCACCGCCTGGGGCGAACCCGCGGTGCGCATCCTCGCCGAGCAGGTGGAGGAAGCCTCGAGCGGCTCCATTCCGACGAGCTTCGTCGTCGGCGCGGTCAGCATCGGCGTCGGCGTCTGGGTTGTCCTTGGCGTGCTGCGGATCGTCTACGACATCCCACTGCCCTATCTCGTCGTGCCCGGCTATCTCGCCGCCATCGCGCTGATGTGGCTGAGCGACCGGGATATGGTAGCTGTGGCGGTGGATGCCGGCGGCGTCGCGACCGGGCCGCTCGCGAACAGTTTTCTCCTCGTTCTCGCCCTCGGCGCATCGGCGGCGATGGGTTACGAGAACCCCGTCGTCGACGGGCTCGGCTTCGTCGCCCTGATCGCGCTCGCTCCGATCATGTCGGTGATGATGCTCGGCATTCTCGTTAGACTGATGACACGCAGCGAGGAGTAACGGCTATGCGCGACCCGTGCCTGATCGTCAGCATTGTCCGCAAGGGCTGGGGCGATACCGTGCTCCAGGCGACGATGCGGGCGGGCGCGCATGGCGGCACGGTCCTGTTCGGTCGCGGAATCGGCCGCAACGAGCAGCAGCGGGTCTTCGGCATCCAGATCGAGCCCGAGAAGGAGATCGTCCTCACGCTCGTGCCCGAGGCCCTCAAGTCGGCGATGCTGGGCGAGGTGGTGCGGGCGGCGGAACTGACCGCGCCGGGGCACGGGCTCGCCTTCGTCGTCCCCGTCGAGGCGGTCGCCGGCATCGTGCATCTCGTGGAGGAGCCCGGCACGTGAGCGTCGTCAACGTCCGCTCGCGGCTGCCGGGGCCGGTTCGACGGCGATGAGGGCGTCGCACGGCACCTCGCGCAGGATCTCCTTTGCGACACTGCCGATCAGCGCTTCCGCCAGCGCGCCTCGCCCCCGCGTGCCGAGCACCACGAGGCCGATGCCGAGGTCACGCACGGCCTGCCGCAACAGGTCCGCCGGTCGCCCGAACTCGACCAGCGGCCGCAGCCGCTTTGCGAGACCCTCGTGCGGGTCGAGCGTCTCCAGGAACGCCGCGTAGTCCACCATGGCGACGTCGCGGTGCCTGCGCCGGGAGGCCTCCGGATCAGCGAGGAGGCCGCTCATCGGCGCGTCGTAGGCGTGGACGAGGGTGATCGGTTGCCCCGGAAAGTATCGCCCCGCCGTCTCGAGCGCGTGCCGCGAGGCGTCGGAGAAGTCCGCCGCCACGGCTATATGCCGATACGAATGGCGGACCCGGTTGCGAACGACGAGAACGGGCTTTTGCGCACCGCGCAGCAATCGGTCCACCGTACTCCCGAGAAAGAAGCGACCCAAGAGTTCGTCCCGGGCGATGCCGGTGACGACGAGATCGCACTCCTTCTCCGCCGCGACCCGCGCGACGGCCTCGGCCGCATCGCCGTCGGCGATCACGATCTCGGCACGCTCGATCGCGGTGCCGACATCGGCGAGGAGCTGTTGGAGAGCGAGGCTCGCCGGGTCGGGCGGTCGTCGCCAGGAGGGAATGGCCGGATCGCGGTCGACGTCCGGCCGGGTTTCGAGCACGTGCAGCACCACGAGCTTCGCCTGCCATTGCTGCGAGAGTGCGAGGGCGCGGTCGAGGGCGCGGTCGCAGCGCGGGCTGAGATCCGTGGCGAGCAGGATGGACTTCGGCTGCCCCGGCTTCCGGCTCGCTTCGCTCATGCCTTGCTCCTCGTTCCTCGTGCGGTCGGGCCGCGACTCGCACGCCATCAGCTACTCTCGCGCAGGCTGCCTTCTACCCGTTGTCCTGCGCCATTCGTTGAGATGGATCAGGATTGTTCGCCCATGTCCTCACCCATCGTGCCGGCGATGTCCACACGCGCCGCCGAACGCCTCGAAGCGGCCGGGGGGAGGAGGTTCCCGACGGAGGCGCTCGGTTGAACCCGCGCTGTGCGATGGCGATATTGCGGCCCGAGCCCATCCACCCGGAGTCCCGCGTGTCCCAGAAGAGCGCCGCCGCCGCGAAAGTCGCCGAAGCCGAGATCCTGCCCGAGTGGGATCTGACGCATCTCTACGCCTCGATGGAGGCGCCGGAGATCGCCGCCGATCTCGACCGCGGCGAGCTCGGCGCGCGCCGCTTCGCCGAGACCTATCGCGGCAAGCTCGCCGAGATGCTCGGCTCCGAGGGCGGCCCGGTAAAGCTCGCCGGCGCGATCGCCGAATACGAGGCGCTCGACGACGTGCTCGGACGCGTCATCTCCTATGCCGGCCTGGTGCACGCCGGCGACACGGCCGATCCGGCGCGGGCGAAGTTCTACGGCGACGTGGTCCAGAAGATCACCGACATCTCGACCCACCTGATCTTCTTCACGCTCGAGCTCAACAAGCTCGACGATGCCGCCCTCGAGACGGCGATGGCGAACGAGCCGGCGCTCGGCCACTACCGCCCGTGGATCGCCGATCTGCGGGCCGAGAAGCCCTATCAGCTCGACGACAAGCTCGAGGAACTGTTCCACGAGAAGTCGGTCACCGGGCACGGCGCCTGGAACCGGCTGTTCGACGAGACGATCGCGGCGCTGCGCTTCGAGGTCGGCGGCGAGGAGCTGACGCTCGAGCCGACGCTGAATCTGTTGCAGAGCCCGGACGAGACGGTCCGCAAGAGCGCCGCCGAGGCGCTGGCGGCCACCTTCAAGGAGAACCTCCGCCTCTTCACGCTGATCACCAATGTGCTCGCGAAAGACAAGGAGATTTCCGACCGCTGGCGCGGCTTCAAGGACATCGCCGCCGCCCGGCACCTGTCGAACCGCGTCGAGCCGGAAGTGGTCGAGGCGCTCGTCTCATCCGTGCGCGAGGCCTATCCGCGCCTGTCGCATCGCTACTACGCGCTGAAGGCGCGCTGGTTCGGCAAGGAGAAGCTCGAGTTCTGGGACCGCAACGCGCCGCTCCCGAAGGTCGACCACACGCCGATCCCCTGGATCGAGGCGCAGAACACGGTGCTCGGCGCCTATGGCGCGTTCGCGCCGCAGATGGCCGACATCGCCCGCCGCTTCTTCGACGAGGGTTGGATCGATGCGCCGGTGCGCCCCGGCAAGGCTCCGGGCGCCTTCGCGCACCCGACGGTGCCCTCCGCGCACCCTTACGTGCTCGTCAACTACCAGGGCAAGCCGCGCGACGTGATGACGCTCGCGCACGAGCTCGGCCACGGGGTGCACCAGGTGCTCGCGGCGCCGAACGGGCCCTTGATGGCGCCGACGCCGCTCACCCTCGCCGAGACGGCGTCCGTGTTCGGCGAGATGCTGACCTTCCGCGCCGTGCTCGACAAGACGACCGACCCGACTGTACGACGCGCGCTCCTGGCCGGAAAAGTCGAGGACATGCTGAACACGGTCGTCCGGCAGATCGCGTTCTACACCTTCGAGCGAAAGATCCACACCGAGCGCAAGGAGGGCGAGCTGACGGCCGAGCGGATCGGCGAGATCTGGCTCGAGGTGCAGCGCGAGAGCCTCGGCCCGGCGATCCGCCTCGGCCCCGGCTACAAGACCTATTGGACCTATATCGGCCACTTCATCCACTCGCCGTTCTACGTCTACGCCTACGCCTTCGGCGACTGCCTCGTGAACGCGCTCTACGCGGTCTACGAGAACGCCTCGGACGGCTTCGCCGAGCGCTACTTCGCGATGCTGGCGGCGGGCGGGACGAAGCACCACAAGGAGCTTCTGGCCCCCTTCGGCCTCGACGCCGCCGACCCGGCTTTTTGGCAGGGCGGCCTGTCCTTGATCGGCCGCTTCATCGACGAGCTCGAGGCGATGGAGGGGGTGCCGGCGGCGTGATGACCCGGGCGCCATCGGAGCGTGAGCCTGCGCGCATCGCATGGGAAGAAGTTCGCGACGAGTTCCGCTTCGATGGCGCCTGGATCGATCTGTATGCCTTCGAGGTCGGCCCAGTGCAGTGGGACCGGATGTTTCGGGCGCTCGAGGGCGTCGGCTATAGGCTGCTGCTTGGCGAGTCGAAGGCGGCGGTGGTTGTCGATTTCTCCGAGATGCAGCGTGTGCGGGAGCGGACGGGCTCGGCGATCGTCGATCTCATGATTGCTGACGAAATTCTGCTGCAGGCTTTCCTCTACGATCCGGAGAGAATCGAGATCACAGTCGATCCACGAAAGGTCTCGAACGCCGACGCCTACGCGCGACTCTGCAGCGTTGTCGAGCTGATCGGCGCGGCAGTCGGACGGACGGTCACCCTGTGCCCCGAGAATGGGCACTGGTTGCCGTTTCTGTCCTATTCCCCGTCGGAAGACGTTTGGACGAGGTTGCAGCCCGACTTTTCTGTGACACCGGTCTACTAGGCGGACGGGAATCTCGCGGTGCCGTCCCCGCCGAGCGGTCCCTCACTCTTCGTCGTCCTCCGCGGAGGCGGAGGACCTAGCTTTTCCCGCTCAGAGAGAAGACTGGATCCTCCGCCTGCGCGGAGGATGACGAGCGGAGGGGCCTGAGCGGGCATCAGCGGAGTGCGAGACGCAGCCCGCAAAATCACCCGAACGCCTTCGCGGTCGCCGCCAGTGCGTCCCGGATCGCTGCGCCGAACGGCTCGAACACCGCGGCTTGCGTGCTCGCGCCGCCGGTCCAGTTGATCGCGAACGAGAAGGTCACCGGCACGGGGCCGCCGACGAGCATCTGGCCGGCGAGCGCGAAGGCGTTGAAGTCCTGCCACTGGATGCTGCCGCCCTTGCCGTAGGCGGGCGTGTTCGCCGGGACCACCTCCCAGAGCGCGTCGGCCATCGAGGAGATGCGCCGGAACTCTGTCTGCATCTTTCCCGTCTTCAGGAACGCGCCGGCCAGGATGCGCTCGTAATGGCTCACGAGGTCGGCGGCCGAGCACTGCATCGTCTCAGAATCGTTCATCGGCCCGCGCGGCGTGCCGAAATTCTCCCCGCCCATGATCTTCTGCATGCCGTCCCAACCGACGTCGACGCCGGCCGGCGCACCGGCGAGATACGAGACGAGCACGCGCGTCGAGGTCGGGATCTTCGCCGTGGCGAGGCCGGCCCGCGCGATGAACTCGCGCACCGCGGCGACGCCGAGCGCCTTCAGTGCAATGTCGGTCGCGGTGTCGTCGGAATGGCAGATCATCGCCTCGAGCACGGATTTCGCCGTCGTCGTGCCGGTGAGGCTCGCGAGCACCGGGCTCGAGATCGAGCGCACGCTGTCGTCGACCAAAAGCTGCGCCGTCTCGTCGAGGCGGCCGTTCTCGACCGCTTCGAGGAAGGCCGCGAGGATGAACGTCTTCACCGCGCTGCCGACAAACAGCGGCACCGTCTGCTGGCGGCCGGTCTCCCAGGGCGTGCCGGGCGCGCCGACGCGCAGCATGAAGCCGATCTCCCCCGGCAGCGCGCTGAATTTCTGCAGCGCCCGCTCGATAGCGCTCGTATCCGGCGCGGCCGCTCTCGCGATGACCGGCGCCGCCAGCGCCGCTCCGGCCGCGGCGCCGACGAAGACTCGGCGATCGATCTTGTTGCGCATGTTCCCCTCCCGACGCGGCCGCAGTCCCCACGGGCCGAGTCCGAATGCCGGCGCCGCGCCGCGCAGCAAAGCCTCCCCGCGTCACCCCGCCGTGCCGGCCCGCACCCAGGCGGCGATCCGCCTCGCCACGTCCAGCCCCGCCTCGCGCAGCCGGCCGAGATGAGCCCAGGCGCGCGTCTCCCGCACCCAGGCGAGAATTCGGTCGCGTGTCGCGACGATGCGCGTCCAGATCGCCGCGAACCAGGGCAGCGTCAAGAGCGTGGGCTTCAACACGGAGAACAGCCGCTCCGGGATGAGGACGGTGAGGCCGTGTGCGATCAGGAGCCCGACGGTTCCCGAGACGAGGTGTCCCTTCGCCAACCACCAGAGCGTGACGAGCTTCAGCGGCTCGAGAATCGCGAACGGGACCGCGAACAGCACCAGTGCCGGATAGGGCGGGACTCTGCGCAGCGCATCGGCGAGCCGCGCGAACACCGGCAGCCGCGCGAGCGCCGCGATCAGCGGCTTGAGTGCCGGCCATAGAATGTCGTTCAGCAGCATGTAGAGCGCGACCGGTGGCCACAGCATGAGCCGCGCCGCGCCGCGGAGGAGGGATTTCAGTCGTTCCAATCGCGTCGTCCTGGTCGCCCGTCGTCATCCTGCGCGAAAGCGCAGAATCCACCTTTCCGCCGTTCCCGCCAGCGACTTCGTAGAGGTGGATGCTCTGGTCGCGCCACAGCACGACGAGTGCGGGGGAGCCGTCCCTTCGCGAAAATTCCTCCGCTCGTCATCCTCCGCTGCTGCGGAGGTTCCAGCTTTCTCGTCGAGGCGCGGACTATGGATCCCGCGCTTTCGCGCAGATGACGACGGAGCGTGGTCGCCGGGGCGACACCGTGGCCGAACCCGTGCACCCAGCCCATGCTATAGCCTGGGACGAACACCGGCCTTTCCCGACACGACGCCATGCCCGCCTTCGCCCACACGCCCTATGACGGCTCGCACAAGCCGTTCACGATCGGCATGAGCCTGCTCGATCCGACCGACTGGATCGAGCCGGACGAGCATCTCGCCCGCCATCTCGCCCGCAAGGACGAGCTTTTTGCCGCCGATCGCGAAATCGTCTTCCGGGAGGAGCCGGAGACGCGCGGTGCGCAGACTGAGGTGCTGGCGCTGCTGGCCGAGTTCCTGCCGGCCCGCTTTCCCGACATCTGGCGCCTCGGCGGCAGCCGCATGGACATTCTTCCCGCCGGCCGCACCATCGATCTCGCCGGCGACGAGCCGCCGCTGCTCATCGCCTCCCGCCTCGTGCAGGAGGATCTGTGCCTGATGCGCGACGGGCCGGGCGGGTATCGGCTCGCCGCCGCCTCGCTGTGCTTTCCCTCGTCCTGGTCGCTGACCGAAAAGTTCGGCATGACACTCGACGGCCTGCACGACAACGTGCCGGGCTACCCGGACTTCCTCGCCGGGCGTATGGCGCGGATCTTCGCGCATATGAAGGTCGAGATGCCGGTAAAGCGGCTCAACTGGTCGATCTACACCGACGACGATTTGCACCATCCGCAGTCGAAAACGCGGCCGCGCAACTGGTTCGAGGAGGAGGGCGAGTTCTCCGCCTTCGTCCGCATCGAGCGGCAGACGCTGCGCCGGCTGCCGGTTTCGGGCGACATCCTGTTCACGATCAAGATCCATGTCGACCCGCTCGAGGCGCTCCGCGCGCATCCCGAGGGGGCGCGGCTGGCGCTGTCCTTGCGCGACGACATCCTGTCGATGAACGCCGGCCAGCTCGCCTACAAGGCGCTCGACCGCGGCCGCGACCGCCTGGTGCGGGCATTGGAGGCGATTGCGGGCGAGGGGGCGGGCGCCTAGATGTAGTGAAATTCACTACTCGTAGTGGCTGCGATGGCGACGAAGAAAGTTACGGCAACCGACGCCAATCGGCGCTTTTCGGAGCTCCTGGGCGACATTCAGCGAGGCGAGACGTTCGTCGTGACGTCCCACGGTGAGCCCGTCGCTACCCTCGCGCCGGCGACCGACAGGTCCCGTGCCGATCGGCTCGCGGCCCGCGAGCGGCTCTTCGCGCGGCTGTACCGACAGCCGTCCTTGAACCTGCCGCGCTGGACCCGCGACGAGCTGTATGACGACTGATGGTCGGGGTCGACACAAGCATTCTCGCCTATGCGGAGGGAATGAACGAGGGCGTTCGTACAGACCAGGCCCGGGAGATCCTCCACGCGCTCGATCCCGAGCGCCTCGTCTTTCCGGCTCAGGTCTTGGGCGAGCTCTTTCGCATCCTCGTGCGCAAGGCGCGTTGGACAGCGGTCGAAGCCTCGATCGCCGTGTCGGCGTGGGCGGACATGGCCTCGGTGAGCCCGACGACCGCCGGAACGCTGGTCTCGGCGATGGATCTATCGACGGCTCATCACCTGCAGATCTGGGATGCTGTCGTGTTGCAGTCGGCGGCCGAAGCGGATGCTCGCGTGCTCCTGTCCGAGGACATGCATCACGGCTTCCGGTGGCAAGGTGTGACGGTCGTCAACCCCTTCCAGCCCGGCGCTTACGAGCCGCTCCTGCTCCAATATCGATTGATCGACGGTGACTGACAGCAAGGATTCCGAACGCAACCGCTTCTCCGCCCGCGCGGCGCGTTACGCGCGCGTCGGCGCCAATGTCGGCGGCGTCGCCG
>JAEZCD010000357.1 GCA_023430145.1 Pseudomonadota bacterium
GCCTCTTCCTTCTCCCAAGGGGAGAAGGTGGCCGCGAAGCGGCCGGATGAGGGGGTACGGCGCTCGTTCTGATGCTCCATAACCCCTCACCCGTCGCCTTCGGCGACACCCTCTCCCGATGGGAGAGGGAAGAGGACGACATCCCTCACACAGCGGCGATGACGCCGATCTCCACCCGGTATTCGGGGGCAGCGAGCTTCGCCTCGACCGTCGCCCGCGCGGGCGGGTTGCCGGGCGACACCCACGCCTCCCACACCCCGTTCATCTCGGCGAAGGTGGAGATGTCGGTGAGCCAGATGGTGGCCGACAGAAGCTTGCTCTTGTCGGTGCCGGCGCGCTGCAGCAGCGCGTCGATCTGCGCCAAAATCCCTTTCGTCTGCTCGGCGACGGTCGCGCCAGCGGCGACCTGGCCGGCGAGGTAGACGGTGTTGCCGTGCACGACCGCCTGGCTCATGCGTGCGCCCGGCTCGATACGGGTGATGCTCATGGGAGAGTGCCCCTCGGTGTTTCGGTGAACTGGCGGCACCTATAGGCGGAGCCGCCCGCCGCCGCCAGCAGGGGGACGACGAAGGAGCGAGTTCAGCGCGCGAAGCGCTGCGCCGAGCGCTCGCGGGCCTTCATCGCCTCGACCTCGCGGTCGCGCGGCGGGCTCGTGGTGGCGAGCGAGGCGAGCAGCCGCCGGGCGGCGTCCGACACCTCGTCCACGGCGCGCTCGAAAGCCTCCTCGTTCGCCTTGGAGGGATGCGTGAAGCCGCTCAGCTTGCGCACGAACTGCACCGCCGAGGCGCGGATCTCGTCCTCGGTGGCCGGCGGCTCGAAGTTGAACAGGGTGCGGATATTCCGGCACATGGGCCTCTCCTTCCGGCTGACGCGGCTCGGCACAGGATGGCCCGCCGGTGCGGCGAGCGGAAGGCGGGGCTTGCCCTGCGATGACGCCGCTCCCCTCTTCGACTTCGCCCGGCTCGACGGGGCCACCCACGACGCGGCGGCGAGAGGCCCCCCACCGGCTCGCTGCGCGAGTCCGCCTCCCCCTTTCAGGGCTGCGGCATTCACACATCTCGGAGGGAGGCTCGCTCCGCTTTCCTCCCCCTGAAAGGCGGAGGTCGAGACGGCGAAGCCGTCCGGGTGGGGGTCTTCTGCGGTGAGGCGGCGAGAAGCCCCCCACCGGCTCGCTGCGCGAGTCCGCCTCCCCCTTTCAGGGGGGAGGATGGGCGCCTTCCGGTCCTGTTGCGAGAGAGCACGCGGCGGATTTGTTGCGGGGGAAGCCGGAGAAAGGGCACGTCCCCTCACATCCCGCGCTGCACGGCGCGCCAACCGATGTCGCGGCGGCAGAAGAGGTCCGGCGCCTCGACGAGGTCGACGGCGGCATAAGCGCGGCGGCGGGCCTCCGTGACCGAGTCGCCGACGGCGGTGACGTTCAGCACCCGGCCGCCGGCGATCAGGAGAGCCTCGCCCTCGCGCTTGGTGCCGGCCTGGAAGATGGTCACGCCCGGCACCTCCTCGGCGCGCTCCAGCCCCTCGATGACGCCGCCGGTGCTGGGCGACTCGGGATAACCGCGCGCCGCCATCACCACCGTCAGGGCCGGCTCGTCGGTAAGCCGCACGCTCATCGTGCCGAGCGTGCCGTCGACGGTGGCCAGCATGAGCGTCAGGAGATCGTCCTTCAGCCGCGGCAGGAGAACCTGCGTCTCCGGATCGCCGAAGCGGACATTGTACTCGATCAGCTTCGGCCCCTCGGCCGTGATCATCAGCCCGGCATAGAGAACGCCGACGTAAGGCGTGCCGGCACGGACGAGGGCGGCCAGCGTCGGGCGGACGATCTCGTCGACCGCCCGGGCGGTGATGTCGGGCGTCATGACCGGCGCCGGGGCGTAGGCGCCCATGCCGCCGGTGTTGGGCCCGCGGTCGCCGTCGAAGGCGCGCTTGTGGTCCTGCGCGGTGCCGAGCACCAGCACCTGCTCGCCATGGCAGAGGCAGAACAGGCTCGCCTCCTCGCCCTCGAGAAACTCCTCGACGACGATCTCGGCGCCCGCCTCGCCGAGGCCGCCCCCCAGTATGTGCTCGACCGCGGCGTCGGCCTCGGCCGCCGTCATGGCGACCACCACCCCCTTGCCGGCGGCGAGCCCGTCCGCCTTGACGACGATCGGCGCGCCCTTTTCGGCCAGATATGCATGCGCCGCGGCTGGGTCGGTGAAGCGTGCGTAAGCCGCGGTCGGGATGCCGTTGCCGGCGCAAAGGTCCTTGGTGAAGGCCTTCGAGCCCTCGAGGCGCGCCGCCGCCGCCGAGGGGCCGAAGGCGCGGATACCCGCCTTCGCGAGCCGGTCGACGATGCCCTCGACGAGCGGCCCTTCCGGCCCGACGACGACCAAGTCGATCCGCTTGTCGCGGCAGAAGCGGACGATGCTCTCCTGGTCGGCGAGCGAAAGGGCCACGCATTCGGCCTCGCCGGCGATGCCGGGATTGCCGGGTGCTGCCCAGAGCTTGGTCAAGAGCGGGCTCGCCGCCAGCGCCCAGGCGAGCGCATGCTCGCGGCCGCCCGAGCCGAGGAGGAGGATGTTCATGGCGAGCGTGCTCCGGCGGAAGCTGGGGATCGAGAGGGCCATAGAGAATGGCCGCCGGCCCGGCAAGCCGGCCTGCTCGTCATTCCGGGACGGCGCGCAGCGCCGTGCCCGGAACCCATAAACACGATCCTCGAGGGGCGGTCCCGGCGATTCCTCTCCATTCGGGAGTATGGGTTCCAGGCTCGCTCGCTTTCGCTCGCGCCCCGGAATGACGAGGGCCGTCCGCCTCGCGCCATCCCCACGGCGATGATACATCGAACGGCATGACCGACGCCGCCGTCGCCCCGTCCAACGCGCCCGAGCTGTCCGTCTCGGAGCTGTCGCAGCGCCTGAAACGCACCATCGAGGATGCTTACGGCTTCGTGCGCGTGCGCGGCGAGATTTCGGGCTTCCGCGGCGTGCACGGCTCGGGACACTGCTACTTCTCGCTCAAGGACGAGGGCGCGAAGATCGATGCGCTGATCTGGCGCTCGACCTGGCCAAAACTGCGCTTCAAGCCGGAGGAAGGGCTCGAGGTCGTGGCCACCGGCCGGCTCACCACATTCCCGGGCAAGTCCACCTACCAGCTCGTCATCGACACACTGGCGCCGGCCGGCGCCGGCGGGCGGCAT
>JAEZCD010000112.1 GCA_023430145.1 Pseudomonadota bacterium
CGGCGAGGCCGGCTTCGCGCGCAAGCGCGACCGCCTCGCCGGCGGCATCCCGCTCCGCGCCGACATCGTCGAGTCGCTCGCCGGCCTCGCCGCCCGCTTCTCGCTTCCGGCGCCGACGCCGGCCTGACCTCACCGCCCTGCAAGGAGCCGCCCGATGAACGCGCCCGTCCAGCCCATCGACTTCCACGCCCGCGCCTCGGCGCTGAAGCCGCCGAGCGACCTCTTCATCGACGGCGCCTTCCGTCCCGCCGCCTCGGGAGCGCGTTTCGAGACCATAAATCCGGCCACCGGCGAGGTGATCGCGGCGGTCGCGCATGGCGATGCGGCCGACATCGACGCGGCGGTGGCATCGGCCCGTGCGGCGTTCGAGTCCGGCGTCTGGTCGCGCAAGGCGCCGGAGGAGCGGAAAGCGGTGCTCATGAAGCTCGCCGAGCTCGTCCGCGCCAACAAGGAGGAGCTGGCGACGCTGGAAAGCATCGACAGCGGCAAGACGATCCGCGACTGCCTGCACGAGATCGGCAACGAGGTTCCGACCTTCTTCCAGTGGTACGGCGAGCTGATCGACAAGAGTTTTGGCCGCGTCGCGCCGACGCCGGACAACATCGTCGCGATGATCGTGAAGGAGCCGATCGGCGTCGCCGGTCTGGTCCTGCCCTGGAACTTCCCGCTGCTGATGGCCGCCTGGAAGCTGGCGCCGGCGCTCGCCGCCGGCTGCTCGGCGGTGCTGAAGCCGGCCGAGCAGACGCCGCTGACCGCCCTCCGCCTCGCCGAGCTCGCCATCGAGGCCGGCGTGCCGCCGGGCGTGCTCAACGTCGTCCCCGGCCTCGGCGAGACCGCCGGCCGCGCGCTCGGCCTGCACCGGGATGTCGACGTCGTCTCCTTCACCGGCTCGACCGAGGTCGGCGGCTATTTCATGAAATATTCCGGCGAGAGCAATCTGAAGCCGGTCGGCCTCGAGATGGGCGGCAAGAGCCCGTTCCTCGTGCTCGAGGATGCGCCGATCGACGACGACCTCGTCGGCCACGCGGTGATGTCGGCCTTCTGGAACGGCGGCCAGAACTGCTCGGCCAACATGCGGCAGATCGTCGACCGCAAGGTGAAGGACGAGTTTTTGGCCAAGGTGATCGCCAAGACGAAGGCGCTCGTCGTCGGCGATCCGCTGGATGCGGCGACCGACATCGGCGCCATGGTGACGAAAGAGCACGAGGCGCGCGTGCTCGGCTACATCGACAAGGGCAAGGCCGAGGGGGCCAAAACGCTCGCCGGCGGCGGCAAGACGGCCGGCCTCGGGGGGACATTCATCGATCCGACGATCTTCGACGAGGTCTCGCCGGACATGACCATCGCGCGGGAGGAGATCTTCGGGCCGGTGCTCGGCGTCGTGCCGGTCTCCGGGCTCGAGGAGGCGCTGAGCATCGCCCGCGACACCGACTACGGGCTGCACGCCTCGGTGTTCACGAAAGACATCGACAAGGCGCTATGGCTGGCGAAGCGCATCCCGGCCGGCACGGTGTCGGTGAACGCCTTCTCGGAGGGCAACGTGACGACGCCCTTCGGCGGCTACAAGCGCTCCGGCTCGCTGGCGCGGGACAACGGCGCTGAGGCGATGGACCAGTACCAGCAGACGAAGACGGTGTGGATCGCCTTGCGGTAGGCCCCTCCGCCGCTCGTCCCCGCGAAGGCGGGGACCCAGGTTCTTTTCTTTCACGCCGCAAGTCCTGGATCCCCGCTTTCGCGAGGATGAGCGGAGGGGGCGTCGTCCTGCGGCTCGACCGCAGGACCCATTCATTCGGGCGCAGCGGCGCTCTCCGACGGTCCGCCCCTCCTTGTCTCCCGCTGCGCCGCCCGCTAAATCCCGAGGCATGAGCGACCTCGAGCGCGAAACCCTCGTTCCGCCCGGCGGGCACAAAAAGGTGCTGCTGCATTCCTGCTGCGCGCCCTGTTCGGGCGAGGTGATGGAGGCGATGCTGGCCTCCGGCATCGACTACACGATCTTCTTCTACAACCCGAACATCCACCCGCTGCGCGAATACGAGCTGCGCAAGGACGAGAACATCCGCTTTGCGGAAAAGTTCGGGGTCGGCTTCATCGATGCCGACTACGACAAGGACAATTGGTACGCGCGTGCGAAGGGCATGGAGTGGGAGCCCGAGCGCGGCGCCCGCTGCACGATGTGCTTCGACATGCGCTTCGAGCGCACCGCCCTCTATGCGCACGAGCACGGCTTCCCGGTGATCACCTCCTCGCTCGGCATCTCGCGCTGGAAGGATTTCGACCAGATCAACGGCTGCGGCCGCAGAGCCGCCGCACGCTATCCTGACATGGCCTACTGGGAGTACAACTGGCGCAAGAAGGGCGGCTCGCAGCGGATGATCGAGATCTCCAAGCGCGAGCAGTTCTATCAGCAGGAATATTGCGGCTGCGTCTATTCCCTGCGGGACACCAACGTCTCGCGCCGCGAGCGCGGCATGGAGCCGATCAGGCTCGGCGTGAAGTTTTACGGGCGGGAATGAGGCCGGCGCGCGTCGCCGCCACTCTCCTCCCCTGGTCCTCCGGCTCGAAATGGCCGAAAAGGCCCCGCGACCCGGCTCAGGGACAGCGTCGGGCGCAGGCTATCGGAAGGAACTGGCATGGATCTCGGACTGACGGATAAAACAGCGCTCGTTCTCGGCGCCGGCGGCGGGCTCGGCGGGGCGATCGCCCGCTCCCTCGCGGGCGAAGGCGCGCGCGTGGTCGCCGCCGACATCGATTTCGCCGCCGCCAAGAAGACCGCCGACGGCATCGCGGAGGACGGTGGCCAAGCCATGCCGCTCGCCTTCGACCTCGCCGACATCGGCGCCATCGACGAGCGCGTCGCGGAGGTCGAGGCCGCCTACGGCCCGGTCGAGGTGCTCGTCAACAATACCGGCGGCCCGCCGCCGACGCCCGCATCAGGCCAGGACCCAGCGCTCTGGAACAAGCATTTTCAGGCGATGGTGCTCTCCGTGATTGCGCTGACCGACCGCTGTCTGCCCGCCATGCGCGAGAAGAAGTGGGGCCGCATCATCACCTCGACCTCGTCGGGCGTCGTCGCGCCGATCCCCAATCTCGCCATCTCCAACGCCCTGCGGCTGACGCTGGTCGGCTGGTCGAAGACGCTGGCCCGCGAAGTCGGCAAGGACGGCATCACCGCCAACATCGTGCTGCCGGGCCGCATCGCCACGCAGCGCATCACCTTCCTCGACGAGCAGAAGGCCAAGCGCGAAGGCCGCAGCGTCGAGGCGGTGGCGGCCGAGAGCACCGCGTCGATCCCGGTCGGCCGCTACGGCGATCCGCAGGAATACGGCGACACGGTCGCGTTCCTGGCGAGCAAGCGGGCCTCCTACATCACGGGCTCCGTCATCCGCATCGACGGCGGCCTCATCCAGAGCATCTGAGGCGCGCGCGTGCGCCGGGCGGCCCCGCGGCTTCCCGGTTCACCCGGCTTGGCCTAGGACTTGCCCAAGAGCAGGCAGAACGGCCTCCGGCAGCGCAACTCGAGCGGCAGCCGGAGCGGCGGGAGACTCGGCGAACAATGGCAGTCTCGGACCACGAATCCGACAGCGTCGGGCGGCGCCTCCGGCATGCCCGGCTGCTCAAGGGCATGCGCATGCGCGACCTCGCCGAGGCGGTCGGCTGCGACGAGAGCCTGGTCTCCAAGATCGAGGCCGGAAAAGTGCTGCCCTCGCTGCCGACGCTGAGCCGCATGGTGACGGCGCTCGACTTCAACATGGCCTCCTTCTTCGCCATGCAGGTGGACGGCCACCGGCTGGTCCAGCGCCCGGAGGATCGCCTGAAGGTGGGGGTCGACGCGCTGCGTGGCGGCAAGGGCGTCACCTATGAGCGGCTGGTCCCGGTCGCCGCCGGCAATCTGCTCGAGGCCAACGTGCACGTCATCGCCCCGGGCGGCGAGAAGGTGGACATGATCACCCATCGCGGCGAGGCCGTCGGCTACCTCGTCAGCGGCGAGATCGAGCTCACCATCGACGACACCACCTACCGCATGACGGCCGGGGATTCCTTCTTCTTCAAGGCTTACCTGACCAACGGCTACCGCAATGTCGGCGACACCGAAGCGCGCCTCGTCTGGGTGAACACGCCGCAGGTGCATTGACTGAAAGCGCACCGAAACGTGCCACAGGCCGCATGATTTTTATGCACATCGTCTGAGCTGCCCGACCTCGCGCTGGCCGGCGACGTCTCCCCCATCTCTGCGAAATGCTGGGCGATCGCGTCCGCCATCGCGTTGGCATGCCGGTTGCCACGTCAGGAACATGATTTTCATGCATGTTCCTGCGAGCCATCTGGAGCGTCCCGAGCAAGCCCCGCTCCGGCGGACTCGCGGCGCTCCGCAAACGCCGCCCGCGAGGCGCCGATGAGCTTCGTCTGGAAGCGCCTCGTCGGCACCATCCCGAGCCTCGTCGGCGTCGTGATCCTCACCTTCCTGCTCTCGCACGCTCTGCCGGGCGACCCCGCGGCCTATTTCGCCGGCCCGGCCGCCAATGCCGAGTCGATCGCCGAGGTGCGCGCCAAGCTGAAGCTCGACCGGCCACTGTTCGAGCAGTTCCTCTACTATGTCGGCGACCTGTTCCGCGGCGATCTCGGCACCTCGCTGACGACCGGCCAGCCGGTGCTGACCGACCTTCTGCAGCGCCTGCCCGCCTCGTTGGAGCTGACCGGCTTCGCACTGATCTTCGCCGTCGGCGTCGCCATCCCCATGGGAGTGTGGGCGGCGACCGGCCTCGACGGCCCGGTCGATCACCTCGCCCGCGTGGTGACGACGATCTGCGCGGCGCTGCCGACCTTCTTCGTCGGCCTCTTGTTCGTCTACATCTTCTACTACCTGCTCGACATCGCGCCCGAGCCGCTCGGGCGCCTCAACGAGATCGCCTATTCGCCGCCGCCACGGGTCACCGGCGCCTATACGATCGACAGCCTGATCGCCGGCGACTTCGAGGTGTTCCGCGCCTCCCTGGCGCAGCTCGTGCTGCCGGCCGTCTCGCTCGGCCTGTTCGCGCTGGCGCCGATCGCCCGCATCACCCGCGCGGCGATGCTGGAGGCGCTCGGCAGCGACTACGTCCGCACGGCGCGCGCCGGGGGTTTGCGGCGGACGAAGGTCGTCTTCGCCTATGCCTTCCGCAACTCGCTGCTGCCGATCAGCAGCGTGCTCGGCATGGTGTTCTCCTTCCTGCTCGGCTCCAACGTGCTGATCGAGCAGGTGTTCGGCTGGCAGGGCGTCGGCGCCTACGCGGTCTCGGCGGTGGTCGCCTCCGACTATGCCGCCGTGCAGGGCTTCGTCTTGATGATGGCCCTGCTCTACGTGCTGCTCAATCTCGCCGTCGACATCTTCGCGACGCTGATCGACCCACGCGTGCGGTTCGAGGGCTGACGCGATGGATATCGCCGTCCTCGCCCGCAACACCGGCCACGCCTTCGGCGAGAACCGGCTGACGCTGGTCGCCGCCCTGATCCTCGCCTTCCTGGTTCTGTGCGCCCTGTTCGGGCCGTACCTCGTGCCCTACGACCCGCTCGCCACCGACGCCACCGCGAAGCTGCTGCCGCCGAGCGCGAAGCACTTCTTCGGCACCGACGCGCTCGGCCGCGACATCTTCAGCCGCGTCGTCGTCGCCACCCGGCTCGACCTCGGCATGGCGGTGGCGGCGGTGGCGCTGTCCTTCGTCGTCGGCCTCGGGCTCGGCGCCGTCGCCGGCTATTTCGGCGGCTGGCCGGACCGGATCATCGGTCGCCTGATGGACACCATCATGGCGTTCCCGCTGTTCGTGCTCGCCATGGGCATCGTCGCCGCCCTCGGCAACAGCGTCGGCAACATCATCGTCGCGACGATGATCATCAACCTGCCGTTCTACTGCCGCTTCGCCCGCGCCGAGGTGAACGTGCGCCGCGAGGCCGGCTATGTCGAGGCCGCCCGCATGGGCGGCAACCGCTCGCTGCCGGTGCTCGTCAACCACATCGTGCCGAACATCCTGCCGCCGATGATGGTGCAGGCCTCGCTCAACATGGGCTGGGCGATCCTCAACGCCGCCGGCCTGTCCTTCATCGGCCTCGGCGTGCGGCCGCCGACCCCGGAATGGGGGATCATGGTCTCGGAGGGGGCGAGCTTCATCTTCTCCGGCGAGTGGTGGGCCTTCGTCTTCCCGGGCGCGGCGCTGGTGCTCGCCGTGTTCAGCTTCAACCTGCTCGGCGACGGCCTGCGCGATCTCCTCGACCCGAGGAGGCGCATATGAGCGCGCATCTCGAGGTCAAGAGCCTGTCGCTCGTCTTCCGCACCCGGCAGGGCACGGTGCGGGCGCTCGAGAACGTCTCGCTCACGGTGGAGCGCGGCGAGATTCTGGGCGTCGTCGGCGAGAGCGGCTCGGGCAAGTCGGTGACCGCCTTCACCGTCATGGGCCTCAACGACCGCAATGCGCGGGTCGAAGGCGGCAGCATCACGCTCGGCGGCGTCGACATGCTGAACGCCGACCCCGAGGCGCTGCGGGTGCTGCGCGGGCGGGAGATCGCCATGATCTTCCAGAGCCCGCGCACCGCGCTGAGCCCGATCCGCACCGTCGGCAAGCACCTCGAGGACGTGCTGCGCTAGCATTCGGATCTGCCGCGCGGCGAAATCCGCCGCGCGGCGGTGGCGGCGCTGGCGCGGGTGCGCATCCCCGATCCGGAGCGCCGCTACTCGGCCTATCCGTTCGAGCTGTCGGGCGGCATGTGCCAGCGTGTGATGATCGCCATGGCGCTCGCCTGCGCGCCGACCATGCTGATCGCCGACGAGCCGACCACCGGCCTCGACGTCACGACGCAGGCGGTGATCATGGATCTGATCGCCGACATGAGCCGGCTGTCGCGCATGTCGACGCTGCTCATCACGCACGACCTCGCGCTCGCGGGCGAGTATTGCGACCGCATCGCCGTCATGCGCGCCGGCCGCGTCGTCGAGGTCGGCCCGACCGAGCGCGTGCTGGCGCGGCCCGAGCACGACTATACGCGCCAGCTCTTGGCCGCGACCCCCGGCCCCGGCTCGCGCCTCGACGGCCTGGCGCCTGGCTCTTATACACATA
>JAEZCD010000359.1 GCA_023430145.1 Pseudomonadota bacterium
TGATGGCGGCGCTCGACCGCGCGCTGACCGGCGAGGCGGTGACCGCGCCCGGCAGCGGCGCCGCGCGGGCGCTCGGCACCTTCCGGGTCGGCGACTCGGTCTGCCGCAGCTTCTCGCTGACGCGCGACCAGGCGACGACCATCCGCGGGCTCGGCTGCCATCTCGACGACCACTGGGAGATCGAGCTGGCTATCGCCGAGCGCGGCGCCGGCCCGGACCGCTACGCACCGGCCTCCGAGACGGCCAGCGCGAGCCTCGAGAGCGTGCTCGAATCGCTCGGTGCGGATGGGCCGCTCGATACCGAGGCGGAGCGCCAGCTGCGCGAGCGCGGCTGGCGGCCGTAGGGGAAGCACGTCGCCCGTCGGGAGCGGGCGCGCGTCCCGCTCTCCGTCGTCATTGTGCGCAAACGCCTCTCCATTCGTCACGCTGCGCGAAACCTCTCCGCTCGTCATCCTGCGGCTCGACCGCAGGATCCATCTTCTCCGAAGGTTCGCCTATTCGGATGGCGGAAGGAAGGTGGATCCTGCGCTTTCGCGCAGGATGACGACCGGGATTCCGGTCCAGGATGACGACTGGATAGGCAGAAGAGCCTCCCCTTCACACCTGCCCGGCGCGCGCCTCCTCGCGCTCCGCCGCCCGCTCCGCGCGAGCCACCGCTCCGCGCGGCACGAGCGAGGCGAAGGCGTCGCAGCGGGCGCCGATGCGGGTCCAGACGAGCCAAGCCGAGGCGACGCTCCACAGGCTCATGGCGAAGGTCACCGCCCAGGCGGCGCCGGGCGGGCCGGCGACGGCGGTGAACAGCCACATGCCGGCGACCAGCACCAGCGAGCACACGACCGACAGCGTGCCGAGCAGCCGACTGTGGCCGGAGACGCTGAGGATCTGCACGCTCGGCCCGGCCGCGGCGCGGACCGCGTGCGAGGCGGCGAGCACGGTGAGGATGGCGCCGCCGGCGGCATAGTCCGGGCCGAAGATGGACAGCATGAGGTCGCCGCCGAGCCAGCAGGCGGCGACGAAGCCGAGGGAGAGCACGAGCCCGAGCCGGTTGGCGACGACGAGGCTGTGCGCGACGCGGTCGGCCCGCCGCCCCTGGACCGCGTCGGCCATGTCGGCCAGCACCGCCTGGTGGATGGTCTGGATGGCGTAGCCGCCGAGCCAGGCGATCTTCAGCGCGAGCGTGAAGACGGCGAGATCGGCGAGCCCGAGGAAGAAGCCGGCGACGGCGACCGAGGCATCCGCGAACGCCGCCGTGAACAGGGTGACGAGAATCAGCGGCGTCGCCGCGCGGCGCCAGGCGCGCGAGACGCGGCGCGGCGGGGTCGGCGGCTTTTGCCGGCTGCCCGGACGGTCGAGCCCGAGCTGCATCCAGACGACGACGACGAGGCTGAGCGCGACGAAGACGACGATCAGCCCGGTCGCATCGAGCGGCCAGCCGAAGAGCGCGGCGAGCGCGACGGCGGCGAGCAGGCCGGCCGGCCGCAGCACGAGCTCGGGAAGATAGGCGAGCGCCATGCGGCGGTCGGCGTTGCCGACCTGGCTGAGGAGCCGGATCTGCGCCAGCGGCGGCACCGAGAGCAGACCGAGGCCGATCACCACAGCGTGGTAGAGGTCCCAGACGGCCACCGCGATGCCGAGCGTGACCAGCATGGCGAGGAGGCTCGCGATCGCCATCTCGCGCCGCGCCTGGCGCAGGAAGGCGTCGCGCCGGTCGCGGCCGCGGCCGCTGCGGGCGCGGGCGAGGATGCGGGCGGCGAGATTGGGATAGCCGAGCGCGGTGAAGACCGAGAGCGCGGTGGCGATGCCGCTCGATAGGAAGAACAGGCCGAGCTCCTCGGGCGCCAGCTGGCGGGCGAGGATCAGCTGGGTGAGGAAGGTCATGCCGACGCCGGCGAGCCGGCCGCCCGAAAGCAGCGCGGTGACGGAAGCGATCGAACGGAAGGTCGCCATGGTCGAAAAGCTCTCGGCCGGCTCCTTTGGCGGAAAACCCCGCGCGGTGGAACCGAATTCTCTCCTTACGCTTAACCCGCGAGCGGCGCTCTGCAATCTCCTACCGCGCGTCATCAAAGGCGCGTGCGGCCCATGGACGGCGGACGAACGGGCATGCCAAAGGACCGGGCGTGAGACGGATCGCGCACATCTCCGACCTGCATTTCGGGAAGGTGGACAAGGGCGTCGTCGAGGCGCTGGTCGATGAATTGAACGCCGACCTGCCCGATCTCGTCATCGCCAGCGGCGACTTCACCATGCGCGCCCGCGAGCACGAGTTCGAGGCGACGCGCACCTTCCTCGACCGGCTCCGCTCGCCCTGGTTCGCGGTGCCCGGCAACCACGACATCCCGCATTATCTGCTGCTCGAGCGCTTCTTCGACCCCTTTCGGCAATACCGAAAATACGTCTGCCGTGAGACCGAGCCGGTCTGGCAGGACGAGGAGATCGGCGTCGTCGGCATCAATACCGCGCGGCGGATGGCCTTCGAGCTGAACTGGAGCCATGGCCGCATCAGTCTCGACCAGATCGAGCGCACGCGCCGGCGGCTCGAGGCGTTGCCGAGAAATCTGTTCCGGATCGTCGTCGGCCATCACCCCTTCCTGCCGCCGCCGGACGAGCCCTGGGCGCGGCTCGTCGGCCGCGCCGAGGAGGCGCTCGCCTGCTTCGACGAGCTCGACGTCAAGCTCGCCCTCGCGGGCCATCTGCACCGCGGCTATGCGAGCTTCCGCAAGCCGATCATCGCCGGCGATCACGTCGTGGCGACCCAGACCAAGCACGAGCAGCCGGTCGAGACCGGGCGGCTCTTGATCGTCCAGGCCGGCTCGGCCACCTCGACGCGGCTGCGCGGCGGCGATCCCAACGCCTACAACCGCATCCTCATCGAGGGCAGCTCGGCGACGGTGGAGCCGCGGCTGTGGTCGGGCTCGTCCTGGGTCACGCCCGAGGAGAAGGCGCGATCGGCGGCATAGGGGCTTTGCGGCGGCCGCTTCGAGGCGGCTTACCAGACGCCGATCGAGCCTGTATGCCACCGCTGGCCGTCTGCCAGGGGAACCCCGCATGAACCTCGCCCGGAAATTGAAGGCCCGCGCCGCCGCCGGCAATCCCGTCCGCGTCGGCCTGATCGGCGCCGGAAAATTCGGCTCGATGTTCCTGTCGCAGGTGCGCACGACGCCCGGGATGCACCTCGTCGGCATCGCCGATCTTTCGGTCCAGCGGGCGTGGGAGGCGCTCGGTCGGACGGGCTGGGATGCCGACGCCGTCGTCGCCCGGGATTTCGACCAGGCGTGGCGGACCGGGGGCACGGTGCTCACCGACGACGCGGAGGCGCTGATCGCCGCGGACGGCATCGAGGTGATCGTCGAGGCCACCGGCAACCCGGCGGCCGGCCTTCGGCATGCGCTCTCCGCCATCGCGCATCGCCGGCACATCGTCATGGTGACTGTGGAGGCCGACGTGCTCGCCGGGCCGCTCGTCGCGCAGAGGGCTGCGGAGGCGGGCGTCGTCTATGCCGCGGCCTTCGGCGACCAGCCGGCGCTCGTCTGCGACATGGTCGACTGGGCCGAGGCCTGCGGCTTCCGCGTGGTGGCCGCCGGCAAGGGCACAAAATACCTGCCGGCCTATCACGCCTCGACGCCCGAGACGGTGTGGGAGAACCTCGGCATCGCGCCCGCGGCGGCGGCCCTCGGCGGCATGAACCCGCAGATGTTCAACTCCTTCGTCGACGGCACGAAATCGTCGATCGAGATGGCGGCGATCTCGAACGCCACCGGGCTCTCGGCGCCGCGCGAGGGCCTGAAATTCCCGCCCTGCGGCGTCGACGACCTGCCGCGCATTCTTCGCCCGCGCGATGCCGGCGGCGTGCTCGATCGGGCCGGCGAAGTCGAGGTCGTCTCGAGCGTCGAGCGCGACGGGCGGCCGGTGTTCCGCGATCTGCGCTGGGGGGTCTACGTCGTCCTCGAGGCCGACCCGTCGCCGCGCGGCGACTATGCGCGCCGCTGCTTCGGCGAATACGGCATGGCGACCGATCCGAGCGGCCGCTACACCGCGCTCTACCGGCCCTACCACATGATCGGCTTGGAACTCGGCATCAGCGTCGCCGCGGCGGCCCTGCGGCAGGAGGCGACCGGGGCACCGATCGGCTTCTTCTCCGACGTGGTGGCGGTCGCCAAGCGCGACCTTTTGGCCGGCGAGGTGCTCGACGGGGAAGGCGGCTACACGGTCTGGGGGCGGCTGATGCAGGCGACGGATTCGCTGGCCTGCGGCGGGCTGCCCATCGGCCTCGCGCACGGCGTGAAGGTCTTGCGCCCGATCGCCGCCGGCGAGGTTTTGGGCTGGGCCGACGTCGACATCGCCGACAGCGACACGGTGCGGCTCAGGCGGCAGATGGAGCAGATGCTCGCGGGATAGCCGCCGTCCTCGCCAGCACAGTCGTCGTCTTACGCGGCGGCCTCTCCGCTCGTCATCCTGCGCGAAAGCGCAGGATCCATTCCTACAAGTATCTCAGAGAATGGAGATGGGTCCTGCGGTCGAGCCGCAGGACGACGAGGAGATGGCGGATCAGCCTGCGGTCGAGCCGCAGGACACGAGCGGTAATGCCCCCTCCATCTTTTCACCCCATCACCTCCCGAAGCACCCGAAACACCTCCCCACTCGTCTGCGCGGCGTTGAAGCGCATGAAATCGGTGGCCGACTGGCCGACGCTGAACACGTTGCCGGGCGCCAGCACCACGCGCTCTCGCAGGGCGGCCTTCGCCACCTCGGTGGCGTCGCGGCCGTCCGGAAGGCGGCACCAGAGGTAGAAGCCGCCGCGCGGCAGCGTCCAGGCGCGGATGCCGAGCCCCTCCAGCTCGCCGAGAGCCTCGCGGCGGCGCTTGGCGAGCCGGCTGCGCAATCCGGCGAGATGCTTGCGGTACTCCGTGTCGCCGAGGGTGCGCAGGACGAGCTCGGCCGCGACCGGGCTCGGGCCGCCGAAATCGGTCGCCACCTGCAGGTCGAGGAGGCCCTCGACGAGATCCGGCCGGGCGGCGATGTAGCCGCAGCGGATCGAGGCCGACAGCGTTTTCGAGAAGCTGCCGATGCGGATCACGCGCTGCAGCCCGTCGAGCGCGGCGAGGCGCGGGGAGGGCTCCGGCTCGAAGTCGGCGAAAATCTCGTCCTCGACGATCGTGAGGTCGTGCGCGGCGGCGGCCGTCAGGATGCGGTGCGCGGTCTGCGGCGAGAGCGTCGCGCCGGTCGGATTGTGCAGGGCCGAATTGGTGACGTAGAGCCGCGGGCGGTGCGTCGCGAGCGCCTCGCCGAAGAGCGCGACGTCCGGCCCCGTCGGCGTATAGGGCACGCCGACGAGCTTCACCCTGTGGGCGGCGAGCAGGGCGCGGAAGTTGAAGTAGCAGGGATCGTCGACGAGCACCGTGTCGCGGGGCGCGAGCAAGAGGCGGCAGAGAAGGTCGATCGCCGCAGTGCCAGACGGGGTGAGAAGGATCTGGTCGGCGCCGGCCTCCATCCCCTCGGCGGCGAGCTGGCGAACGAGGAACCGCCGCAGCGCGAGCGAGCCGCGCGTGCCGCCATAGTCCGCGAGGAGAGCGTCGTCGGCCCTCGCGAGGCCGCGCATCGCCCGCCGGATCGCCGTCATCGGCATCCAGTCCGCCGGCAGCCAGCCGCAGCCGGGCCGCAGCATGTCAGGCCCCGCATCGAGGGACTGCCGCGATACCCAGAAGGGATCGATCGCCCGGTCGAGCGGCGGCGCGACGTCGGCGAGCACCCGCGGCGGGGGGCTGCCGGCGACGTAAAAGCCCGAGCCCGGGCGCGCGCGGATCAGGCCTTCCGCCGCGAGACGATCGTAGGCCTCGACGACGGTCGAGGGCGATACCTGCATGTCGCGCGCGAGCCTGCGGATCGACGGTAGCTTCTCGCCGGCGGTCAGCGCCGGGCTCGCCATGCGGCGGCGGATGGCGGCCACGACCTGCTCCGTCCGCGAGCCGGCGCCTTCGATCCTATGGATCGCCAACTGTATGGCTCCCTGTCTCCATACTGTTCGGTCGAACCGTACTGATCCGTGGCTGTCGCCGCAATCCGTCATCGGCTATCGCGACCGCGGCGGAACGGAGAGAATTATGCAGCGCACGACGGAAGGCTGGGGGAGCGGCCTCCTCGGCGTCCTCATCTTCAGCGGCTCGCTGCCGGCGACGAGGGTCGCGGTCGGCGGCTTCTCGCCGCTGTTCCTCACCTCGGCGCGGGCCGTCATCGCCGCGCTGCTCGGCGCGGCCCTGCTTGCCGTGCTGCGCGAGAAGAGGCCGGCGCGAGGCGATCTGTTTCCACTCGCCCTCGTGGCGCTCGGCGTCGTCGTCGGCTTCCCGCTGCTGACGGCGCTGGCGCTGCAGCACATCACGGCCGCCCGCTCGACCGTGTTCATCGGCCTCCTGCCGCTCGCCACGGCGATGTTCGGGGTCGTCCGCGGCGGCGAGCGGCCGAAGCCGGCCTTTTGGCTGTTCTCGATCCTCGGCGCGGCTTCGGTCGCCGGTTTCGCCCTGGCGAAGGGCGGCGAGGGCTCGCAGGCCGGCGATCTCCTGATGGTCGCCGCGATTCTCGTCTGCGGCCTCGGCTATGCCGAGGGCGCCCGCCTGTCGCGCCGGCTCGGCGGCTGGCAGGTGATTTCCTGGGCGCTGGTGCTGGCGCTGCCGGTGATGGGCGTGATGGCCGCTGTCACCCTGCCTGGGGTTTGGAGCGGGATCGGCGGCCCGGCCTGGCTCGGGCTCGCCTATGTCTCGGTCTTCAGCATGCTGGTCGGCTTCGTCTTCTGGTACCGGGGCCTCGCGCTCGGCGGCATCGCCGCGGTCGGCCAGCTGCAGCTGCTGCAGCCCTCCTTCGGTCTCGCGCTGGCCGGGCTGCTGCTCGGCGAGCCGGTGGCCTGGACGATGGTCGCGGTGACGGGCCTCGTCGTTCTCTGCGTCGCCGGCGCAAAACGCTTCGCCTGATCCGCTTTCGGATTGCGGAGCAAGCGGCGGAGTGCGGTGCGCCTCGCGCGGGGCCAGATTGCGTGCCAGAGAGAGGGCGCGAGACGTCCTCCATGGATGAGGACCCCGCCATGCACGCGATGGCTCACGAGACGACCGCACGCCCCGCCCCCGCCTACGGCGACGACGATGCCCGCTGGGCCGCCGTCCTCGCCCGCGACCCGGCGGCGGACGGAAAATTCTTCACCTCGGTGCGCACGACCGGTGTCTATTGCCGGCCGACCTGCACCGCGCGCCATGCCCGGCGCGAGAACGTCGCGTTCTACGCGACGGCCGCCGAGGCGGAGCGCGCCGGCTTCCGAGCTTGCAAGCGCTGCCGGCCGAACGAGGCCTCGCTCGCCGAACGGCAGGCGGCGGCGGTGGCGAAAGCCTGCCGCATCATCGCCGACGCGGAGGAGCCGCCGGCGCTCGACGATCTCGCCGCCGCCGTCGGCCTCAGCCGCTTCCACTTCCACCGTGTCTTCAAGGCGGTGACCGGGCTGACGCCGCGCGCCTATGCCGCCGCGCACAGAGGCGAGCGGCTGCGCGAGCGCCTGCCGAAAAGCAGGTCGGTGACGGAGGCGATCTACGAGTCCGGCTTCAACTCCAGCGGCCGCTTCTATGCCGACGCGCAAACCATGCTCGGCATGACGCCCACGGCCTTCCGGGCCGGCGGCGCCGATGCCGCGATCCGCTTCGGCGTCGGCCAATGCTCGCTCGGCGTGATCCTCGTCGCCGCGACCGACAAGGGCATCTGCTCCATCATGCTCGGCGACGAGCCGGACGCGCTCGTCCGCGAGCTCGAGGGCCGCTTCCCGAAGGCGCGGCTGATCGGCGGCGACGAAAAGTTCGAGGCCTGGATGGCGAAGGTGGTCGGCTTCGTCGAAGCGCCGCGGATCGGGCTCGACCTGCCGCTCGACATTCGCGGCACCGCCTTTCAGCAGCGCGTCTGGCAGGCGCTGCGGCAGATCCCCGTCGGCACGACGGCGAGCTACGCCGACCTCGCGGCGAAGATCGGCGCACCCGAGGCTGTGCGCGCGGTCGCCGGCGCCTGCGCGAGCAATCCCGTCGCGCTCGCCATCCCCTGCCATCGCGTGGTGCGCACGGACGGACACCTCTCCGGCTACCGCTGGGGCGTCGAGCGCAAGCGCGCCCTGCTCGACCGCGAGGCCGGACGGTGACCGCGGCCGTTCGCGAGAGCGAGCCGGCGGCGGGGGCCGTCGCCGGGATCGACTGGAGCCGCGTCGGCGAGGAGCTCGACGCGCATGGCTGCGCGTTGCTGCCGGGGCTCGTGTCGGCGGCGCAGTGCGGGGCGATCGCCGCGAGCTATGACGAGGAGGGAAAATTCCGGAGCCGCATCGTCATGGCCCGGCACGGCTTCGGCCGCGGCGAGTACAAGTATTTTTCGGCACCGCTGCCGCCCTTGGTCGAAGCGCTGCGTACGAGCCTCTATCCGCCGCTGGCGAGAATCGCCGACCGCTGGAACGCGGCGCTGGGCGTCGACCTGCGTTATCCGGCCGAGCATGAGAAATTCCTCGCCCGGTGCAGGGCGGCCGGGCAGACCAAGCCGACGCCGCTGCTGCTGCGCTACGGCCCCGGCGACTACAACTGCCTCCACCAGGATCTCTATGGCGAGCACGTGTTCCCGCTGCAGGTCGCGTGCCTCCTCTCGGAGCCCGGCGAGGATTTTTCCGGCGGCGAACTCGTGCTGACCGAGCAGCGGCCGCGAATGCAGTCGCGTGCCGAAGTGGTGCCGCTCCGCCGCGGCGACGGCGTCGTCTTCCCGGTGCATCATCGTCCGGTGCAGGGCACGCGCGGCACCTATCGGGTGACGATGCGGCACGGGGTGAGCCGCGTCCGCTCCGGCCGGCGGCACACGCTCGGCATCATCTTTCACGACGCGCGGTAGCGAAAAATGCCGGCCGGAGATCCGGCTGGACGGCAACTTGACCTCGTCCAGTTTTCGGACGAGGTTTTATCCGCCATGGCGGATCCGCGATGGGCAAGCTGCACAGCATCGGCAACGCGACCATCCGCGTCTATGCGAACGATCACCTGCCGCCGCACTTTCACGTTGTGGCCCCGGACTGGGAAGCGCTGATAGAGATCGAGACACTCACGGTGCTGCGGGGAACGCTGCCCGCCTCGGCGCGCAAAGCGGTGATGGCTTGGGTTGCCGCGAACCGCGAGGCCGTCGCCGCCGAATGGAACCGTATCAACATCCGCTTCCCGATAGTTTGAGCGAGCGATGAATACGCCCACCCCACGTATCGCTGCCGTGACCGCCGAGGGCCCGACGGCCCTCCATCTCCGCTGGAGGGGCGGGGGAGATGCTCATGCCGAGCTCGTCGGCTGGATCGCGACCGGCGGCGACGTTCTGGCGCCGCTCCTGTCGCCGGCCGTCTTCTCCGCGCCGCGGATCGCCGAACACGGTGCAGCGGTCGCCTGGGGGGATGATGACGACCTGATGATCGACGCCGTCCATCTCGAGCAGATCGCCGCCGAGCAACAGCCGTTCGGCACGGCGGAAATTATCGGCTGGCAGCAGAGAATGCGACTCTCGAACCAGGAGGCCGCAGATTTTCTCGGCGTGTCGCTCAGCACATGGAACGCCTACAAGGCGGGCGCGCGAATTCCGACCGCGGTGGCCATGCTGTGCCGCGCCGCAACCCGCGACCCGCTCCTCTTGCAGGCCCATTTCCGACCGCGAAAAGCCGGCCGGCCGCGCAGAGCGGGTTGAGGACCGCCAGCGCGCCGGTTGACACGCATCAACAGGGTGTCGCGCGGATGTGCCATGCTGCCGCCTCCCCCATTGGAGGCCGGGCACATGGCACAGAGCAGCATGCACTTCTTCCTCAATTGGGCCAAGGAACGGATCGACGAGATGGACGCCGCGCTGGCTTCGCTGGAGGCCCGGGCGAGCGAGATCGAGGCCGATCTTCGTGCGAAGTCCGAGCAGGCCCTCGCGGACCTGCGGAAGACGCGCGACGACTTCAAGACCACCGTGCAGAAACAGGCCGATGCCGGCGAGGCTGCATGGGAGAGCGCCAAATCGCGGCTCGACAGGGACTGGGCGCGGTTCGAGGCCGAAGCGCAACAATACGTCGAGACGTTCGGCGAGCAGGCGGCGCAAGGGCAGGCGATGTTCAAGCTGCAGGCCGAGGCGCAGCTCAAGGCCTGGCGCGAAGCGGCCGACAAGATGCAGGCCGCAGCCGACGAGTTCGCAGCCGACCGCCGCAGCGAGATCGATGCCACGCTCGCCAGCATGAAGGCCGGCGCGGCAGCGGCGGAGGAAAGGCTTCGGAAGCTGAACAAGGCCGGAACCCAGTCCTGGTCGACGCTGGTGGCGGCATTGACGGAGACGCGGGCTATCTTCGATCGCGCCAACCAGTCGGCCCGGGAGGCTTTTCGGAAGGCTGCCGGCTGAGCGCGCGGCCCCGTTCATCCGGGCGCGGCCCGATCCGATCGAGGCTGCGAACGAGCGCCCACCGTATCGGCTCGCGGTGGGCCGGGAGGCATGCCATCGAGCGGGCGAGGGCTGCGCCAAAACGTTCACCCTGGTGCCCGCGAGCCCTCGCGCTCGCCACGGTTTCGACTATTGTTCGCCGCGATTCAGCCCATCGCCCGCGAGGTTCCCCGTGATCGCAGCCGCCGCCCTGATCGCCGTCATGCAGAGCAGCCTCGCTGCCCACATCTCGCCGGGTCCCGCGCCGGGTACGTTCTACGATCCGGGTCCGGCCCTGCATGGCAAGCCCGGCACCCTCATCCGCGGCGAGGCGATGAATGGCGGCCCGGCCGGCACGCCGACCTATCGCATCCTCTACCGCTCGACGAACCCGGAGGGGCAGCTGATCGCCGTCTCCGGCATCGTCATCGTGCCGTCGACCCCCGTACCGCCCGGCGGCCGCAACATCGTCGCCTGGGCGCATCCCACCACCGGCATCGCGACGCGCTGCGCGCCGTCGATCCTGCCGAACGTCTGGGGCCAGATCCCGGGCCTCGGCGAGCTCCTGCGGCGCGGCTGGGTCGTCGCCGCCACCGACTATCCGGGGCTCGGCACGGCCGGCATCCACCCCTATCTCGTCGGCCAGAGCGAGGCGCGGGCGGTGATCGATTCGGTGCGCGCCGCGCGTGAGCTCCCGGAGTCCGGCGCGAGCGCGCACTACGCCGTCTGGGGCCATTCGCAGGGCGCCCACGCCGCCCTGTGGACGGGCGAGATCGCCGCGCACTACGCCCCCGAGCTGCAGCTGAAGGGGGTCGCCGCCGCAGCCCCGCCGACCAATCTCGGCGTGCTCGTCGACGACGACATTCATTCGACCGGCGGCATCATTCTCACCGCCTACACGGTGTGGTCCTGGTCGGCCTTCTACGGCGTCAACGGCGCCGCGGCGGTGGTCCCGAGCGCCATTCCGCCGGTGGAGGAGATCGGCGCCCGCTGCGTCGGCACCTTCGGCCGCGAATACGGGATCGCGCAGCTCGAATCGCAGCTGCTGCCGAAGTTCCTGAAGATCGACCCGGCGACGACCGAGCCCTGGGCCGGCCTGCTGGTCAAGAACTCGACCGGCCACAACCCGCCCGGCGCGCCGCTGTTCGTCAGCCAGGGGCTGCGCGACGACCTCGTCGTGCCCTCGGTCACGCTTGCCTTTGTCGACAGCGTCTGCCGGCGCCGCAGCCCGGTGCGCTACCTGCAGCTGCCGAACGCCGACCATGTCGGGGCTGCGACCGAGGGGGCCGCCCCCGCCGCCGCCTGGATCGCCGACCGCTTCGCGGGCGTGCCGGCTCCGACCGATTGCCGGTGATCGACTGTTTCTTCCTTCTCCCGAGGGGAGAAGGTGGCCGCGAAGCGGCCGGATGAGGGGCTACGGCGCTCGTCCTGAAGCTCAGTAACCCCTCACCCGCCCGCTTCGCGGGCACCCTCTCCCCATGGGAGAGGGAAGCGCGGCGCGCCGCCCGTCAGCCCCTCTTCCCCTCCGGCAACAGCTCGAACAAAAGCAGCGAGCGGCCCGTCACCTCGTAGTCGTGGCCGAAATCGAGCTCGGCCTCGTCGAGCTCCGGGTCGTTGGTGTCGACGAGCCGCTTCCAGCCCCTGCCGCCGACCCAGTCGGGCAGGGTGAAGTTGACCACGTCGTGGTAGGCGTTGAAGACGAGCAGCAGCGTCGCATCCATGCCCTTGCGCCGAATGCCCGTCGGCTGCGCCCGCCCGTCCATCAGCACGCCCATGCATTTGGCGTTCGCGTCCTCCCAATGCTCCTGGTCCATCTCCGTGCCGGCCGGCGTCAGCCAGGTGACGTCCTTGACGTCGAGCTCGTCGTTGTAGTTGCCGGTCAGGAAGCGGCTGCGGCGCAGCAAGGGGTGCGACTGGCGCACGGCGATCAGCCGGCGCGTGAAGGCCTGCAGATCCGCCCCCGGCGCATCGATCTCCCAATCCACCCAGCCGATCTCGTTGTCCTGGCAGTAGGCGTTGTTGTTGCCGCCCTGGGTCCGCGCGAACTCGTCGCCGGCCAGAAGCATCGGCGTGCCCTGCGAGAGCAGCAGCGTCGCCAGGAGGTTGCGCATCTGCCGCTGCCGGAGCGCGAGAATCTCCGGGTCGTCGGTCGGCCCCTCCGTTCCGCAGTTCCAGGAGAGATTGTCGGAGTGCCCGTCGCGATTGTCCTCGCCGTTCGCCTCGTTGTGCTTGTCGTCGTAGGAGACGAGGTCGTTCAGCGTGAAGCCGTCATGGGCGGTGATGAAGTTCACGGAAGCCCACGGCTTTCGGCCGCGCATGTTGAACAGGTCGCCGGACGCCGTGATCCGCTTCGCCAGCTCGGGTAGCATGCCCTCGTCCCCCTTCCAGAAGGCGCGGACGGTGTCGCGGAAGCGGTCGTTCCACTCCGCCCAGCCGGGCGAGAAGCGGCCGACCTGGTAGCCGCCGGGACCGCAATCCCACGGCTCGGCGATCAGCTTCACCTGGCTGAGGACCGGATCCTGCCGGCATGTATCGAGAAACCCGCCGCCCTCGTCGAAGCCGTAGGGCTCGCGGCCCAGAATCGTCGCGAGGTCGAAGCGGAAGCCGTCGACGCGCATCTCGGTCGCCCAGTAGCGCAGGCTGTCGGTGACCATCTGCAGGACGCGCGGATGGCTGAGATTGACCGTGTTGCCGGTGCCGGTGTCGTTGATGTAGTGGCGCGGATCGGGCGCGAGACGGTAGTAGGAGGCGTTGTCGATGCCCTTCATGGAGAGCGTCGGCCCGAGTTCGTTGCCCTCGGCGGTGTGGTTGTAGACGACGTCGAGGATCACCTCGATGCCGGCATCGTGGAAGTGCGCCACCACCTCCTTGATCTCGTTGACGTTGGGCGTCGCGAGATAGAGCGGGTGCGGGGCGAAGAAGCCGATCGTGTTGTAGCCCCAGTAGTTCCGTAGGCCCCGGTCGACGAGGTAGCTGTCGTCGACGAAGGCGTGGATCGGCAAAAACTCGATCGCCGTGACGCCGAGGTCGCGGATGTAGTCGGTGACCTCGCGCTCCATCAGGCCCGAGAAGGTGCCGCGCAGCTCTTCCGGCACCGCGGGATGGCGCATCGTGTAGCCGCGCACATGCGTCTCGTAGAGGATCGTCCGCTCCCAGGGCACTTCGGGCCGGCGGTCGTGCCCCCAGGTGAAGGCCGGATCAATGACGCGGCACTTCGGCATGAAGCGCGCGCTGTCGCGCTCGTCGAAGGAGAGGTCCTTGTCCGGCGCGCCGATCGTGTAGCCGAACAGCGCGTCGTCCCAGACGAGATCGCCGACGAGCTGCTTGGCGTACGGGTCGAGCAGCAGCTTGTTGGGGTTGAAGCGGTGCCCTGCCGCCGGCTCGTAGGGCCCGTGCACGCGGTAGCCGTAGACCATGCCCGGCCGACCGTCGCGCAGATAGCCGTGCCAGACCTCGTCGGTGTATTCGGGCAGCTCGATGCGCTCGAGCTCGCGCTCGCCATCGGCGTCGAACAGGCACAGCTCGACCTTGGTCGCGTGCGCCGAGAACAGGGCGAAGTTGACGCCGAGGCCGTCCCAGGTGGCGCCGAGCGGGAAGGGACGGCCCTCGCGGATGCGGGTCGTCGGGGTTGCGGGCGTGAGCTGCGGCGATGCGACCATGAACAGGCTCCGGCTCGGCCGGGCGGAGCCGGCCGTCGTCATCGGTGAAAATCGGGGAAACCCGCGATCGCGGAGGGCGATCCGGCTTCGAACCTTACAAACGCCCCTAGCGCAGTTCTGTTGCGCCTGTTAGGAAGGGATGTGCCGGATTTTTTTGCGTGCCTGCGGTGCGGGCACGAACCTTCCGGCTTCTCGCGCGTTGGAAATCGTCTGTAACCGGCTTTTGGCGGAGTCGGAGGGACATGCGCATCAACCGATCGAATGCCGAGCTCGGTACCGTCCTCGTCGTCGACGACGACCCGGCGGTCTGCGATCTCGCCAAGATGATGCTCGAGGAGGAGGGCTTCCGGGTCCTCGAAGCCGAGTGCGCGCAGAGCGCCCTCGGCATGCTGCGGCGGCACAAGGCCGACAGCGATGCCCTTTTCCCCGACATGGCGATGCCGGGGCCGATCGACGGCTCGCGCATGGCCGAGATCACCCAGGTTGGCTGGCCGGAGATGACGGTGGTCGTCGCGGAGGGCTCCCGGTCCGGCGAGCCCTCCGATCCGCGCTTCGCCCGGCGCCCCTGGCGGGCCGACGAGGTGGTGCGTGCGGTCCGGCTCCTCGCCCGCCGCGCCCGCGGCGGCGACCGGCCGAAATCGGCGGGATGAATCAGAGACCGACCTGAGAGGGACCGGACCTCCGCTCCGCCCCTGGTCCCAGCTTCGCGCATGCCGCGAAGGCGGCGCGGCGGCGGGCATCCGGACCCGAGCGCGAGAAGAAGAGCCTGGGCCCCCGCTTTCGCGCCGCCTTGGCGGGGATGGAAGGGGGAAGGGGCTTGGCCTCGCATGGGCGATCGTGCGATCCCGAATTCGCTCCGCCCATCCCGGCTACGGCCGTCCCTCCCGCCCTGCCAGCGCCTCGATCAGAATCTCCGCCGTCGCCTCGTTCATCGCGAACGGGATGTCGTAGTGGGTGGCGAGCCGCGTGAGCGCCTTGACGTCGACGTCGTGCGGCAGCGGCGATAGCGGGTCGACGAAGAAGATCAGCGCATCGAGCTGCCCTTCGGCGATCAGCGCGCCGAGCTGCTGGTCGCCGCCGAGCGGGCCGCTCTTCAGCCGCCGCACCGGCAGCTCGCCGCAGGCTTCGGTTATGCGGGCGCCGGTGGTGCCGGTGGCGACGAGGGAGCAGCGGGCGAGCTTCTCGCGGTGCCGCACCGCCCAGTCGACGATCGCCGGCTTCATGCGGTCGTGCGCGACGAGGGCGAGACGCAGCGGCATGGCTCAGGCGGCCGGCGCGCGGGCCGGCTCGGCACGCCGCACCCAGTCGGCGAGCCGGCGCGCGGCCTCGGCCATGTCCGCTTCGCCGCGTGCGAAACAGATGCGCATGAAAGCCTCGCCACCGGGGCCGAAGGCGGTGCCGGGCGCGAGGCCGACATTGGCCTCGTCGACGAGGCGCAGGCCGAGCCGGTCGGTGTTCGGAAAGCCGTCGATGGCGACGAACAGGTAGAAGGCGCCCTCGGGATCGGAGAACTGAACGCGGCCGGTGGGGGCCAGCGCCTCGACCAGAAGATCACGCCCGCGCCGGGCGCGGGCAACCTGGTGGGCGATAAAACCCTCGCCGCGGTCGAGGGCCGCCGTCGCGGCGCGCTGCATGAAGGTGGCGACGCCGGAGGTCGAGTACTGGATGAGGTTCTCGATCACCGGCCCGAGCTCCGGCGGCGCCTCGAGCCAGCCGATCCGCCAGCCGGTCATTGCCCAGTTCTTCGAGAAGGTGTTGGCGTAGAGGATCCTCTCCCGGTCGTCGGCGACGTCGTGGAAGGAGGGCGCGCGCGCCGCATCCCCGTATACGAAGCGTGCGTAAACCTCATCGGCGATGATCCACAGGTTCTTGCGCCGCGCCAGCTCGAGGATGGCGGCGAGGTCGTCGCGGCTCGCCGTCCACCCTGTCGGGTTGGCGGGCGAGTTGACGACGATGGCGCGGGTCCTCGGGGTGATCGCCGCCTCGAGCCGCTCCGGGTCGAGCGTCCATCCGGCATTGCCGAAGCTCATCGGCACGCTCACGGGCACCGCGCCGCCGATGCCGACGGCGGCGGAAAAATTCGGCCAGGCCGGGGTCGGCACCAGTACCTCCTCGCCGGCGCCGGCGACCATGCGCAGCGCGATCTGCAGCGCCTGCATGCCGCCGCCCGTGACATGGAAGCGGTCCGCCGGCAGCGGCCGGCCGTAGAGCCGCTCATGGTAGCGGGCGAGCGCCTCGCGCAGGTCGGGAATGCCCCGCTGCGCGGTGTAGAAGGTCTCGCCCGCGGCGAGCGAGCGCGTCGCCGCCTCGCAGATGAAGGCCGGCGTCGGCAGGTCGCCCTCGCCCGCCCAGAGCGGGATGATGCCCGGCCGGCCGCGGCCGTAGTTGAAAACTTCGACGATGCGGCTCTCCGGCGCCTCGCGGGCCGGGCCTGAGAGCTTTTGCACGAGCTCTGACATGATGGGTGTCGATGCGTCCCGAACGGTGGAGTTGCGCACTCCTATAGCGCGGGCCGGAGCCGGCCCGCACCAAAAGTGCTGATCGGTCGCATCGACGGGCGCGATGGATCCTTACGGGTTGCCGGGCGTACGCGGCGTGGCCGGCGGTATCGGGGCTGACGGCGACCGGGAGGCCAGCAGGTCGCGGATCTGCTCGAGCAGCACCTCGGTGGTGGTCGGCGCGGCGATCGGCTCGGGTTTCGCCGCCTCCTTCTTGCGCAGCGTGTTGATACCCTTGACGACCATGAACAGCACCCAGGCGACGATCAGGAAGTACAGCGCGACGGTGAAGAACTGGCCGTAGCCGATGGTCGCGCCGGCCTGCTTGGCGGCGTCATAGGTCGCCGCGTCCGGGCCCGAGAGCTGGAAGAAGTAGTTGGAGAAGTCGAGGCCGCCGGCGACGAAGCCGAGAATCGGCATGAAGATGTCGGAGACGAGGCTCTCGACGATCTTTCCGAACGCGGCGCCGATGATGACGCCGATGGCGAGATCGACGACGTTGCCGCGCAGAGCGAATTCCTTGAACTCTTTCAGCATGACGGCCTCCCCGTGACGGCGCGCGAATCGCGCCGATGGATACTAGGCCGAAATGGAGAGAATAAAATCAGCCGCCGTCGGCGATCTTCATCTTGCCGAGCAGCCGGCGGACTTCCGGCGCGAGCCGGCGGGCGTCGTCGACATGGACGAAGCTCGCCTCCTTGTGCGGCATCGCACGGGTCCGGCCGACGAAGACCTTGAAGCCGTCGGCGGTGGCGACGACGTCGCCCGCCTTCAGCGTCGTGTCCGCCTCGATGGGCACCGAGAAGCCGCCCTCGGCAACCGCCGCCGGGCACTGGGCCGGCTGGCGCGCCGTGCGCAGATCGGCGATCAGCTCCGCGGCGGAGGCGAACTCCTCGCCGGCGCGGGCCTCGAGTCGTGCGCGCGAGCCGTCGAGCTCGGTCGTCAGAAGCACCGTCGCCGCCTCGCCGCCGGCCGCGGCGCACATGTCGGCATACTCGTCCTCGCCGACCCCGGTGCCGTCGAAGCCGAGCACGAGCTGCTCTCCGTCGCACAGGCGCGCACAGATGTAGCGCTGGCGCGGCGCGGCGACCGCGGTGCGCGTTGGCGGCGCGATCGGCCTGAGGCGCTCGGTGGGCATGAAGTTGACCCGCGGCTCCGACCGGAAGGCGCTCGGCCGCATGCCCTGGCGCATCTCCCAGTCCTGCCGCATGGCCGCGTAGGCGCCGGTGCCGTCACGCCCACCCTCGCCGAAGGTCGCCGGCGAGAAGGCGGCGAGCCCGGCCGCGCCGGCGCCCGCCGCGAGAACGAACCGCACGAGATTGGCACGCCGCGACATGTGGACTCCCGGGCTCCCGACCGGTGCAAAAGCATCGGCCGGGAATGTTGGTTCCACCCGCCCGGTGTCGCCGCGGGCGGCGAAGGTCACGTTCGCGTGTCGCGTACGGGCAACAGCAGCTGCTCGCCGCGCTCGCCGCCGCGGATCCGCTCCATCTCGGACCGCAGGGCCCGCAGCTCCTCCATGATGTCGGGCAGCGTGACGCTGGCCGCCGTCGCCGCCAGCTCCTCGCGCTCGTGCTCGCTCTGCATGGCGCTGACAACGACGCCGATGAAGAGATTGAACAGCGTGAACGAGGTGGCGACGATAAAGCCGATAAAGAAAATCCAGGAGTAGGGCGCCACCTCCATCACCGGGCGGACGATCTCGCCCGACCAGCCGTCGAGCGTCATCAGCTGGAACAGCGTGTAGATCGAGCCGCCGAGCGTGCCGAACTTTTCCGGGAATGCGGCGCCGTAGAGCTCGGTCGCCATGACGGCGAACACGTAGAGCAGCAGCGCCAGCAGCAGCATGATCGAGCCGAGGCCGGGCAGGGCGCCGACGAGCGCGGCGACCACCCGGCGCAAGGACGGCACGGCGGTGATGAGGCGCAGCACGCGCAGCACACGGAGCGCCCGCAGCACCGACAGGCTGCCGGTGGCCGGGAACAGCGATGCGCCGACGACGACGAAATCGAACACCGACCACGGATCGAGGAAGAAGCGCGCCCGATGCGCGAGGAGCCGGAGCGCGATCTCGGCGACGAAGACGACCAGCACCGCGCGGTCGAAGGCGGCGAGCCACGGCCCGGCGACGGCGCGCACGCTGGCGCTCGTCTCGAGGCCGAGCGTGATGGCGTTGACGATGATGAGGACGAGGATGCCCCGCTCGACGAACGGATGGGCGAGAATGCGTCTGGCGAATTCGGTCACGCAGTGGGTTCCTGATGCGGCGCCGTCGTTCGGCTGCCGCTTTCCGGGACGCATGTGTCGGGCCCGCGACCGAGGTCCGTCAAGGGAACGCGGCGACGCGGGATGGGCGCCCGCGCCGTCGGCCTTGCGCGCCATGCCCCCGGCCGATTATCGTGCCGCCGGCGCGGGCGTAGTTCAGTGGTAGAACGTCAGCTTCCCAAGCTGAATGTCGTCGGTTCGATCCCGATCGCCCGCTCCAAATTTCCCGGGGCCGTTCAGCCGGTTGGACGGTCCACCATTGAACTGGCGCCCCCGACGTTCCCGATCACGTTCCCCATCCCCGTTCGGGGCTTGTTCTGGGTTGCTTTGCGGTTGCATGGCCGAGGGGGCGACTAGCACGTACGGCCTTCGGTCCCCCGAGGAGATTCCGATAGCGGAGGGGTGGTCGGTCCGCCAGTTTCGGGTGGCGTTTGACAACGGGGTGGCGCAAGGGATTCGAACGGGTCTGGGCGCGTCGCGGCACGCTCGTCGATGAACCATAGAGCGTCCCCCCGGCCTCGGTCGGCTCCAGCCCTCTGTGCGCGCGGACGAAAAGCTCGGCTCGCAGATCGGCGTCGAGCAGCTTCAGGCTCTTGGTCAAGGTTGGCTGGCTGACGCCCTTCCTCTCCGCCGCGGCATGTATGTTCCCCGCCTCGGAGGAAGCGGTTCGTCTGATGCCAACGACTTGCTCGGACGTCAAATAGCGGCCGCATGCTGGCCGGCGCCCGGGACGTCGACCCTGATCGCCAGCAGGTCGCCCGCGAGAGGCTCTTGCGACAGGCGTTCGGGGCCGAGGAATCGGCGTTGCGAGGTCACGAACAGGGTGCGCCCGTCGGTCCCTCCCAGCATCGGCATCGTCGGCCGCGAGACGGGCAGCTCGACGACCGTGTGGAGGGATCCGTCCGGGAGGCGCCGTTCCACGCGCCCGCCGCCGACCACCGCCACCCAGAGCGCTCCCTGGCTGTCCACGCAGGCGCCGTCGGGCTTCTCGCCATCCTCGTAGCGCACGAAGATGCACCCGTTGCCGATCTCTCCGGTCCGGGAATCGTACTGGAAGGCCTCGATCGTCGCCGTCGCCGAATCGGCGAGGTAGATCACGTCGCCGGCCGGCGCGAAAGCGATCGCGTTCGGGGTCTCGACGCCCCGCCGGATGACGACGAGCGTGCCGTCCGGGTCGAGCCGGTAGACGCTGCCGACGGCTCCGCCGAGGCCGGTCTTGTTCATCGTGCCGAACCAGAGACGACCGGCGGCGTCCGGCTTGCCGTCATTGATCCGGGTCGCCGCGTCGTGCTCTTCGACGGCGACGAGACGCCGCTGCAGCCCGCTCTCCGGCGCGAACGGATAGAGCCCGTCCTCGAGCCCGAGCAGCAGCGATCCATCCGTGCGCAGGGCAATGAGGCCGAGCATGGCCGGCAGGCTGTACGCTTCGTTCCGCCCGGTCGCCGGCTCGTGCGCGAGCAGCCGCTGCCCCTGGATGTCGGCCCACCAGAGCGTATGCCTGCCGGGATCCCAGAGCGGCACTTCGCCGGTCAGGGCATTGGCGGCGTGGACGCACAGCGCGGCGGCGCGCGGAACGAGATAGGGCGACGGCATGACGGCAAGACTCTCCGGGGCGACAGGCGGGCGCCCTCAGGCGGCCGCTTCGAGCGCGAAGCCGGTGACGCGGCTGCGGATGACCGGGGCCGCCCGCCACCGCTCGCCCATGTCGGCCGGCAGCTCGGCCCAGCCGCGCTCCGGATCGGGCCACGGGATGGCGTCCACCAGAGCCTGCGTATAGGGGTGCGTCGGGCGCTCGATCACCTCTTCCGGCGGCCCCGCCTCGACGATCCGTCCCTCGTGCAGGACGAGAACGTAGTCGCTGACGTGATAGGCGGTGGCGAGATCGTGCGTGATGTAGATGATCGAGACGTTGTGGTCGTTCTTGAGCAGCTCGATGTTGCGCAGGATCGTCATCCGCAGCGAGGCGTCGACCATCGAGACCGGCTCATCGGCGACGATGAGGCGCGGCCGCAGGGCGAGCGCGCGGGCCACCATGAGCCGCTGGCGCTGGCCGCCCGACAGCTCGTGCGGGAAGCGGCCCAGGACCTCGGCCGGATCGAGCCCGACCGCGGCGCAGGCCTCCTCCATGCGGGCGAAGACCGCCTTGCGGCCGGCGGCGAGGCCGAAGCGCATGATCGGGGCGGCCAGCGTCCGGTCGACCTTGTAGAACGGGTTGAACGAGCCGTAAGGGTCCTGGAAGATCGCCTGCACCTCGCGGCGGTAGCGGCGCGCCGCCTCGCTGGAGAGCTTGGCGATCGAGGCGCCCCGATAGAGCACCTCGCCCGTGGTCGGGCGCTCGAGGCCGAGGATCATGCGCGCCAGCGTCGTCTTGCCGGAGCCGGATTGCCCGACGACGGCGATGATCTGCGGCCGCTCGCCCTCGAGCCGGAAGCTGCAGGGCTGCAGCGCCGTCTTGCGGGCGCGGCCGAACAGGCCGCCGCCGAACGTCTTGGCGACCGCGTCGAAGGCGAGCAGCGGCTCCGCGACGGCGCCCGGGGCCGCGGCCGGCCCGGCGACGAGCGAGGGCGGGCGAGTCGCGCGAAGCTACACGCCGAGCGAGAAGGCGCGGGCGCTGGAGTACGCGGCCGAGCACGGCGTGACGAAGGCGGCGGAGCACTTCGGCATCAGC
>JAEZCD010000129.1 GCA_023430145.1 Pseudomonadota bacterium
CATTCTGCTCGGCCTGCTGCGCGAGCAGGAAGGGGTCGCCGCGCAGGTCCTCATGAACCTCGGCCTCAAGCTTGAGGAAGTCGGCGAAGAAGTTCTCAACCTCCTGGGCCACGGCCTGGAAGGCGAAGAGAGCGGCGGTCGCGGTCGCGCTGGCGGCAGCGGCGGCGGTGCGGGCGGCGGCGGCGCCGAGGCGATGCGGAACTGCTCGGGCGACAGGCCGGCGTCGCCGTTCGTGCTGTAGGTGGCGAGCAGTTTTCTGTCGTCGCTGCCCTTCAGCGAGGCGACACCGATATAGTCGACCTTCACCCGGGCGACCCCTGCCTGGCGGAAGCCGAGCACGTCGGCGGTTCGCGCCGACACGTCGATCAGCCGATTGCGGCTGAAGGGTCCGCGATCGTTGACGCGGACGACGATCGAGCGTCCGTTCGAGACATTGGTGACGCGCACATAGGACGGCAGCGGCAAGGTCGGGTGCGCCGCCGAAAGCGCATTACGATCATAGATCTCGCCATTGGCGGTCAGCCGGCCGTGGAACTTGTCGCCATACCAGGAGGCCATGCCGGTGGCCGAATAGTCCGGTCGGGAGAATGGGGAATACTGGGTGCCCGCCACCTCGTAAGGCTCACCGACGCGGTAGACGCCGCCGCCCTTCGGGGCCGGCTTGCCGACGGCGACCACGCGGGGGCTCGGCTTCACGCCGAGCACGGGATCCTTCTCGGCGACGGTGCGGGTCGGCTGGCCGGGCGGCGCAGAGCAGCCGGCGAGCGCCACGCAGACGAGGCCCGTGGCGACGGCAGCGAAACGGATGGACTTCGGTACGATCCCGCAAACGAGCGACGACCCCGCGGTCGGCGTCTTCGTCATGCGTCCCCCTGCCCCGTTCGGGGACCTCGGACCGCGCCGGCCCCTCAGCCTGCGCAAAACCCGAGAAACGCCCCCCGCCGGCACCCCTCGTGCCGCCGTCACGGCGCGACTATGGCGGCGGAGGGTGAATAAGTCAAAAACCCGTGTGCTTCCCGGTGAAAGCGGGGCGCGAAGCGGGCATCCGTTGCGCTACTTGATGCAGCTGTCCGGAAGCGTCTGCGCCGCGCCCCAGTCGTTGGAAGGCACGCCGGCGCCAGCCGGGAAGATCTGCTTCTGCATGCGGAAGCTCGCTGGCGTCGACGAGCCGGGAGTGAATTCGACGATCCAGAAATAGTCGTAGTTTTCGCCCGGCCAGGTCGCCGGCACGTCGGCGAAGCGCTCGAGGCCGAGCAGCTGGCGCAGCGTCACCTTCTCGGGCGCGAATCGCTGCTCCAGCTTCGCGTTGGCGATGTGGTCGTGCTCCCATGCCATGACGACGGTTTTCCCGGTGAAGCGCGGGTCGTTCAGCACCGCCGCGGCCGCCGTTCGGGTCTGCCCGTTGAGGAGCACGGCCTCCTCCTCCTTCGTCTGGTGCGGCGCCGGCAGCACCGGAAAGATCGACACCGGCATCGACCATGTGGCGGCGGACGGCGCGATGAGCTCCAGCGTGTGCGGGGTGATGGCGAAGATCGCCGCCGGAGCCTCGCCGGCCGCGAAGAGCGATTCGGCCGCGCCTTTGCCGAGATAGGTTTTGACGAGCGCCGCCGCCCTCGCCTGCCCGGTGGCGCACAGCTCCCAGGAATTGTGCTTCTCGCCGTGCCGCAGGACGATGATCTTCGCTGGCGCGGCGACGGTTGGGACGGAGACTGAGAGGCCGATAGAGGCGGCGGCGACGATTGCGGCGAGGCGCATGGGATCCGGCTCCGCGTAGCGTGCAACGGCACGCGACGATGCGTGCCATCCCACCGATGGCACGAACGAATTGCAGATCCGTTGTCGCGGTCGGCCGGTGCTCCGCCGCCTCCTCACTCGATCCCGAGCTTGCTCCGCAGCAACTCGTTCACCGCCTGCGGGTTCGCCTTGCCACCGGTCGACTTCATCACCTGGCCGACGAACCAGCCGAGCATCGAGGGCTTAGCCTTCGCCTGCTCGACTTTTTCCGGGTTGGCGGCGATCACCTGGTCGACCGCGGCCTCGATGGCGCCGGTGTCGGTGACCTGCTTCAGGCCTCGGCTCTCGACGATCGCCTTCGGATCGCCGCCCTCGGTCCAGACGATCTCGAACACGTCTTTGGCGATCTTGCCCGAGATCGTGCCGTCGGCGACCAGATCCAGCAGCCCGCCGAGCTGCGCGGCCGAGACCGGGCTGTCCTCGATGCCGTGCCCCTCCTTGTTGAGGCGGCCGAACAGCTCGTTGATCACCCAGTTGGCCGCCGCCTTGCCGTCGCGGCCCTTGGCCACCGCCTCGTAAAAATCGGCCGAGGCGCGCTCGGCGACGAGCACGCCGGCGTCATAGGTGCCGAGCCCGTATTCGGCGACGAGGCGCGCCTTCTTGGCGTCCGGCAGCTCCGGCAGGGCCGCGGCGAGCGCCTCGATCTCGGCCGGGTCGAGCTCGAGCGGCAGAAGGTCCGGGTCCGGGAAATAGCGGTAGTCGTGCGCCTCTTCCTTGGAGCGCATCGACCGCGTCTCGCCGCGACCGGGATCGAACAGCCGCGTCTCCTGGTCGATCGTGCCGCCGTCCTCGAGGATGCCGATCTGGCGCCGCGCCTCGGTCTCGATCGCCTGGCCGATGAAGCGGATCGAGTTGACGTTCTTGATCTCGCAGCGCGTCCCCAGCTCTTCGCCCGGACGCCGCACCGAGACGTTCACGTCGGCGCGCAGGCTGCCCTTCTCCATGTCGCCGTCGCAGGTGCCGAGATAGCGCAGGATCGTGCGCAGCTTCGTCACATAGGCCTTCGCCTCGTCGGCGGAGCGGATGTCCGGCCGCGAGACGATCTCCATCAGCGCGACGCCCGACCGGTTGAGGTCGACGAAGGAGTGCGCCGGGTCCTGGTCGTGCAGCGATTTGCCCGCATCCTGCTCGAGGTGCAGCCGCTCGATGCCGACGGCAATCTGCTCGCCGCCCGGCATGTCGACCAAAACCTCGCCCTCGCCGACGATCGGGCTCTTGTACTGGCTGATCTGGTAGCCCTGCGGCAGGTCCGGATAGAAGTAGTTCTTGCGGTCGAAGACCGAGCGCTGGTTGATCGCCGCCTTCAGCCCGAGGCCGGTGCGCACCGCCTGCCGGACGCATTCGGCATTGATGACCGGCAGCATCCCGGGCATCGCCGCATCGACAAGGCTGACATTGCTGTTCGGCGCGCCGCCGAACTCGGTCGAGGCGCCGGAGAAGAGCTTCGACTGCGAGGTGACCTGGGCATGGATCTCCATGCCGACGACGATCTCCCAATCGCCGGTGGCGCCACGGATGTGCTGGTCGGGGCGTGCGTCGCGGATGTGCATGGCTCGGGTCGTATCGGTGGGTTCTGGGCTACGTAAGCGGTCGGCGGCTCAGGGGCAACTCGCGTGGCGCTCGGCGTTCACCGGGCCAGCCTCTTCTTTCCTGCGCCACGTTCGAAGGGATTGTGCGCCTACGTCCATACAACCGGCGGTGACGTGCCGCATGCTCTCATCCATCCACCTAAAGAGAAAGCATAAAAAGGGCGAACCTACAAGGTTTCCCAAGAAGACACTTGCGCAAGCTCGACGTTAGTGGTCAGCATGACACTGACGTTGCATCAAGGGGGGCTGGACAGTTGCTGAAGACGATCCTCGCCACACTCGCAACCACGCTGCTGACCACGGCGGCGGCTGGCCAACCGAACATAATCGTCATCATGGTCGACGATGTTCCGGACAACCTCTCGGTCCTGCCGCGGACAACGAGCCTCCTTCCCCAAGCCACGCGATACACGAACAGCTTCGTGAATTTCCCGCTCTGCGGCCCGAGCCGGGCGACGTTTCTGACCGGACAGGAGTCGCATACGCACGGGGTCAGGAAGAACCCCGGCTTCCTCGCCGATAGAACGGGTCTCGTTACTCACGCCCTCCAGGCGGAAGGGTACGCGACCGCCTTGTTCGGGAAGACGCCGAACGGATTCAAAGACAGCCCGGCGCTGCTCGGCTTCGATTATTGGGCGACGATCGCCGATCTGAGCGAAGACAGATACTTCGATCCGCCGATGAACGTCGCCGGCGTGGTCCAGAGCTCCTCCGGCTACACGACGGACATCGTCTTCGATCATGCGAAGCGCTGGATCGAGTCAAACCAGGGAAAGCCCTACTTCGCCTGGATCGCCTCCATCGGTGGGCATGCCCCGAATGATCCTGCGCCGCGGCATGCGGGCGCATGCGCCGCCGTCCCCTTCACTCCCGGACCGGCCTTCAACGAGGCCGACGTCTCCGACAAACCGAGCTTCATTCGCTCGCTTCCTCTCCTCGAGCCGCGGAAGCAGCGGGCGCTCGAGACCAAATTCCGGGACCAGTGCGATACGCTGCAGGCCGACGACGAGTGGATCGAGCGTCTGGTCATCGAGCACGCCAGCGAAAACACTTGCATCTTCGTCACGTCCGACAACGGGTTCCTGCTCGGTCAGCACCGGGAAACAGGCAAGGTGCTCCTCTATGATGAGAGCGTGCGCGTCCCCCTGATCTGGTGGGGGTGCGGCGCGGAGCCGGGCCGGTCGGACGAACGCCTCGTGTCCAACGCGGATCTGCCGGCCACCATCATCGAGCTCGCAGGAGCCACGCCGGGGCGTCCTCTCGATGGCAGGAGCCTTCGCGGCGAGCCGCGCCAGTTTCTTCTGCTGGAGGGAGTGTGGGACAAGAAGGGCGCGAACGGCTCTTCGCTCGGGGTACGAGACGCGGCTTCGGCATATTTCGAGCATTCCAACGGCGAGCGCGAGTTCTACGACATGGTCGCCGACCAATACCAACTCACAAGTATCCCACGGCCATAGATCGAGGCCTGCAGCCGCCGCACACGACACCTTCCTATCGGGCGGAAGCATGCTTCCCCCGGCCTGGCGGCCTTTCGCGCGGGCCGGCCCGCGCCATGCCGCGGCGGCTGGACTTGGGCCTGCCATCTGCCCCGCGCGGTGCCCTTACGAAGCTCGCCGCGGGGCCGCCCTGTTGGTGCCTAAATAATAGGCTTTGTGCCTATGAAATGGGCGCCTATCAATCTCTAATCCGCACGCATCGCAGGCATTCGGTCTTCTCCGTGTGCGCGATGGGAAGGCAAGTCGGTGGCATGCTTGCTGCTAAGGACGCGGCGGGTACGAGCCTTCCGGACGGCAGGCGGTGCGTAAGAGGGAGGCCATGAAGAAGATCGAAGCCATCATCAAGCCGTTCAAGCTCGACGAGGTGAAGGAGGCCCTGCAGGAGGTCGGCGTGCAGGGCATCACGGTGACCGAGGCCAAAGGCTTCGGCCGCCAGAAGGGGCATACGGAACTCTACCGGGGCGCGGAGTACGTCGTCGATTTTCTGCCGAAGGTGAAGATCGAGGTCGTGCTCGGCGACGACATGGTCGACCGGGCCGTCGAGGCGATCCGACGGGCGGCCCAGACCGGCCGCATCGGCGACGGAAAGATCTTCGTCAGCCGGATCGAGGATGCGATCCGCATCCGGACGGGGGAAAGCGGGCTCGACGCGATCTGAGATCGAGCACCAGAAAACAAAGGGCCGAGAGGACGGAATGGCAAAGGGTAATGGACTGAAGACCGGCGCGGACGTTCTGCGCTACATCAAGGACAACGACATCAAGTATGTCGACTTCCGCTTCACGGACCCGAACGGGAAGTGGCAGCACGTCACCTTCGACCAGACGTTCGTCGACGACGACGTGTTCACCGACGGCGTCGCCTTCGACGGCTCCTCGATCGCCGGCTGGAAGGCGATCAACGAGTCCGACATGGCGCTGATGCCGGATCCGGTCACCGCCTGCATCGATCCGTTCTACGCCGCGACGACGCTGTCGATCGTCTGCGACGTGCTGGAGCCGACCACCGGCGAGCCCTACGACCGCGATCCGCGCTCGATGGCCAAGAAGGCGGAGGCCTACGTCAAGTCGACCGGTATCGGCGACACGATCTATTTCGGCCCCGAGGCCGAGTTCTTCGTCTTCGACGACGTCCGCTTCAAGGCCGACCCGTACAACACCGGCTTCAAGCTCGACGACGGCGAGCTGCCCTCGAACATGGACACCGAGTACGAGTCCGGCAATCTCGGCCACCGCATCCGCACCAAGGGCGGCTACTTCCCGGTGCCGCCGATGGACTCGGCGCAGGACATGCGCAGCGAGATGCTGGCGGCGATGGCGGCGATGGGCGTCACCGTCGAGAAGCATCACCACGAGGTCGCCTCTGCCCAGCACGAGCTCGGCATGAAGTTCGACACCATGGTGCTGATGGCCGACCAGCTGCAGATCTACAAGTACTGCATCCACAACGTCGCCCAGAGCTACGGCAAGACGGCCACCTTCATGCCGAAGCCGATCTACGGCGACAACGGCTCGGGCATGCACTGCCACCAGTCGATCTGGAAGGGCGGCAAGCCGCTTTTCGCCGGCAACGCCTACGCCGACCTGTCGCAGGAGTGCCTTTGGTATATCGGCGGCGTGATCAAGCACGCCAAGGCGATCAACGCCTTCACCAACCCGACGACGAACAGCTACAAGCGCCTCGTCCCGGGCTTCGAGGCGCCGGTGCTGCTCGCCTATTCCTCGCGCAACCGCTCGGCCTCCTGCCGCATCCCTTACACGACGAACCCGAAGGCCAAGCGCGTCGAGGTCCGCTTCCCGGATCCGGCCGCCAACCCCTATCTCGGCTTCGCCGCGCTGCTGATGGCAGGCGTCGACGGCATCCTCAACAAGATCGATCCGGGTCCGGCCATGGACAAGGATCTCTACGACCTGCCGCCGCGCGAGCTGCGTCGCATCCCGACCGTCTCGGCGAGCCTGCGCGAGGCGCTGGCCCAGCTCGACAAGGACCGCGAGTTCCTGAAGAAGGGCGGCGTGTTCAACGACGACTTCATCGACAGCTACATCGAGCTGAAGATGAAGGACGTCATTCGCTTCGAGCACACGCCGCACCCGGTCGAGTTCGAGATGTATTACTCGGTCTGAGCAGCCTCCCGCTCAGTCCTCCTGGAGGGGCGCCGTTTTGGCGCCCCTTTTTTCGTCGGCGGGCGCGGCTCGGCGACCGCCAGTCCCCGGGCGGCGAGCTCCTTGATGAGGGCGCCGACATCCTTGCGGATCCGCGCTGGCTCGGTGTCCGGGAACACCTCCGACAGGAGGCCGGCGATCTCGGCGCCGCTCGTCGGCGTCCCGAGCAGCTTCCAGGCGAGCAGCGCCAACGGGTCGAGCGAATAGATGCCGGCGCGAGCCGGATGGACCAGAAAGGCCTCGCCGCCCACCTCGTGCAGGGCGGCTTCGGGGCTGCGGATGAAACGCTCGCCGCCGGCGGAAGCGAGGCCCAGCGACGGCGCCACCTCCGACACCTCCACCTTCGGCAGCGGCGAGGCGCCCTGCCCCGGCCGCTCGATGCGGCTCCAATCGGCGAACCGCTCCCGCAGCGCCGCCACCGCGTCCTCGAGGCGCGCATAGCGCAGCGTGAAGCAGGGGAACTCTTCGACGAGGCCGCGCAGCCTATCGAACACCGCGTCGGCCGCCGCAGTGGTCGCCAGGTTCTGCAGGATCATCCGCCGCAGCCCGGCTCCGGCGGCGGCCTCCGTGATCTCCGCCGGACCGTCGCGCTGACGGTCGAGCACCACGAAGGCGCCGACGGGCGCCGTTTCCCCGTGCGCCGCATGGAGCTCTGCGGGCACCTTCACGAACTGGTTCTGTTGATCCGCCGGCCCGGCGTGATCGCGAACGAAATCGCGAAGCGCCGCGCCGGCGCGACGCGGCAGCGGAAGGCGCAGGCGCGGGACGATGCCGAGCGCCACGCCTCTCACCGGCGTGCCCTCGATCGGCAACAGGTCGTCGGCGAAGATGCGCACGCCGGCAGCCGCCAGCGCGGCGATCAGGATGCTCTTGCCGGCCTTGGAGGCGCTCGGGAAGACGACCAGGCGTCCGCCGAGCTCCGCCGCGCCCGCGTGCAGGCAGAGGCGGCCCGGCGAGGCCCCGGCGAAAGCATAGCCGAGGTCGACGAGCAGGCTGGTGATGACGCCGGCCGGCGTATCGGCGGTCGACGGCTCGTCGAGCCATCGCGAGTCGAGCCGAAAGCCGCGCCGGCGGCGCTCGATCGTCGCGAAGGCGGGTCGCTCGGCATGCTCGGCGATCTCGAAGTGCCAGCCGTTCAGGACCGAGGCAAGGCACGGGACGAGCGCTGGATCGTCGGCGAGGGCCACTGGATCGGGTAGCCCTTGGAAATTGGCGAAGCGGGTCATGGGCGGGCCGCGGAATGTGCCGACCAAGGCATGCGGGCTCCGGGCGATCAGCCGCGGCTGCGGCTACGGCTGCGATCGCGGCTTCGGTTGCGGCTGCGATTGCGACTCCGGTTGCGGCTGCGATTGCGACTCCGGTTACGGCTCCGACGATTGCGCGAGCGCCGGCTGCGCCGGCTGCGGCGATCGGCCGCTTCTGCCTCGCTGAGGCTCAAGACCGTAGGCGCGACGTAGGCGGCCGGAAGAGCCAGGCCGAGCATCAGAAGAATGCGACGGCGCCCCAGATCAGCCGTATTCTCGGCAGCATCGGCACTCCGGATTTCGTGTCCCTGTTCGTGATCGTCTTTCGAGGTCATCTGCTTCTCCTTCGGTATGACGAGGCCGGGGCCCGCATGCTTGGTCGATGCTGAGAGAACGCGGGCAGGCTGATCCTATTCGGCACTCTTCATCACGAACCCGTGTCCGAAGCTGCGTTCCGCGAGGCGGCGAGCGGGCTCGGCGACCTGCACCTGCCGGGCGACCGGCGGGGTTCGTGCGGCGACGATGTCTCGGCTAAAATGCCGATCCGCCGCTGCCGCGGGCAGCGTGGATCCACCCGCCTCGCGCGGACCCGCATGGAGCGACCCCCTGTCCCTGAAGCCGCCGCGGCGCTTTTCCGCCAAAGAGCTCGCGAGCTCGCCCCTCGCTGGCCTCGAGCACGAGCTGATGGCCGAGAGCGCGCAGCGCCTCGGTGACGCCGCGCGCGCGCTGAAGGCCACGCTCGACCGGCTCGCCGACGTCGCGCCCGACGCGCCGGACCGGGCGGCGCTGGTGGCCGAGGCTGGCGAGCTTTTGTGGTTCCTCGTCGTGCAGCGCGAGGCCTGCGGCTTGCGCGACAGCGAGGTGGTGATGCGTGACTACCGCGTGCCGGCCGAGGTGCGGCTGCGCATGGGCATGCGGCGGCCGCGTCCGCAGGAGTGACGGGCGCGAGTCGCCGCGATCTCTCGCGACTGCCCCGAGGGAAGCGTCTGCGGGGCTCAATCCATCTTCTGATAGGTGTTCTGCAACTCGTCCTGGATGACGGTCGCCTTGCCGGAGGCGCCGAGCACGAGATCCTCCGTCGGCGTCAGCACCGAGTAACGCCAGCCGGACGGCGGCTTCAGCTTCGCCGCGAGGCCCGGCAGGTCGGCATAGACGAGGCTCTTGTCGACGATCTGCGCATAGGCCTGCATCGCATAGCGGGCACCGCCGGGCGCGGTCAGCACGAAGACCGGCCGCCCCGCCTTGAAGATGTACCGCGTCTCGCGGTCGACGGTGGTCTCCCGGTAGCTGCCGCGGCGGACCAGATCCAGGAGGCCGAGATCGAGCGTCGCCCGCTCCGCGAGCTTCAGGCCGCCCGCCTCGATGGTGGCCCCGGCCGCGGTGGCGCCGGAGCCGGAGATCGTGTCCATCAGGAAGTAGCGCGGCCCGTTGAGGAGAACCGTCAGCGCGTCGAAGCGCTTCTTCATGTCGGCCTCGGTGATCTTCTCCCAGACCGCGGCCGGGCAGTCGTCGAGGCCGAGCGTGTTGTAGACCGTGGCGACGAGACGCAAGCCGTCGCGGACGATCGGCACCAGCTCGCAGTAGCGCGCATCGCGAACCTCGGTGACCGTGTGCGCGGCCGCGTCGACGACGGGGCCGGCCCACACCACCGGCGCTGCGGCGAGGGTGAGGCCGGCGAGGAGACAGAGGCGGAGGCTCGAGGCGATCGTCATGGTCGGGACCTTCGGGGCGAGCGGGGCTGTCGCAGCACAATCCCGTAATCGCGGGTGCTGAACAGGCCGTAACGGACGGGCGGGGCCGGAGGCCCGCCGGCCGCACGGGCCTCGAAGGCGGGGGGGCGAGGCAGGGCTTGCGCACACCGCAGCGGCCGCGCTAGGTGCCACCGCCATGCCCGCACCCGCCACCATCGTCTTCGATCTCGACGGCACGCTCGTCGACACCGCGCCCGATCTCGTGCGCGCGCTCAACCACGCGATCGCGCTCGAGGGCGCCGAGCCGATCTCGATCGACGAGACGCGCTCGATGATCGGCGCCGGCGCCCGGGCGCTGCTCGCGCGCGGCCTGTCGGCGCGGCGCCGGAACCTGCCCGACGAGCGCTTCGAGGAGCTGCACCGCGCCTTCCTCGACCACTACGAGGCGCACATCGCCGACCACAGCCGGCCGTTCGACGGCACCCTCGCCGCGCTCGACCGGCTGCGCACGGCCGGCTACGGGCTCGCCATCTGCACCAACAAGATCGAGCGGCTCGCGAAGAAGCTCGTCGGCCTGCTCGACCTCGATCGCTATTTCCGGGTGGTCGTCGGCGGCGACAGCTACGACAAGCAGAAGCCCGACCCGAAGCCGCTGATGGGCGCCATCGGCCGCGCCGGCGGTAACGGCCTGCCGGCCATCCTCGTCGGCGATTCGGCGACCGACCTGTGGACCGCACAGGCCGCCGGCATCCCGCTCATCGGCGTCACCTTCGGCTACACCGACGTGCCGATGGCCGAGCTCGGTCCCGACCGGCTGATCAGCGATTACGGCGCGCTCGACGCGGCGGTCGACGGGCTGCTCGGCGAGCCGCCGAGGCGCGGCTGAGCCGCTGCTCGGCACGAGCTTTCCTTCGGCAGCCGACCAAATCGGTGCCGCACGTCGCCTGCGCATAAGGGGGATAGGAACTGTGAAGAAGCTGATGAACGATCCGGCGGATTTCGTCGACGAGATGCTGGAGGGACTGGCGCTCGCCCACCCCTCGCTGGTGCGCGACGGCGAGAACGGCCGCGTCATCCGCCGAGCCGAGGGCGCGCCGAAGGACCGCGTCGGCATCGTCTCCGGCGGCGGCTCCGGCCATCTGCCGCTGTTCACCGGCTATGTCGGCCCGGGGCTGCTCGACGCCTGCGCGATCGGCAACGTCTTCGAGGGACCGACCGTCGGCTCCTGCATGGACGCCATCCGGCTCGCCGACGGCGGCCGCGGCGTGCTCCGCCTCTACGGCAATTACGGCGGCGACCGCATGAACTTCGACATGGCCGGCGAGATGCTGGAGGACGAGGGCATCGAGACGACCACCGTCCTCGGCACCGACGACATCGCCAGCGGCGGGCCGGAGGAGCGCGGCAAGCGGCGCGGCGTCGCCGGCATCCTCTACGCCTACAAGGCGGCCGGCGCGAAGGCGGCGACCGGCGCCTCGCTCGAGGAGGTGACGGACGCCGCCGCGCACGCCGTCGACCGGACGCGGACGATCGGCGTCGCCCTCTCCCCCTGCCAGGTGCCGGGCTCGGCGGCGCCGACCTTCACCCTCGGCGAGGACGAGATCGAGATGGGCATGGGCATCCATGGCGAGCCCGGCATCTGGCGCGACCGGCTGCGGACGGCCGACGAGATCGTCGACGAGATGCTCGAGCGGCTGCTCGCCGACCGGCCGCTGCACGCCGCCGACCGCGTCTCGATCCTCGTCAACGGCCTCGGCGCGACGCCGCTCGAGGAGCTGTTCATCCTCTACCGGCGGGCCGCCGCGACGCTGACCGACGGCGGCTTCCACATCGTCCGGCCGCTGGTCGGCCCCTTCGTCACCTCGATGGAGATGGCCGGCGCCTCGATCAGCCTCTGCTTCGTCGGCGACGAGCTCGAGGCGCTGCTGGCCGCGCCGGCGAGCTGCCCGTTCTGGAGGGTCGGCTGATGGGGCTCTCGCCCGCCGCTCTGCGCGCCGCGGTCGAACGCGCCAACGCGGCCATGCCGGGTCTCGAGCAGGAGCTGAACGCGGCCGACTCGAAGCTCGGCGACGGCGACACGGGCGGCATGCTGGCGCGACTCGTCGGCGGCCTCGCGAAGGCACCGGTGCCGGCCGAGGCCGATCTCGGCGCCGCCTTCTCGGCCTATGCGAAGGCCGCGGCGACCGCGACCGGCTCCAGCCTCGGCACGTTGTTCGCCACCGCGCTCCTGACCATGTCGAAGGCGACTCGTGGCAAGCCCGAGGTCGCCTGGAGCGAGCTGTCGCCGCTGCTCGAGGGCGCGCGGGAGGCGATGATGGCGCGCGGCGGCGCCAAGCTCGGCGACAAGACGGTGCTCGATGCGCTCGACGCGGTGGCGGCAGCGACACGCGGCCTCGACGATCCGGGCGCGATCGGCGGTGCCGCGACGGCCGCGGCGGAGGATGCGCTCGCCCGCTTCCGCGACCAGCCGAACAGGATCGGCCGGGCGCGCATGTTCGCCGATGCCAGCGTCGGCCTCGACGACCCCGGCATGCTCGCCTTCGCAAGGCTGACGAAGGTGCTCGCCGGCGCTCCGCGAGACTGAGCCACCCGCCTCAGCCGGCGAGCGCCTTCACCATCATCACCCAGTCGCCGCCATAGGCGAAGCCCGGATAGGCGATCACCGGCCGGCGGTCGACCTCGCGGAAGCCGTGCCGCTCGTAGAGGCCGAGGGCGCGGCGGTTCTCGCCGGCGACGATGATGCTGAGATCCCGCGCGCCGCTCCGCTCGGCGAGCCGGTCGGCCTCGCCGAGCAGGGTTCGGCCGATCCCCCTGCCCTGGAACTCGGGCAGGACGGCGAGCGCGTTGAGATACCAGCTGCCGGGCGCCGCCGCCTCGAGCTCGACCAGCGGCCGCACGATCGGCGGCAACAGGTCGAGATCGCCCGTCTCGAAGAAGGCGGGCTGGCGGTAGCCGAGCAGGAGGCCGGCGACGGCGCCCTCGCACTCGGCCAGCGTCGCGTTGCGGAAGGAGAAGCCGCCTTCGTCCCGCTCGGCGCGGCGGCGGCCGACATCGAGCGCCGTCTCGCCCGGACCGGCCGCCGCGCGCCAGAGATGCGTCGGGATACCGTCGCCGGCGAGGTCGATCAGCCGCGCGAGGATGGCGCCGTCGGTTCGCGTCGCGCGGCGGACGGCGATTCCGGTCCCGGAGATCTCGGAAAAGCCCTCGTTCAAAGCGCCGCCCAATAGGCGCCGGCCGGCGGCGCGTGCATCGGCGAGACCCGCAGCAGCAGCGCCGCCTCGGCGACGCAGCGCTCGAACAGGTCGAGATCGGCACCGGGGCCGCCGGCGCCGTCGCCGGCTTCGCCGAAGATCAGAGTGCCGCCGGAGCGCTCGATGGCGCCGACGATCATCAGATTGTCGAACATGCCGAAATCTTCGATGGAGAACCCGTCGGCGGCGAACAGGGGAGCCCCCTGCCCTGCCTCCGGCGCGGTCGTCACCTTAGCGCGATATTCGAGCGCCACGCGACTATAGCCGAACACCGGCCGGCCGAGGGCGTAGGCCATGCCAATCTCGAGCGCGGTGCCGACGTCGGCGCTCGGGCCGCGGAAGGGCGTCACGTTGGCGATGACGGCATCGCAGCCGCCGATCAGCGCCGCGTTGCGGTCGAAGATGGCGAGCGCGCCGACCCGGCCCGCCAGAGGCGCGCCGGCGGGGGCATCGAGGGGCGAGAGGCCGACCGCGCCGTGCCGCTCGCAGATGCGCTTCATGGCCTCGAAGCGGGCCGCCGCGTCGGGCTCGAACACGTCCGGACCGGCGAGGTAAAGACTGGGTGCCAATGTCATGCGGAGAGTCTCGACACCGTTTCGGTCGCCAATGCGGCAAAGCTGGAGATGCCGCGGGCGGCTCGGCGGCGCGAGGGTGGCGGAGGAATCACGGCTGCGCGAGGAGGCGTCGGGAGCGACGACGACACATTCTCTCGTCGTCCTCCGCGAAGGCGGAGGACCCAGCCTCCGGCGACGAAAGCCTTTTGCTGCTCAGATAAGATGGATCCTCCGCCTTCGCGAAGGATGACGTGCGGGGAAGCCCGCGCAGAGGACGACGAGCGACGCGCTCCTTGCGACAGCAGCGCCCGTCGCGCCTCAAACCACCAGCGACAGCGGCTTTTCGACGATGCGCTTGAAGGTCTGCATCATCTCCGCCGATTCGACGCCGTTAAGCACGCGGTGGTCGCAGGAGAGCGTCGCCGTCATCTGCGTGACGATGGCGACCGCGTCGTCGCGCACCACCGCTCGCTTCTCGCCCGCCGCCACCGCGAGGATGGTCGAGTGCGGCGGGTTCACGACGGCGGTGAAGCTCTTCACGCCGAACATGCCGAGATTGGAGATGGCGGTGGTGCCGCCCTCGTACTCCATCGGCTTCAGCTTCTTCTCACGCGCCCGCTTGGCGAGATCGACCATCTCGAGGGAGATCGTCTTGAGGCTCTTCTCCTCGGCGCGGCGGACGATCGGCGTGATCAGGCCGCCCGGTATGGCGACGGCGACGCCGATATCCACGTGCTTGTGCCGGAGCATTCCGGTTTCGGTCCAGGTCGAGTTGGCCTGCGGATGCTTCACCAGCGCCAGCGCCAGCGCCTTGATGATCATGTCGTTGACGGAGATCTTCCACTCCGGCTTGCCGTCCTTCTGCGGCGCCGAGGCGTTGAGCTCCTCGCGCAGCTTCAGGAGCGGATCGAGGTCGACATCGACCGCGAGATAATAGTGCGGCACGACGACCTTGGACTGCTGCATGCGCCGGGCGATCGTCTTGCGCATCGAATCGTGAGGCACGACGTCGTAGGAGCCCTCTTCGTAGAAGGCGCGGATCTGGTCGTCGGACAGGCCCTGCATGGGCACGCTGGCGGGCGCGGGCGCGGGTGCCTTGGCGGCAGCCGGCTGCGGGGCAGCGACGCCCTTCGCCTGCGCCTCCTCGATGTCGCGCTTGACGATGCGGCCGTGGGGGCCGGAGCCCTTCACCGCCGACAGCTCGATGCCGGCATCCTTGGCGAGGCGTTTCGCCAGCGGCGACGCGAAGACGCGGCCGGCCGAGCCGTTGGTCTTCTCGGGGGCGGGCGCGGCGGGCTTGGCGGCAGGCGCAGGCGGAGCCGCCGGAGCGGGAGCCTCGGCCTTTTTGGCCGGCGCGGGAGCGGCCTCCTTCGCAGCCGCCTTGGGCGCCTCGGCTTTCGCGGCCGGAGCCGGCGCGGCGCCGGCCTCCTCGCCCTCGCCGAGCAGCACGGCGATCGGCTCGTTCACCGGCACGTCCTGCGTGCCCTCGGCGATGAGGATGCGGCCCAGCGTGCCCTCGTCGACCGCCTCGACCTCCATGGTCGCCTTGTCGGTCTCGATCTCGGCCAGGACGTCGCCGGAGCGGACCTGGTCGCCCTCCTTCTTCAGCCATTTGGCGAGGTTGCCCTTCTCCATGGTCGGCGACAGGGCGGGCATCAGGATGTTGGTCGGCATGGGTCAGCTCTCGCCGGGAAGCGTTTCGGGCGGGGACTTCGCGTCGAAGGGGAACAGATCGTCGAACGGGAAGCCGACGGCATCGAACGGTGGCACGCGGACCTCGTCGCCTGCGCCCAGCGTCGCCAGCAGCAGCCAGCTCCCGCCGGCCCGGGTGAAGGCCTCCATGAGGCGGGCCCGCGGATCGATCAGCCAGAGGTACTCGACACCGGCCTCACCATAGATGCGCCGCTTCGGCCCGCGGTCGAGCCACTCGGTCGAAGGCGAGGCGATCTCGCAGACCCAGTCGGGCCGGACTGCGATGAAGGCCGTGTCCGGCTCGTGCGGAAGCGTCTCCCGCCGCCAGCCGGCGAGATCGGGGACGATAACATCGGCGCCGAGATGGAGCTCGGGCTCAACCATGAAGATCCATCCGCCGGGACCGCCCCGGCCATGATCGAACGGGCCGGCTAGTTCATAACCGAGCCGTACATAGACGCCGGCATGGCGCGGCGCCGGCCGCGGGTGGGTCTCGAGAGCACCGTCGATGATCTCCGCCACCAGATTCGGCGGAACAGCTTCGAGGTCGGCATAGGTGGCCGGCCGCGGCTTGGTGGCGACGGTCATGGCGCCGATCCCAGAGCCGCGAGCAGCCCGCACGAATCCGGCGCCGCCCTCACCTCAGCTCACCCGTTGCGTCGTGCCGAGATCGGTCGGACGGTCGAACTCGGCGTTGAACATCTCGCGGATCGCTTCCAGCGCCCGGTCCTCGGTCGCCTTGCCTTCGCTGGCGAAGATGCGGGCGGCGTGGCGGGCGATGTCGGCGAGCATGATGCCCCACACCTCCGGCTGGTCGAAGGCCGGCCGCAGCGATACCTGCAACCCCCCATCGACGACGGCGGCGCGCAAAACCTCGACCGCGCCCGTGTCGAGCGCCGCCGGCGGCAATGCATAGGACTCGAACGGGTCGCTCATGGGATCTCCGTCGGGTGCCGCGCCCCCTCGCGCGGATCTCAACGGTAGCTTGCTTCGCGCGCCGCGGCGACTACCTCCGCCACCGAAGGCAGCGCGAGCTTCTCGAGATTGGCCGCATAGGGCATCGGCACGTCCTTGCCGAAGATGCGCTTGACCGGCGCGTCGAGCCAGTCGAACGCCGCCTCCATGATGCGCGCGGCGATCTCGGCGCCGACGCCGGACTGGCCCCAGCCCTCCTCCACCGTGACGCAGCGGCCGGTCTTCTTCACCGATTCGATCACGGTCTCGATGTCCATCGGGCGGATGGTGCGTAGGTCGATGACCTCGGCCTGGATGCCGTCGGCGGCGAGCTGCTCGGCCGCCTTCAGGGCATAGGTCATGCCGATCGACCAGGCGACGATGGTGACGTCGTCGCCCGCGCGGGCGATTCGCGCCTTGCCGATCGGCAGCACGAAGTCCTCGATCTCCGGCACATCGGAGGACTGGCCGTAGAGAATCTCGTTCTCGAGGAAGACGATCGGGTTCGGATCGCGGATCGCAGCCTTCAGGAGGCCCTTGAAGTCGGCCGCGGTGAACGGGGCGATCACCTTCAGCCCGGGGATGTGGCTGTACCAGGCCGTATAGTCCTGGCTGTGCTGGGCGGCGACGCGGGCGGCGGCGCCGTTGGGCCCGCGAAAGACGATCGAGGTCTGCATCTGGCCGCCCGACATGTAGTGCGTCTTGGCGGCGGAGTTGATGATCTGGTCCATCGCCTGCATGGCGAAGTTCCAGGTCATGAACTCGACGATCGGCTTCAGCCCGGCGAGCGCGGCGCCGATGCCGACGCCGGCGAAACCGTGCTCGGTGATCGGCGTGTCGACGACGCGCCGCGGCCCGAACTCGTCGAGCAGGCCCTGCGTCACCTTGTATGCGCCCTGATACTCGCCGACCTCCTCGCCCATGATGAAGACGTCCGGGTCGCGGCGCATCTCCTCGGCCATGGCGTCGCGCAGCGCCTCGCGGACCGTGAGCTTCACCATCGGCGTGCCGGCCGGCACCTCGGGCTCGATCTCGAGCTTGGGCTTCGGCGGGCTGGCGACGGCGGACGGGGCCGGCGAGGCCGGCATTTCGGTGGCGGAAGCCGGCGGCGCCGACTGCTCGGCCTTCGCTTCCGCGGCGACGCCGTTGCCCGGCGCCGGCTTGGCGGCGGCCGGATGGGCTTCGTCGTCGTCCTCGCCCGGCTCGTCCTCGCCCTCGCCGAGAATCAGCGCGATCGGCGTGTTGACGGCGACGTCCTCGGTGCCCTCCGGCACGAGGATGCGGCCGAGCACACCCTCGTCGACGGCCTCGACCTCCATCGTCGCCTTGTCGGTCTCGATCTCGGCGATGACGTCGCCCGCCCTGACGCTGTCGCCTTCCTTCTTCGCCCATTTGGCGAGCTTGCCGGCTTCCATCGTCGGCGACAGCGCCGGCATCAGCACTTGAATCGGCATGGGCCAGCTTTCCTCAGCGCATCAAGCGCTTACCCGAATGTGTTCAAGAAATGCGTGAGAGGCGCGAGCGGACCGCTCAGCGCAGGACGTCGGTCCAGAGCTCGGAGGGATCGGGCTCGGGATCGTTGCTCGCGAACTCGGTCGCCGCGTTGATCGTCTCGCGAATGTCGCGATCGATCGACCGCAGCTCGTCCTCTCCGGCCCAGCCATTGGCGAGCAGCCGGCGGCGGACGAGCTCGATCGGGTCCTGCTCGTCGCGCATCTTCTGGACTTCGTCCTTCGACCGGTACTTCGCCGGGTCGGACATCGAGTGCCCACGATATCGATAGGTGAGCATCTCGAGGATGTAGGGGCCCTTTCCGCTGCGGGCGTGCTCGACCGCCTTGAGGCCGGCCGCATACACGGCGCGGACGTCCATGCCGTCCACCTGCTCGCCCGGGATGTCGAAGCTGGCGCCGCGCTGGGACAGGTTCACGGTCGCGGAGGCACGCTGCAGCGAGGTGCCCATGGCGTATTTGTTGTTCTCGATGATGTAGACGACGGGCAGCTTCCAGAGCTTCGCCATGTTGAAGCTCTCGTAGACCTGGCCCTGGTTGGCCGCGCCGTCACCGAAATAGGTGAGGCAGACGGCGCCGTTGTCCTTGTAGCGGTCGGCGAAGGCGAGGCCGGTGCCGAGCGACACCTGCGCGCCGACGATGCCGTGGCCGCCGAAGAACTGCTTCTCCACGCTGAACATGTGCATGGAGCCGCCCTTGCCGCGCGAATAGCCGCCCCGGCGCCCGGTCAGCTCGGCCATGACGCCTTTCGGATCCATGCCGCAGGCCAGCATGTGGCCGTGGTCGCGATAGCCGGTGATCACCTGGTCGCCCGGTTTTATCGCCATCTGCATGCCGACGACGACCGCTTCCTGGCCGATATAGAGGTGGCAGAAGCCGCCGATGAGGCCCATTCCGTAGAGTTGGCCCGCCTTCTCCTCGAAGCGCCGAATCAGAAGCATCTCGCGCAGGGCGCGGAGCTCGTCCTCGCGGGCGAATACCTCGCCCTCGGATTCTCGGGCCTCGTCGGCCCGGGCTGCAGTCGTCGGGAGTTTGGCGACCGATACGGCCATGGTCTCTCCTTGCGCATCCTCGCAGCTTCTCTTTTGAAAAAAGGTAGCGCGGAGGGCGTGGGAGGTCGAGTGGCGGGCGACGCAGACCTGCCCTGCAACTTTCGCTGTACGAAAGCGTGAAGAAATCTGGGCGCAGATGTGACGAAGCCGTCCGCCCCCAGAATTTCAGGGGAGCAGGAGGACGCGGTCGCGGGGGTTGAGCCAGCCGAGCCGGCCCCGCGCCTCCTCCTCGAGGAGGTCCGGATCGAGCGCCTTGGAGCCGAGCAGCTCGGCCCGGTGCTCGAGCGACCGCCGCTCGAGACGCATCCGGTCGAGCACCAGCGTCAGCGCGGCGCTCTCGGCCTCGAAGGTGCGATTGGCCTTGATCCCGTGCGCGCCGTTGAAGGCGTGATGGCCGAAATAGGCCACCGCTGCCGCCGTCACCAGCCACAGCCCGAGATGACCCAAGATCGACCGCGAGCGCGAATGCACGACCATGCGCCGACCCTGCCCCGCTACGGTTACCACGGGGTTAAGGGTGGGGCTGGGACGGCTTCATTCTCATCGGCGGCAGGCCGTCCACGCTCTTTCTGCCGCTGGCGACGGCACGAGGGCTGATCGGCTGTGACGTCTGAGTTCCTAAGGCGCCGCACCTTCCTTCCGCGCGCCTCGCCCCAACAGTCTCCGAAGCGGTCGCCGCACCTTCTCCCGCCACGACCGCACCGGCGGGTCCTCGAGGCGCAGTCCGACGCGTGCCACGCGGTCGTCGGCGAGCGCGCGGACGATCAGCGTCGCCGGGCCGAGCCTGAGCCGGTCGCCGATCGTCGGGGCGTCCTCGTAGCGGACGGCGATCGCCTCGGCGATGGTCCGCTCCCGGTCCGCCTCGTCGTCGATCTCGAGCCCGTACATGTCGGCGACGAGGCCGAGCGGCACGTCGGCGCGCAGCGGGAACTCGCTTGGCAGCGCCCGCAGCGGCGTCTCCTCGTCGGGCACGAACAGGGCGTCGAGCTCGGCGACGCGAAGCGGCGGCGCCAGATAATAGGGATGATCGCCGGGCTTCAGCCGGCCGGCTTCGCGCGGGTCGAGCACGATGTCGTCGCGGATGACGAACATGGGCCGGGCCCAGCGCGGCACCCCGCCATGCTCGAGCAGGGGGCTGTCGGCGGTGAGATGATAGCCGACGAGCTCGTGTGCGAGCTGGCCCGGCAGATCGATCTCCACCCGGTGGACCTGTCGCATCGTCCGCGGCAGGGCGACGCCGAGCGCCTTGGCGAGCGGCGTCAGCGTCCAGCCCTGCAGCAGCAGCGAGACGAGCACTACGACGAAGGCGACGTTGAAATAGATGTCGGCATTTGGGATCTGGGCGAGCGTCGGAATGGCGGCGAGGAAGATCGAGACCGCGCCGCGCAGGCCGACCCAGCTCACGAACGCGATCTCGCGCGGGGGAAAGCGGAACGGCGCGAGACACAGGACGACCGCGACCGGCCGCGCCAGGAACATCAGGACGAAGGAGACGGCGAGCGCCGGCAAGATGACCGGAACGAGCTTGCTCGGCGTCACGAGAAGGCCGAGCACGAAGAACATGACGATCTGGCACAGCCAGGTGGCGGTATCGTGGAAGGCGACGATCTCGGCGATGGCGCGGACCCGCCGGTTGCCGACGAAGAGGCCGGCGAGATAGACGGCGAGGAAGCCCGAGCCCTCCAGGAGGCCGGCGAGCGCGAACACGGCGATCGCCGAGGAGACAACGAACAGCGGATGCAGGCCGGCCGGCAGCTCGAGCCGGTTCAGCAGCGCCGCAACGACGAAACCGCCCCCCAGTCCGACGATGGTGCCGACGACGATCTCGGCGATGAACAGCAGCAGCACCTGCTCTAGCGGTCCCGTGACGTCGAGCTGCGTCACCGGAACGAGGCCGACGAAGGCGAGCGTCAGGAAGACCGCGAACGGATCGTTGATGCCGGATTCGATCTCGAGCGTCGCACCCACCCGGCGCGGCAGCTGAAGGCCGCCCGCCCGCATCAGGAAGAACACCGCCGCCGCGTCCGTCGAGGCGATCACCGAGCCGACGAGCAGGCCCTCGATCCAGGAGATGCCGAGGGCGACGGCCGCGACGAGGCCGCTGATGACGGCCGTGATGAGCACGCCCGCGGTCGCGAGCGCGATCGATGGCGCGAACGCCACCCGCAGGCTCGACAGGCGCGTGCGCAGGCCGCCGTCGAACAGGATGACGGCGAGCGCCAGCGAGCCGACGAGGTAGGTCACCCAGTAGTCGTTGAACGGAATGCCGACGATGCCGTCCTCGCCGGCGAGCATGCCGATGAGGAGGAAGACGAGCAGCAGCGGCGCGCCGAAACGCTGCGCGACGAGGCTCGACAGGATGCCGAGAAGCGCCAGCGCGCTGCCGAACAGAAGGACCGCGTTTACGGCGTCGACCGAACCCATTGTCCTCTTTCACAGCCCGCCGTCATCGCGCGTTGGGCATCAACCTTGGTCCGATCCGGGAGCACGAAACCTCGCGGAGGGCCCTATCCTATCTCCTCCTCATTGCCGGGCTTGTCCGGGCAATCCAGTCTTTAAGGCCGAAGAGAAGGCTGGATTGCCGGGACAAGCCCAGCAATGAGGGAGGGGATCCGTCGCGAGGCGACTCAAGGCGGCGGGTGTCGGCGGCGTCACTTCCACCGCGGCAGCGCGTCGCGGCCGGCATAGCGCGCCTGCGGGCCGAGCTGCTCCTCGATGCGCAGGAGCTGGTTGTACTTCGCCGTGCGGTCCGAGCGCGACAGGGAGCCGGTCTTGATCTGCCCGCAGCCGGTCGCGACCGCGAGATCGGCGATGGTGGAATCCTCCGTCTCGCCCGATCTGTGCGACATCACGCAGCGGAAGGCCGACATGTGCGCGAGATTGACCGCGTCGAGCGTCTCCGACAGCGAGCCGATCTGGTTCACCTTGATCAGGATCGCATTGCCGATGCTCTCGCGAACGCCGCGGCCGAGCCGCTCGACATTGGTGACGAACAGATCGTCGCCGACGAGCTGCACGCGATCGCCGATGCGCTCGGTGAGAAGCTTCCAGCCCTCCCAGTCGTCCTCCGACATGGGGTCCTCGATCGAGGCGATCGGGTACTTTCCGCACAGCTCGACGAGGTACTCGGCGAGCGCCGCCGAGGAGAGCACGCGGCCCTCGCCCTCCAGGTGATAGGCGCCGTCACGGAAGAACTCGGTGGAGGCGCAGTCGAGGGCGATCAGCACGTCGTCCACCGGCCGGTAGCCGGCGGCCTCGATCGAGGCCATCAGGAAGCCGAGCGCCTCGTCGGGCGAGCCGAGGTCGGGGGCAAAGCCGCCCTCGTCGCCGACATTGGTGTTGTGGCCGGCCGCCTTAAGCTTGCCGCGCAGGGTGTGGAAGATCTCGGCGCCCATGCGCAGCCCGTCTGCGAAGGTGCGGGCGCCGACCGGCATGATCATGAATTCCTGGAAGTCGATCGGGTTGTCGGCGTGCACGCCGCCATTGACGATGTTCATCATCGGCACCGGCAGCGCGTTGGCGGCGACGCCGCCGACATAGCGATAGAGCGGCAGGCCGCAACTCTCGGCCGAGGCTTTGGCGCAGGCGAGCGAGACGCCGAGGATGGCGTTGGCGCCGAGCCGGGCCTTGTTCCTGGTCCCGTCGAGGGCGATCAGGGTCGCGTCGATCTTCGCCTGGTCCTCGGCGTCGAGGCCGCCGAGGGCGTCGAAGATCTCGCCGTTTACCGCGTCGATCGCCTTCTGCACGCCTTTGCCGAGGAAGCGGGACTTGTCGCCGTCGCGCAGCTCCACCGCCTCGTAGGCGCCGGTCGAGGCGCCGGACGGCACCGCAGCGCGGCCGAGCGAGCCGTCCTCGAGCAGCACGTCGACCTCGACCGTCGGGTTGCCGCGACTGTCCAGAATCTGCCGGCCGATGATGTCGACGATCGCGGTCATGCCTTCCCCCTGTCGTGCACGCGCCGGAGTTTTAGTTTATGCCTCCGGCAACGGCAAAGCCTCCCGCTCGGCTGCGCCACCAAGCCACACAGGATGGAGAACGATGGAGCACGCAACGCTCGTGCTCGGCCGCAATGTCGTCGCGCCGGCCAGTCCGGACGAGGCGGTGCTCGACCGGGTGCCGAACCCGCAGGCCGATACGCTTTTCGTCGCCCGCTTCACGGCGCCGGAATTCACCTCGCTCTGCCCGGTCACCGCGCAGCCCGATTTCGCCACCCTCGTCATCGACTACGTGCCGGGATCGTGGCTGCTCGAGTCGAAGTCGCTGAAGCTCTATCTCGGCGCCTTCCGCAATCACGGCGCCTTCCACGAGGATTGCACGGTGGCGATCGGCCGGCGCATCGCCGCCACGATCGAGCCGAAATGGCTGCGCATCGCCGGCTACTGGTATCCGCGCGGCGGCATGCCGATCGACGTCTTCTGGCAGACAGGGCCGATGCCGGAGGGCCTCTTCCTGCCGGACCACGGCGTCCCGCTCTATCGCGGGCGCTGAGTTTCAGGCGCGCCGGATGGCGTAGGCGGCCGTCGCTCCGAGGCCGGCGAGCAGCACGCCGGCCGTCGCCGCCGCGCCCGGCAGGCCGACAGCCGCGGCGAAC
>JAEZCD010000140.1 GCA_023430145.1 Pseudomonadota bacterium
CTTCTCTTCCCTCTCCCGCGAGGGGAGAGGGAAGAGAAGAAGTCATCCCATGACCCACGGCTACGATTCGGGCCGCCTGAACCTGCCCTTCGTCGGCATCTGCACCTTCGGCAAGTATCCGCTCTGCCTCGACTGGGATCGCATCGAGGCCGACGTCGCGGTGATGGGGGCGCCGTTCGACCTCGGCACGCAGTGGCGCTCGGGCGCGCGCTCGGGGCCGCGCGCGATCCGCGAGGCCTCGACGCTGTTCTCCTTCGGCCATGCGGGCGCCTACGACCACGAGGACGACATCGTCTACCTGCCGGCGGCGACGACGCGCATCGTCGACATCGGCGACGCCGACATGATCCACACCGACACCGCGCAGAGCCACGCCAACATCGCCTTCGGCGTGCGAAAGATCCTGGCGGCGGGCGCCATACCCGTCGTGCTCGGCGGCGATCACTCGATCACCATCCCCTGCATCGAGGCGTTCGAGGGCCACGAGCCGGTCCATCTCGTGCAGTTCGACGCCCATCTCGACTTCGTCGACGAGCGGCACGGGGTGCGCGTCGGCCACGGCAGCCCGATGCGCCGCGCGGCCGAGAAGCCTTGGGTCACCGGCCTGACCCAGCTCGGCATCCGCAACGTCTCCTCCACCGCCCGCGAGGGCTACGAGACCGCGCGCGCAATGGGCTCGGACATTCTGAGCGTCCGCCAGATCCGCAAGCTCGGCACGGAGGCGGTGCTGGCGCGCATCCCGGAGGGCGGGCGCTACTACATCTCGATCGACATCGACGGCTTCGACCCCTCGATCGCCCCCGGCACCGGCACCCCCAGCCATGGCGGCTTCGCCTATTACGAGGTGCTGGAGCTTCTGGACGGCCTCGCCCGCCGGGGAAAGGTGGTGGGCGTCGACCTCGTCGAGGTGGCGCGCGAATACGACCCGGCCGGGGTGACGGCCATTCTCGCCGCGCAGGTGCTGCTGAACCTCATCGGCCGGATGCTGCACCATCGATAGTCCCTCGTCATTGCGAGGAGCGATAGCGACGCAGCAGTCCAGTTTTGGGGCGCCGCAAGAACGGCTGGACTGCTTCGCTGCACTCGCAATGACGAGGAGGGACGTGAGGGCCTCGGCGTCATTGCGAGGAGCGCAGCGACGAAGCAATCCAGCTTTACGGCGCCGCAAGAGGAGCTGGATTGCTTCGCTGCGCTCGCAATGACGGCGAGCGGCGGGCCCGCCGCCCCCACCTTGACGCGCCTCAATGCAGCGCCGGGGCTAACATCGCAGCCTGCCGCATTTGCGAGGAGGCGCCGATGAAGGCCCAAGACATCATGAGCAAGCCGGTGATCACCACCACCGGCACCGCCTCCGTCCAGGACGTCGCGCGGCTGCTGCTGAAGCACCGGATCAGCGCCGTGCCCGTCGTCGACGACTCCGGCGCGATGATCGGCATCATCACCGAGGGCGACCTTCTGCACCGCGCCGAGGCCGGCACCGAGCGGCGACGCTCCTGGTGGCTGAAGCATTTCGCCGGCCACGAGACGCTCGCCTCCGAATACGTCAAAAGCCACGCCCGCGCCGTACGGGACGTGATGACGCCGGTCCCGATCGTCACCGCCGCGCCGGAGACGCCGGTCTGGGAGCTCGCCATGCTGATGGACAAGCACTCGATCAACCGCATTCCCATCGTCGCCGACGGCCGGCTCGTCGGCATCGTCAGCCGGGCGAACCTGTTGCAGGTGCTGGCGAGCCGCGACCTCGAGACGAGCGCGGCCGACGAGGAGATCCGGCGCGCCCTGCTGGCGCGGCTCGAGAAAGAGGCCTGGGCGCACAGCTGGCGCCTCAACGTCACCGTCAACGAGGGAGTCGTCGACCTGTGGGGCTCCACCGGCTCGGAGGCCGAGCGCAACGCCATTCGCGTCGCCGCCGAGAACACGCCGGGCGTCCGGCGGGTGAACGACAACCTCATCGGCGTGCAGGACGGGCCGCGGGAGGGCAACCACGCGTGAGCCTCCGCGGCCCGCGCGGTTACGAACGGAACCCGACTGTCGTGGCCGCGCGAGCCGGTTTGCGGCATGGTGCTGCACGCTCGCCGGGGGGAAGACATCGACAGCGGAGGTCGCCCCATGCCCGTCTCATCACGCATCAGAGCCGCCGACAGCGCCTTCGCTCCGGTCAAGGATTTCTACTTCGCCTCGCGCTACGGCGAGCGGCGGCTCGTGCCCGGGATCGCCGATTTCACCTTCGGCAATCCGCACGAGATGCCGCTGCCCGGCATCGTGGACGCGATCCGCGAGCGCGCGGTGCCGCACGACAAGAACTGGTTCGCCTACAAGACGAGCGAGCCGGAGCCGCAGGCCTTCCTCGCCGAGACCGCCGGCCGGGAGCTCGGGCTGCCCTTTGCGCCAGCCGACATCGCCCTGACGAACGGCGCCTTCGCGGCGATCTCGGTCGCCTTTCACCTGCTGCTCGACCCCGGCGACGAGGCGGTTTTCTCCGAGCCCGCCTGGTTCTGCTACGAGCCGATGCTGCTCGCCGCGAACGCGGTGCCGAAGAAGGTGGCACTGAAGGCGCCGGGCTTCGACCTCGACCTCGCCGCCATCGAGGCGGCGATCGGCCCGAGAACGCGCCTCGTCATCGTCAACACGCCGCACAATCCCACCGGCCGCATCTATTCGGAGCGCATGCTCCGCGAGCTCGCCGACCTGCTCGAGCGTGCCTCCCGGCGCATCGGCCGGCGCATCTTCCTGCTCTCGGACGAGCCCTATCGCCGGCTGCGCTTCGACGGGCGGGGCTTCGTCAGCCCCGCTACCCTCTATCCCTTCACCCTGATCTCCTACAGCTACGGAAAGGTGCTGCTCGCGCCCGGGCAGCGGCTCGGCTACCTCGCCCTCTCGCCGCTGATGCCGAACCCCGACCGGACGGCGCTGCAGGAGGCCATGTTCGCGGCGCAGATGGCGCTCGGCTGGTGCTTTCCGAACGCCGTCATGCAGTACGCCGTGCCAGACCTCGAGCGCCTGTCGATCGACCAGAGCACGCTCGCGCACCGGCGCGACCTTTTGAGCGATGCGCTGAACGGTGCCGGCTACCGGGTGCTGCCGCCGGACGGCACTTTCTATCTCTGGGTCGGCTGGCCGCCCGGCGATCCCGAGGCGATGTGGAACGCGCTTGCCGACCGCGACGTGTTCGTGCTGCCCGGCAGCCTCATGAATGCCCCGCGCTGGTTCCGCATCAGCCTGACCGCTTCCGACGCCATGGTCGAGCGGGCGCTGCCGGCCTTCGAGGCGGCGGTGAGCCTCGTCGCCGCGGCATGAGGCGGTGCCGGCGCGCTCAGGCGCCGCTTTCGTCGAGCCGCGAGAAGAGGTCCTCGACGGAGGCGGCGTGCTGCATGCGGATGACGGTCTCGGCGAGCTGCAGATCGCCGCGCCGCAGCGCGTCGAGCAGCAGGCGATGCTCGCGAGCGAGGCCGAGCTGGCGCCCCTTGCCGTAGCCGAAGCGCAGGCGGAAGGCGCTGATCAGCTCCCAGCCGCGCTGGAACATGCGCAGCGCCTCGCGATTGCCGCCGATCTCGACCAGCCGCGCATGCAGCTCGCGATTGAGCCGCAACCCGGCTTCCAGATCGCCGGCGACAACCGCCCGCTCATAGGCGGCGGCACGTGCGTCCAGCTCGTCGAGCTTGTCGATGGTCATGGTCCGCGCCGCGCGGCGGAGCGCGAGCAGCTGCAGCTCGGCGTTCAGCTCGTAGAGATCCTCGATGAAGCCGCGATCGAAGCCCCGTACCGTGGCGCCGCGGTTCGGCTCGATCTCGACCAGCCCCTCGCCTTCGAGCTTGCGCAGGGCCTCGCGCAGCGGCATCGCGCTGAAGCCGAACTGGCCGACGAGCTCGGGCACCTTGATGCGCTCGCCCGGGCCATATTGGCCGGAAAGAATCGCCTGGCGGATCAGCATCGTCGCCTGCTCGACGGAGTTGGCCGCAGCGGCCTCGCCGTTCGTCGAATCGCCGGCGGCGTCGGCTCTGGTGCGGCGGAGCGAAGAGGCGGTCGTCATTGCACGTCCTGCGGCTCGAGCGGTCAGCGGCCCTTGAAGACCGGCTGCCGCTTCTCGACGAAGGCGGCGATGCCCTCGTCGTGGTCCTCCGTCTGCCACAGAAGCAGCTTGCGTTCGAGGCTGAGGCTCTCGTCGAGCGGCTTCTGGTAGGTCATCAGCACCTCCTCCTTGATCATGGCGACCGCGATCGGCGACATGCGGGCGATCTCGGAGGCGATCTCCACGGCGCGGTCGACCGTCCGGTCGTCGGCGACGACCTCGAGGGCGAGGCCCCAGGCGCACGCCGTCGCCGCGTCGACCAGGGCGCCGGTCATCATCATCCACATGGCGCGCGACTTGCCGACGGCCCGCGGGATGCGCTGCGTGCCGCCGTCGCCCGGAAAGGCGCCGATCTTGATCTCGGGGGTGCCGAATTTGGCCCCCTCCCCGGCGATGACGATGTCGCACAGCGTCGTCAGCTCGCAGCCGCCGCCGAGCGCAAAACCGTCGACCGCGGCGATCAGCGGTTTTGGGAAGCGCTCGATCGTCTTCCAGGCGCGCAGCCGGTCGGCCTGGCCCCACATCGGGATGCCGCCGTCCGGCATCTCCTTGATGTCGGCGCCGGCTGAGAAGGCGCGCTCGTCGCCGGTGATCACCACCGCCCGGACATCGGCATCGGCTGCGGCCGCATCGAGCGCGGCCGCCAGCGCCCGCAGCAGCGGCCGGCTCAGCGCATTGCGTGCCGCCGGCCGGTTCAGCCGCACGAGCGTCACATGCAGCGCCGGCGTGGAGACGAGAATGGTGTCCTGCTCGCTCATCGGGGCGGCTCCAAGTCGGCGGGGAGGGCTTCGAGATCCGGCCACAGCGCTTCGGGGATGGTCTCGCCGAACGCCGCCACCAGGGAGCGCACCTGATCGGCCGATCGCGGGCCGGGCAGCACGCTGGCGACGACCGGGTGGCGGAGCACGAAATGCAGGGCGGCGGCCATCAGGCTCGTGCCGTGCGCGGCGCAGACTTTTTGCATCGCCTCGACGCGCGCCAGCACATCCGGCGGCGCCGCGCCGTGATTGAATTTTCCCGCCGGGCCCTTCGCCAGGATGCCGGTGTTGAACGGGGCGCCGACGATGATTCCGACGCCGCGCGCGGCGCATGCCGGCAGCAGCGCTCGCTCCGCCGTGCGGTCGAGAAGGCTGTAGCGCCCGGCGAGCAGGAACAGGTCCGGGCGGGCGTGCTCGAGGAAGTCTAGACAGACGTCACAATTGTTGACCGCGATGCCGACCGCCCGCACCAGCCCCTGGTCGCGAAGACGCTCCAGCGCCGGCAGCGCCCCGTCGAGCACTTCCGCGCGCCGGCGGCCGTATTCCTCGCCGTGATTATAAGGGTCGACATCGTGCACGAGGGCAACGTCGATGCTCTCGACGCCGAGCCGCGAAAGGCTGTCCTCGATCGACCGCAGCGTGCCGTCGTAGGTGTAGTCGACCTCCCGGCCGAACGGCAGGCTGCCCGGGCGCTCCGCCCGCTCGAGCGGTCGAATCCGCCAGCCGACCTTGGTCGACAGCACATAGCTCTCGCGCGGCTCGGCGCGCAGGAAGGCGCCGAAACGCAGTTCGCCGAGGCCCGAGCCGTAGAGCGGCGCGGTATCGAAATAGCGGATGCCGCCGCTCCACGCTGCCTCGAGCGCCGCCGCCCCCTCCCGCTCCGACACCGGTCCGTGCAGGCCGCCGAGCGCCGCCCCGCCGAGGCCGAGCGGCGGCAGCTCGATGCGGTGCCCCGCTCCAGCGGCGAGACTGGCCACGCTATCCGCCCGTGCCGGCGGTGGCTGCGGCGCGCCTCAGAAGCAGCGTCGCGTGCTCGGCCTCCGTGACGACCTCGCCGCGCTGGTTGATCAGCCAAATCTTCTCGACGGCGATGCCGTGCGGGCCGCTGCGGCTCTCGCGCTTGCTGTCGAAGACGACGCGGACCTTCACCGTGTCGCCGGCGAAGATCGGCGCCCGGAAACGGACCTTGTCCCAGCCGAGCGAGGCGACGGACGTGTTCTCGTAGAGCTTCAGCTTCGACTTCAGGCCCTCGATCAGCGACAGGCCGAACAGGCCGTGCGCGATCGGCCGGCCGTATTGCGTCCGGCTGCAATACTCCGCGTCCGTGTGCAGCGGGTGATGGTCGAGCGTGACGTCGGCGAAGGCGAGGATGCCGTCGGTGGTGATCGTGTGCGGGTCGGTGAAGACTTCTTCGCCGACGACGACGTCCTCGTAATAGAGATCGACGAAGCTTTCGCGCGGTTTTGCCATTATCGGTCGACGCCTCCGGGTACTGCCAGCTCCTCTGCGACGAGCACCGGCTGGTCGAGCCGGAAGAAGTCGCAATTCTCGTCCGTGCCGGCGCGGCCGACGACGGCGAAGTCGGAGACCGCCCCGAGCGCGACCAGCGCGTGGTGCCAGACGCCGGGCGCGTAGTTGACCCCCTGGCCCGGCGCGGTGACGAAGGCCGCGACGTCCGCGCCCGCCACCGTCTCGCCGGGCGGCGCGACGATGACGAGGAAGGGTTTTTGCGACAGCGGGATGAAGGCCTGCGAGGAGAGCGGATGGCGCTCGAGCACCCGCACCGTCAGCGGCAGGGCGAGCGGCGTCGCCCGGAAGAGGCTCAGCTGCGGGCGGCCGCCGTGGCCGGCGAGGTCGAGCGCGGCGACGTCGTCGAAGCGGCGGGCGGTGCCGTCATTGGCCGGCGCACCGCCCGACCAGTCGTCGCCGAACACCTGGCCGAACGGCGCGAACTCCGCCGCCGTGAGCGGCCGCGGCCGGATGACCGTGCCGGACACGCTCATGCCGCCGCGCGCAGATCGGCGCGGCCGATCGTCTCGGCGATCATCCGGGCGACGTGCGGCTCGACCGGCAGCAGCGGCCGCCGCGGCATGGCGCTGTCGATGACCCCCATATGCGCGAGCGCGACCTTGATACGGGTGTGCATCTCGAGCAGCGGCGGCGCGCCGTAGATCGAGCGCGCGATCGGATGGATGGCATCGTTGGCCGCGCGCATGCGGTCCAGATCCTTGGCCTCGTTCGCGGCCCACAGCTCGCACAACAGATGTGGGATCAGGCTCGCCATGCCGGACAGGATGCCGTCGGCGCCGATCACCACCTGCGAGAACAGCCAGTGATAGTTGGACGGCAGGACCGCCACCTGCGGTGCCGCCGCCTTCAGCGCGCGCCAATTGTCCTCGTAGAGCGTGACGTCGCCGCTGCCCTCCTTGACGGCGATCACCCGCGGCCGCGTGACGATCTCCGCCAGCACCGCGGTCGAGTAGCCGAGGCCGGAGCTTACCGCCTGCTGGAAGATCGAGACGGGAAGGTCCACCGCGTCGAGGAAACGGTCGACATAGTCGACGAGGTAGCGCGCGTCCGCGCTCGCCCCGCCCGCGAACTGCGGCAGAGGGAACAGGACGGCGATATCGGCCCCGGCCTCCGCCGCCTGCCTGCCCTGCTCGATCGCGTCGGCGGTGGAATAGGGGATGATGCCGGTGAAGAGCGGCACGTCGGGCCCGATGAAGGCGCGCGTGCGACCGATCACCTCGGCGCGCTCGGCGGGCGTGAGCGTGGCGCCCTCCCCCGCATGGCCGTTGACGAACACGGCGCAGATGCCGACCGGCGTCGTGCAGTATTCGAGCAGGCGGTCGTAGCTCCGCCAGTCGATCGACTGGTCGTCCTTGAACGGAAGCACGGTGGCGACGGTGACCCCGTCGAGGCGGAACGTCTTCATCGGCGGTGGCTCCCTCTCATTCGGCCGCGACGGCGAGGCGGCTGCGGCCGAGGCCCATCGGACCCGGCCGGAAGATGCGCGGGTCCATGAGCTTCAGGCCGGCGTGCACGCGCGGCGCGAACATCATCTGGTCCAGCACATCCTCCTGCAGCCGCACGCCCGGCGCGATCTCGATCAGCACGAGGCCGTCCGCCTCGAGCCGGAAGACCGCGCGCTCGGAGACGAACAGCACGTCCTGGCCGCGCTCGCGCGAGAGCCGACCGTTGAAGCTGATCTGGCCAACGGCGGGCACGAACTTCTTGAACCTGCCCTCGCGGCGGATCGACAGGGCGCCGTTCTCGACGACGGCCTCGAGGCCGCCGCCGGTCAAGGCGCCGCTGAAGACGAGACGGGCGGCGTTCTGGGTGATGTCGATGAAGCCGCCCGCGCCGTCGTAGCGGTCGCCGAAGCGGGTGACGTTGACATTGCCCTCCGCATCGACCTCGGCGAAGGACAGGAAGGCGCAGGACAGGCCGCCGCCGTCGTAGAAGTCGAACTGGTAGGGCTGGTCGAGAATGGCGCGCGGATTGTAGGCGGTGCCGAACTCGCGCGCATAGCCGGGCACGCCGCCGACGACGCCGGATTCGACGGTCAGCGTCATCAGCTCCTCGATGCCCTCCTCGGCGGCGACGTTGGGGATCATGGCCGAGATGCCGACGCCGAGATTGACGACGTCGCCGGGCCTGAGCTCGAAGGCGGCGCGCCGGGCGATCACCCGCCGCTCGGTGAGCGGATCGGGGACGAGCGAGGAGATCGGCACCCGCGTCTCGCCGCTGCGGCTCGGATCATAGGCGGTGGCGTAGGTCTGCATCTGGTCCGGCTCGACGACGAGGTGATCGACGAGGAAGCCGGGGATCTTGACCATGTGCGGGTTGAGCGAGCCGCGGCGGACGATCCGCTTGACCTGCATGACCACGGTGCCGCCGGCATTGTGCACGGCTTGCGCGATCGACAGGTCCTCGCGGGTCGTCGCCTCGTGCTCCATCGAGATGTAGCCGTCCTCGTCGGCGCTGGTGCCGCGCAGGAAGGCGAAGTTCGGCGTCGGCGCCCGGTAGAAGAGCCATTCGCGCCCGGCGAGCTCGACCACCTCGACCATGTCCTCGCGGGTGCGGGCGTTCATACGGCCGCCCTCCTGGCGCGGGTCCATGTAGGTCTGCAGGCCGACATGGGTGACGACGCCCGGCTGCTTGGCGGCGAGCGCGCGGCACATCTGCGACATCACCCCTTGCGGGAAATTCCAGGCCTCGATCGCCTCGCCGCGGATCAGCTTCATGAAGGGGAGCTGCAGGCCGAAATTGCCGCCGAACAGTTTTGCGATCAGCCCCTCGTGGGCGAGGTGGCAGAGGCCCTTCTCGGTGACCGCGCCGACGCCGGTGACGTGGAACAGCGTCAGCCCGCGCGGCGCGTCGGTCTTCAGGAAGCGCTCCTCGAGCGCGACGAGCAGCGCCTCGGGCGCTCCGGTGCCGCCATTGCCGCCGACGGCGAGCGTGTCGCCGTCCTTCACCAGCGCCGCCGCCTCGGCGGGCGAGATGACGCTGATCATGGCGGCCTCCTCAGGCACTTTCTTTCTCGAGCTGGCGGGCGATGATCAGCCGCTGGATCTGGTTGGTGCCCTCGTAGATCTGCGCGAGCCGCACGTCGCGATAGAGCCGCTCGACCCGGTATTCCTTCGAATAGCCGTTGCCACCGTGGATCTGCAGCGCGTTCGACACGTGCTTCACGGCCATGTCGGTGGTGAAGAGCTTCGCCTGCGCGGCCTCCTTGGCGATCGGCAGGCCGGCATCGAACAGCCGCGCGGCATGATGGATCAGCAGCCGCGCGGCGGCGATGTCGGTCGACATGTCGGCGAGCATGAACTGCACCGCCTGGAACTTGATGATCGGCGCGCCGAACTGCACGCGCGAGCGGGCATAGGCGAGCGCGTCCTCCATGGCCGCGCGGGCCATGCCGAGCGCCATCGAGGACATCATCAGCCGGGAGAAGTTGAAGTTGCCCATCGCCATCTTGAAGGCGCCGCCCTCGGCGCCGATGAGGTTCTCGGCCGGGACGCGGACATTGTCGAAGACGATCTGGCACTCGGCGAGGCCGTGCATGCCGAGCAGCTCCTCGGGCTTGCCGCGGACGACGCCCGCCGACGCCGCATCGACGAGCAGGCAGCTGATGCCCTTGTGCCCGGCGGCCGGATCGGTCTTGGCGAAGACGACGATCCAGTCGGCGACCCGGCCGAAGGTGACCCAGGCCTTGGTGCCGTTGACGACGTAAGCATCGCCGTCCCGCACGGCGGTCGTCCGCATGCCGGCGAGGTCGGAGCCGAAATCGGGCTCGGTCGCCGCCGTGGCGAGCAGGATCTCGCCCGCGAGCAGGCCCGGGATGAGCCGCTTGTGCACCGGGCCGCCATGCTCGTTGAGGAAGTGGCTCGCCTCGACCGGCAGCGCAAAGGCGTTGCCGAGCGTGCCCGAGCAGCGGGCGATCTCCTCCATGACGAGGCAGGTGGTGACGGTGTCGAGGCCGCTGCCGCCCGCCTCGGCCGGCAGGCTGACGCCGAACAGGCCGAGATCGGCGAGGCCGCGATAGAGCTCGGCCGGAAACCGGTTCTCGCGATCGATGGCGGTCGCCGCCGGCAGCACCGAGGCCTCCGCGAAACGGCGAACCATGTCCAGGATCAAACGCTGATCATCGCTCAGAAACGGTTCCAACGGGATGCACTTTCCTTGGGCAACGAGAGATCAAAACCTGGGCAAATGTGATCAGGTACGATCACATTCGAGGACGCCGCCATGCGCCACCTCCTCGCGCGTCCTGTCCAGGAAATAGACGATCACGCTCTTCGCGGGTATGCCGTAAGCGCTCGCGGCAGCCGCGCTGACGAGCTCCGCGGCGCGCCGCCGGACGGGCAGCGGACGGCCGAATCCATGCAGCTTGACGAGCAGCCGCCGCGCCTCGGCGGACGGCCCGAGCTCCCCCGCATGGGCGTAGCTTTCATCTGTAAAAGCAACGAAGTAGCTCGAGATGATGGTCGCCTCGATGGCGTATGCCGCGGCCAGCGCCGATGTCATCTCCGTCGCCGCGCGACGGCGGCAGGCGGCCAGATCCTCGCGGGCGAAATCGTTCACTTCGAAAAAGGGCATGTGCGAACCGGACGAGGCTTGACAGGCGCGACGGGAGCAGGTCCGTCACAAAATCATCGTCACGGTTATTGACAGAAAATCTGATCAGATGTCAATCTGTCGGAACGAGCCTGGATCGACCAACCTCGAGGGACCCGCAGGTGACGGATTTCCGCGGCAGCTACACGGTCATGGTGACGCCGTTCGACGCGGCCGGACGGGTCGACGAACAGCGCCTGCGGCGCTTCGTCGACTGGCAGATCGATGAGGGCGTGCACGGCCTCATCCCGCTCGGCAGCACCGGCGAGTTCCTGTCGCTGACGCGCGACGAGCGCCGCACGGTCGGCGCGGTGGTGGTCGAGCAGGCGGCTGGCCGGGTGCCGGTGCTCGTCGGCACGGCCGCCGAGTGGACCGACGAGGCGGTGGCGCTCGCCAAGGAGGCCGAGAGCTACGGCGCCGACGGCGTGATGATCGTGCCGCCCTACTATTCCTCGCCCTCTCCGGACGAGATCTTCGAGCATTATCGGCGGATCGGCGAGGCGATCTCGCTGCCGGTCATGCTCTACAACAACCCCTTCACCGCCAATGTCGATCTGAAACCGCCGCTCGTCGCGCGCCTCTCGCGGATCGACAATGTCAGCTACATCAAGGAATCGAGCGGCAGCGTCGCCCGCACGAGCGACATCATCCGGCTGTGCGGCGACCGCATGACCGTGTTCGCCGGCTACCATCCCTGGGAGGGCTATCTGGTCGGCGCCAAGGGCTACGTCTCGGTCTTCTCCAACATCGCCCCGGCGCTGTCGTCGGAGATGTTCGTCGAGACCGTCGACAAGCGCGATGCCGAGGCCGGGCGGGCGATCTACGACAAGGTGATGCCGCTGCTCGATGCGCTCGCCGGCGACCTCTACGTCTCGGCGACCAAGGCCGCCCTGAAGATGATCGGCATGCCGATGGGCGACCCGCGGGCCCCGCGCCTGCCCCTGCCGGCCGAGAAGCTCGATCCCCTGCGCGAGGTGCTGACGGACCTCGGCCTGATCAAAGCCCGGGCCGCCTGAGTGGCCCGCAGCGTGGTGCATTCCCTCGATCCGAAGGAGATCCGCATGCAAGGCCCCGTCAAGTTCGCACTCGCCGCGCTCGCGGCAAGTCTCATCGCCTCCGCGGCTCCCGCCGCCGAGTTCAACCTGAAGGCCAGCCACTCGGCGGCGCCGAGCGAGCCCTACCAGATCGGCCTGCAATACTTCGCCGACAAGGTGAAGGAGCGCAGCGGCGGCCGCGTCGAGGTCACCATCTATCCGAACAACCAGCTCGGCAACGAGAAGGAGGTGGTCGAGGGACTGCTGCTCGGTACGGTCGACGTCGCCATCACCGCCAACGGCGTGCTCGGCAACTTCGTGCCCTCGGTCGGCATCTTCGACCTGCCCTTCCTGTTCCGCGACCGCGAGCATCTCTACAAGGTCATGGACGGCCCGGTCGGCGACCAGCTGAAGGCCGACGTCGCCAAGCGCGGCTATCGCCTGCTCGGCTATTACGAGGCCGGCATCCGGCATCTTCTGACCAAGAAGCCGATCAACTCGATGGCCGACCTGCACAACATGAAGATCCGGACCATGCAGGTGCCGACGCACGTAGCCGCCTTCAAGGCGTTCGGCGCCAACCCGACGCCGATGGCCTATGGCGAGCTCTACGGCGCCATCCAGTCCGGCGTCGTCGACGGGGCCGAGGCCGCGAACTCCAACTACTACGCGCAAAAATTCTTCGAAGTCGCGCCGAACTACGCGCAGGTCTCGTGGACCGCGCTCGTCGCCGAGCTCTTGATGTCCGAGCGGCGGCTGAAGTCCTTCCCGGAGGACATCCAGAAGATCATCCTCGAGACGGCGCAGGAATCGGCGGCGGTCGAGCGCAAGGCCTATTCGGACGCCGACAACCGGCTGCTGGCCGAGCTCGAGAAGAAGGGCGTGAAGGTGACCTATCCCGATCTCGCGCCGTTCCGCGAGGCCTCCAAGTCGGTCTACGAGCAGTTCGTCAAGACGCCGGAGCAGAAGGCGCAGCTGGCCGAGATCCTCGCCACCAAGTGAGCCGGGCCTGAAACTTGCACGCGCTCCGCGGCTGAAACCGCGGAGCCGACGGGGTCCGGGCCGGCCGAGGCCCGGGCCCGCGAGGGTCCAGGCCGGTGCCGGCCCCTCCGGGCTTCCACCAACCCGCCGCGCGAGGGGCCAGTCCACGCATGTTCTCCTTTGCGATCTTCGGCCTGCGCGCGCTCGTCAACGTGATCGTCGTCGCCCTCTACGGGTTCATGTGCGTGGCGATCCTGGTGCAGGTTCTCGGCCGCTATCTGTTCGACTTCTCGATCAGCGGCGCCGTCGAGAGCGCCACCTTCGCACAGGTCTGGATGGTGCTGCTCGGCGCCGGCGTCGCCATGCGCCTCAACATGCACAACAGCATGGATCTGATCGCCCGGCGGCTCTCCAAGCCGGTCTTCCGTGCCTTGCTCGTGCTGTCGGCCGGCGCCTGCCTCTGGTTCCTGGCGATCACCATCCTCGGCAGCTTCCCCCTGCTCGAGATCGGCGAGTTCCAGACCTCGCCGGCGCTGCAGATCCCGATGTCGATCCCCTATCTCGCGGTGCCGATCGGCTGCGCCTATCTCGCGCTCGAGCTGGTGCTGCTGACCATCGGCAAGTGGCGTGCCGGTGCCGCGCCGGAGCAGGCCGTCGACGCGCCGGAGACGGGCCTGTGATCGCCCTCGCCGCGATCGCCTTCGCCGTCCTCATGCTGATCGGCACGCCGGTCGTCTTCTGCCTCGGCATCTCCGCCGCCATCGCCCTGCTCGCCGACGGCGTGCCGATGGCGATCGTGACGCAGCGCATCTATGGCGCGCTCGAGAGCTTCACGATCATGGCGATCCCGTTCTTCGTGCTCGCCGGGCTGATCATGGAGCGGGGCGGCATCGCCCGCCGCTTCATCGATTTCGCGAGCGCCGTGGTCGGCTGGCTGACCGGCAGCCTGCTCTACGTCTCGGTCGTCGCCTGCACCGGCTTCTCGGCGATCTCCGGCTCCGGCTCGGCCGACACCGCCGCCATCGGCTCGATGACGCTGCCGGCGATGCGGCGGCGCGGCTACGACATCGACTTCGCCACCGCGATGCTGGCGGCGGCCGGCTGCATCGGCCCGATCATCCCGCCGAGCATCATGATGATCGTCGTCGGCACCATCGGCAACCTGTCGGTCGGCGCGCTGTTCCTCGGCGGCATCCTGCCGGGCCTCTTGATGTCCGCCGGGCTGATGGCCGCCTGCTGGGCGCACGCCCGCAAGGGCGGCCCGGCCTACCGCGACAGCGTGCCGTTCAGCTTCCGGCGCGTGCTCGAGACCGCCTTCGCGGCGATCCCGGCGGCGGCGATCGCCGTCTTCCTCGTCGGCGGCATCGTCGGCGGCATCATGACGCCGACCGAGGCGGCCGGCGTCGCTGTGTTCGTCAGCATCCTCGTCGGCAAGTTCGTCTATCGCGAGCTGCGCCTCGCCGACCTGCCGGCGCTGGTGCTGCGCGCGTCGGCGATGTCGGCGGCGGTGATGATCGTCATCTCGACCGCGAGCGTCTTCGCCTGGCTGATCACCAGCCAGAACGTGCCGCAGCTGCTGGCCGGCTTTCTCGGCACCTTCGCGGACGACAAGGTCACCTTCCTGCTCGTCGTCAACGTCATCCTCCTCCTGATGGGCACTTTCATGGAGGGCATCTCGGCCCTCCTGATCGTCATGCCGATCCTGCAGCCGATCGCCGCCCAGCTCGGCATCGACCCGGTGCATTTCGGCGTCGTCGTGGTGATGAACCTTTCGGTCGGCATGCTGACGCCGCCCTATGGCAGCACGCTCTTCGTCGCGGCGACGATCGCCGACCGCAACGTCGCCCAGGTCTCGACCAAGATCGCCCTGCCGATGCTGGCGCTGGTGGCGGCACTCATCGCTACGACCTACTACCCGCCGCTCGTCACCTGGCTCGCCGGCTAGCCGGGCCGGCCCGGGCGCGGGCATCGTGATTCTGGAACGGTTCGAGAACTTGGGTTAGCCTCTTTCTCGCGAAGGCGCAGGCACCCGCGACGGAGGACGTGCCCCGATGACGCCATCGCACGAGCCGTGGCTCGTTGCGCTCTCGCTGTTCGTCGCCTTCCAGGGCAGCTATGTGGGGCTGCACCTGGCGCGGCAGATCCATGCCGCGGAGGACATGCGACGGCGCCTCTTGATCGCCGCCGCGGCGTTCTCGCTGGCGCTCAGCATCTGGACCATGCACTTCGTCGGCATGCTGGCGATCCGGCTCCCGGCCGCGGTCGATTTCCTGGTGCTGCCGACGCTGCTGTCCTTCCTCGTCTGCGTGCTGGTGGTCGGCTTCGCCGTGTTCGCGGTCGGCGGCGACGCTCCGCAGCCGCACCGCATCGCGCTCGCCGCCGTCTTCATGGGGACCGGCATCGTCGCCATGCACTATCTCGGCATGTATGCGCTGCACGCCAGCGTGCACATGCTGCACGACCGGGAGTGGGTGGCGACCAGCATCCTGCTCGGCGTCACCGCCTCCGGCCTCGCGCGCTGGCTCGGCTTCGGCCGCAGTGCGCGCGGCTCGATCGTGCTGCCGGCGGCGCTGATGGCGCTCGCCATCTCGACCATGCACTACGCCGCGATGGCCGGGGTGACCTTCCACCCGCACGCCGCGCCGACGCCGATCGACATGCCGGCCGTCTCGCCCGGCCTGCTCGCCATCATCGTCTCGGTGGTCGCCTTCGTGGTCTCCGGCCTGTTCCTCCTGACGCTGATCCCCGAGAAGGCGACGCCGGAGGAGACAGCGCATGCCGCGAGCGGCGAGGTGGCGGCCGGGGCATTCGTTGCAGTGGAGGCGGCGGCGGCCGAGACCCCCGCGCCGGGTGCGCCACCGGCGCCGGCGCCGGCACGCTATCTCGACACGCTGCCGGTGGAGAAGGACGGCCGGCAGCGGCGGCTCGAGGCCTCGCATCTCGTCGCCGTCCGCGCGCAGGCCCACTATACGCAGCTCTTCGACGGCGAGACGACCTGGTTCTGCCCGCTGTCGATCTCGGATGTGGAGGCCGGGCTCGACCCGGACGTATTCGCCCGGGTGCACCGCAGCCACATCGTCAACCTCGACCGGATCTCGACGATGAAGAACGCCGCGGACGCGGCCGCGGTCGCCATGAACGCCCGCACGCCCTACCGCGCCCCGGTCAGCCGGTCGCGCCGCCGCTGGCTGAAGCAGCGCCTCGAGCAGCGGCTGCTGCCGGCGGAATAGCTTTTCGCACCCGCGAATCGGCGCCGTTGCCCAATGAGGTGGCCCGCGCGCTGTTGCCCCAACGGCACGGTCATTGCGAGATGGGAACCGGCCTCAACCTCGCCGAGAGCCGATCCCAATCTCTCCCTCATTGCCGGGCTTGTCCCGGCAATGAGGGAGAGGATTCGTCGCGAGGCCAATCGAGAGCTTTCAAGACCCCGTATCCCTAGAGGGCCGAAGCGGCGGCGACGCAGCCATCCAGCTTCACGGCGCCGGAAGAGAAGCTGGATTGCTTCGCTGCGCTCGCAATGACGCAGGAATGCGGGTCGCGCCTCGTCCCCACTCGCCTCGAGAATCATTCTCATCAAGGCCGCGTAGAACGGATCCGGCCGGCCGCGCCGGCTACGAACTGCGTCAGCATGACTGTCGCAATTCGTGCAGAAATCGACCGCTCGTGCATCGCCGCGGCGATTTGTGCAGGCGCCGTTGTCGCCTTCCGGTTCGGGACCGCATGATTCCGGAAAAATCAAAGCCGTCCGAGCGAGACGGCGCGATCGGGGAGGCATGCCGTGATCCCAAATCCCTTCGCCTATCACCGGCCGTCGAGCGTCGGCGAGGCCGTCGCCCTGCTCGCCGCGCATGGCGATGAGGCGCGGCCGCTCGCCGGCGGCCACAGCCTGATCCCGATGATGAAGCTGCGCATGGCCGCCCCGGAGCATCTCGTCGACCTCGCCGGCATCGCCGGCCTGCGGGAGATCGCCGAGGACGGCGCCGAGATCGTCCTCGGCGCGATGGTGACGCAGACCGCCCTCGCCCGCTCGGCGCTGCTGGCCGAGAAGCTTCCGATCATCCGCGAGACAGCGCTGCAGATCGCCGACCCGCAGGTCCGCTACAAGGGCACGCTCGGCGGCAACGTCGCCAACGGCGATCCCGGCAATGACCTTCCCGCGGTCATGCAGTGCCTCGGCGCCACCTATGTGCTTGCCAGCCCGCGCGGCGAGCGGCGCGTGGCCGCCGCCGACTTCTACCGCGGCGCCTACGACACCGCCCTCGAGCCGGGCGAGCTTCTGGTCGCGGTGCGCATCCCGGTGCCGCCGAAAGGGCACGGCTTCGCCTATCAGAAGCTGAAGCGGAAGATCGGCGACTACGCCACCGCCGCCGCGGCCGTGATCCTCGTTTTCGAGGCCGGCCGGGTATCGCGCTGCGCCATCGCCCTCACCAATGTCGCGTCGACGCCGCTGCTGGCAGAGGAGGCAGCTGCGCTCATGGTCGGCGCGACGCTCGATCCGGTGACGGTCCGGAGCGCCGCCGAGGCCGCCAAATCGATCACCGACCCGGCCACCGACGGCCGCGGCACCGCCGCCTATCGCCGCGAGATGGCCGGCGTGATGGTCGCCCGCGCACTCGCGGCCGCCGCCGCCCGCGCCGACAGGGGAGCCTGAGCCATGGCCGACACCTCCGAAGCGACCGTTCCCGTCTCCCTCACCGTCAACGGCAAGCGCTACCAGCGCTTCGTCGAGCCGCGCACGCTGCTCGTCCACCTGCTGCGCGAGGAGCTGAGCCTCACCGGCACCCACATCGGCTGCGAGACGTCGCATTGCGGCGCCTGCACGGTGGAGCTCGACGGCACGTCGGTGAAGTCCTGCACGATGTTCGCCGTGCAGGCCGACGGCGCGAGGATCACCACCATCGAGGGCATGGCGGCGCCGGACGGCACCCTGTCGGCCCTGCAGGAGGGCTTTCGCCAGATGCACGGCCTGCAATGCGGCTTCTGCACGCCGGGCATGATCATGCGCGCGCATGTGCTCTTGCAGGAGATCCCCGACCCGACCGAGGAGGAGATCCGCTTCGGCATCGCCGGCAATCTCTGCCGCTGCACGGGCTACCAGAACATCGTCAAGGCGATCCAGTACGCCGCCGCGGTCCTCGCCGGCCGCACCTTCGAGGAGGCCGCCGAATGAACGAGATGGTCATCACGCGCGAGCAGCGCGAGGCGCGGCTCGAGGGCATGGGCTGCAAGCGCAAGCGCGTCGAGGACGTGCGCTTCACGCAGGGCAAGGGCAATTATGTCGACGACATCAAGCTGCCCGGCATGCTGCACGGCGACTTCGTCCGCTCCCAGTACGCGCACGCGAAGATCACCCGCATCGACACCGCGAAAGCGAAGGCGCTGCCGGGGGTGATCGCCGTCCTCACGGCGGAGGATCTGAAGCCGCTCGGCCTGCACTGGATGCCGACGCTGGCCGGCGACGTGCAGGCGGTGCTGGCCGACGGCAAGGTGTGCTTCCAGAACCAGGAGATCGCCTTCGTCGTCGCCGAGAACCGCTACATCGCCGACGACGCGGTGCAGCTCGTCGAGGTCGACTACGAGGAGCTGCCGGTGATCGTCGATCCGTTCCAGTCGATGGCGCCCGACGCGCCGGTGCTGCGGCCGGATCTCGACGGCAAGATGGTCGGCTCGCACGGACCGCGAAAGCACCCGAACCACATCTTCACCTGGGCGGTCGGTGATCGCCCGGGCACCGAGGAGGCCTTCAACGCCGCCGAGGTGACGATCAAGGAGATGATCTCCTACCACCGCACCCACCCCTCGCCGCTCGAGACCTGCCAGTGCGTCGCTTCCTTCGACAAGGTGAAGGGCGAGCTGACGGTCTATGGCACCTTCCAGGCGCCGCACGTCATCCGCACCGTCGCCTCGCTCTTGTCGAAGATCCCCGAGCACAAGATCCACGTCGTCGCGCCCGACATCGGCGGCGGCTTCGGCAACAAGGTCGGCGCCTATTCGGGCTACATCTGCTCGATCGTCGCCTCGATCGTCACCGGCGTGCCGGTGAAATGGGTCGAGGACCGCATCGAGAACCTGTCGACCACCTCCTTCGCCCGCGACTACCACATGACGACCGAGATCGCGGCGACGCGGGACGGCCGCGTCAAAGCCCTGCGCGTGCACGTGCTCGCCGATCACGGCGCCTTCGACGCCTGCGCCGACCCGTCGAAATGGCCGGCCGGCTTCATGAACATCGTCACCGGCTCCTACGACTTCCCGGTCGCCCATCTCGAGGTCGACGGCGTCTACACCAACAAGGCGCCCGGCGGCGTCGCCTACCGATGCTCGTTCCGGGTGACGGAGGCGGCCTACTGCATCGAGCGCGCGATGGACATCCTCGCCCAAAAACTCGGCATGGACCCGGCCGACCTCAGGATGAAGAATTTCATCCCCCGCGAGCAGTTTCCGTATCACTCGGCGCTCGGCTGGGAATACGATTCCGGCGACTACCACCTCGCCATGCAGAAGGCGATGGACGCCATCGGCTACCCGGCGCTGCGGGCCGAGCAGAAGGCGAGGCAGGAGGCCTTCCGGCGCGGTGAGATGCGCGAGATCATGGGTATCGGCGTCTCCTTCTTCACCGAGATCGTCGGCGCCGGGCCGTCCAAGAACTGCGACATCCTCGGCATCGCCATGTTCGACTCGGCCGAGATCCGCATCCACCCGACCGGCTCGGCCATCGCCCGCGTCGGCACCAAGAGCCAGGGCCAGGGCCACGAGACCACCTGGGCGCAGATCATCGCCACCGAGATCGGCATTCCGGCCGCCGACATCATGGTCGAGGAGGGCAATACCGACACCGCGCCCTACGGCCTCGGCACCTACGGCTCGCGCTCCACGCCGGTCGCCGGCGCCGCCATCGCGCTCGCGGCGCGGAAGATCCGCGCCAAGGCGCAGATGATCGCCGCGCACATGCTTGAAGTGTCGGAATACGACCTCGAATGGGACATCGACGGTTTTCGCGTGAAGGGCAATCCGGAGCGCGCCAAGACCATGAAGGAGATCGCCTGGGCCTCCTACAACAGCCCGCCGCCCGGGCTCGAGCCGGGCCTCGAGGCGGTCAACTACTACGACCCGCCGAACATGACCTATCCGTTCGGCGCCTATTTCTGCGTCATGGACATCGACGTCGACACCGGCGTCGCGAAAACCCGGCGCTTCTACGCGCTCGACGATTGCGGCACGCGCATCAACCCGATGATCATCGAGGGCCAGGTGCATGGCGGCCTCACCGAGGCGTTCGCCATCGCGATGGGCCAGGAGATCAAATACGACGACATGGGCAATGTGCAGGGCGCGTCCTTCATGGACTTCTTCCTGCCGACCGCGGTCGAGACGCCGAAATGGGAGACCGACTTCACGGTGACGCCGTCGCCGCACCACCCGATCGGCGCCAAGGGCGTCGGCGAGAGCCCCAATGTCGGCGGCGTGCCGGCGTTCTCGAACGCGGTCAACGACGCCTTCGGCTTCCTCGGCTCGACGCACATCCAGATGCCGCACGACGCCTGGCGCATCTGGGAGGCGGCGCGACGGCTCGGGGCGTGAGCGCTTGCTCGGGAGCGCCCTGCGAGACGCCGCTCGCCCGAGTCCGCGGGGCTCTGGCCGAGGCGTCCGCGGCTCCGGCGCGCTTCCTTCTCCCAGGGGGAGAAGGTGGCTGCGAAGCAGCCGGATGAGGGGGTACGGAGCTCCCGAACGAAACTCTGAGGTGCACTTGCCGAGAGGCCTTACCCCCTCACCCGTCGCCTTCGGCGACACCCTCTCCCCATGGGAGAGGGAAGAGGTGCTGAGTCATGACCCACCGTCCGCTATCAGCGCAGCTAGGCGGCTCGCCCACGCGAGCGGGGAGCCGCCGGGCCGGGAACGAGCAGGACGAGCGCGTCGTGCGCAGCATCCTGGAAGTCCGGATCGAGGCGCAGGCTATCGATGCTACGGGGGGCCGGCAGATCGAAATCACCGTCGCCTGCTTCGGCAAACAGCGCCAACGCCTCTGATGCATTGAGGGCGAGCTCTTCCAATGTATCAGCCGCAGAATAGCAGCCCGGCACATCGGGAAAGCTCAGGCCGAAGCTGGACTCCGGATCCTTGTGCACGAGAGCTATGTAGTATGTCATGAGTTACCTTCCGCTCTCAGCGCAGCCACCCGGCATCCTTATAGATCGCGCGCAACGTGCCGATCGGCAAATCCTTGCGCGGATGCGGCAGCACGACTCGCCGCCTGCTGACCGGATGCACGAAGACATGGTGCGAGCCGGAGATACGAACAAGCCGATACCCTTCCGCTTCCAGCCGGCGAACGATCGCTCTGCTGTCCCGCTCCACGAGACCTCCGCCGTGTCCGGCGTCAGTTTGCGTGGATCGGTTGCCTTGTCCAGCTCCGCAGCGCCGGTACCAGCGTGACCACACCCCTCCCCCGCCAGCAGCTCGCCGCCCGCCTGGCCGAGATCGGCTACATCGCCGATGCGGGCCTCGCGACGACGCTCGTGCTGATGGACATGCTGCGGCGGCCGCTGCTCGTCGAGGGCGCGGCCGGCGTCGGCAAGACCGAGATCGCCAAGGCGCTCGCGGCGGTCCACGGGGCCGAGCTGATCCGCCTGCAATGCTACGAGGGGCTCGACCGCAACGACGCGCTCTACGAGTGGAACTACCAGCGCCAGCTGCTGGCCATCAAGACGCGCGAGGGCGCCGATCCGGACACGGTCGAGGCGCACATCTTCTCGGAAGCCTATCTGCTGGAACGGCCGCTGCTGGCGGCGATCCGGCGGCCGGTGGCGCCGGTGCTGCTGATCGACGAGATCGATCGCGCCGACGAGGCGTTCGAAGCCTTCCTGCTCGAGCTTCTGTCCGACTTCCAGGTCTCGATCCCCGAGCTCGGCACCATCCGCGCCACCGCCATTCCCCGTGTCGTCCTGACCTCGAACGGCACCCGCGAGCCGTCGGACGCGCTGCGCCGCCGCTGCCTCTATCACGCGCTCGATTTCCCGGACGTGGATCGCGAGGCGCGCATCCTGCTCGTCCGTATACCCGGCATCGACACCGCGCTCGCCCTGCAGATCGCCCGGCTGATGCACGAGGTGCGCAGACAGGAGCTGTCGAAGACGCCCGGCATCGCCGAGACGCTGGACTGGGCCGCCGCCCTCGTCGGCCTTTCGGTTCCGCGGCTCGATGCGGACCGGGAGGCGGTGTTCGAGACGCTCGCCTGCGTGCTGAAGACGCGCGAGGACCGCGCCCGCATCACCCGCGAGGTGACGGACCGGCTGATCGGCAAGGTGGCGTGAGATGGCCGCGCCCGCCTTTCGCACCCCGGACGAGGTCGGCGGCGCCGTCCGAGTGCGGCTCGCGGGCTTCGTCCGTACGCTGCGCGACAACGGCTTCCGGATCGGACCTGCGGAGGCCGGCGATGCGCTCGCCGTCCTCGCCACGCCGGGCATGGACCGAGTCGCGGCAGCAAGACCCGCGCTGCGGGCGCTGTTCTGCGGCCGGCGATCCGACTGGGACGCCTTCGATGCGCTGTTCGACGCCTTCTGGAGCGGGCGCGGCGTGAAATCCCGCATCGCCGTCATGGGGGCACCGCCCGGATCGATGCGCCCCTCGCTGCGGTCGCCGACCGTCGGCGCCGGCGGCGTGCCGGGGCCGGCGGGCGATGTCGAGCGCGGCGACGGCGACATGCAGATCGAGGCCGAGCCGTCCGGCCGCCGCGAGGGCGCGAGCCGGGCCGAAAGCCTCGCCCGGACCGATTTTCGCAAGATCGCCGATCCGCAGGCGCTCGCCGAGGCGCACGCGCTCGCCGAACGGCTCGCCGCCGCCATGCGCGCCCGCCTCACCCGGCGCGACCGCATCGCCCGCCGCGGCCGCCAGGTCGATCTTCGGCGAACCATCCGCAGGAGCCTGCCCTTCGGCGGCGTGCCGCTCGACCTCGTGTATCGCCGCCGGCGAACGCGGCCCCTGCGGCTCGTCGTGCTGCTCGACGCCTCCGGCTCGATGAGCCTCTACACCGGCGTCTTCCTCCGCTTCGTGCACGGCGTGCTGGACCATTTTCGCGAGGCGGAGGCCTTCCTGTTCCACACGCGCCTCGTGCACGTCTCCGATGCGCTGCGCGAGAAGGACACGGCCCGTGCGCTCGACCGCATGAGCCTGATGGCCGAGGGCGTCGGCGGCGGCACGCGGATCGGCGACAGCCTCGCCGCCTTCAACCGCGGACATGCGGCGCGCGTGATCCATTCTCGCACCTGCGTGATGATCCTGTCCGACGGCTACGACACCGGCGAGCCGGAGCGGCTCGGCGCCGAGATGGCGAGCCTGCGCCGACGCTGCCGGCGGATCGTCTGGCTGAACCCGCTGCTCGGCTGGGAGGGCTACGAGCCCGTCGCCCGCGGCATGGCCGCGGCGCTGCCGCATGTGACCCTGTTCGCGCCGGCCCACAATCTCGAGAGCCTCGCCGCGCTCGAGCCTTACCTCGCTCGCCTCTGATGGAGCGCTCCATGCAGGCCCGGCCGGACGTCGCCGATCTCGTCGCCAGCCTCGAGGCGAGCGGCGAGCCGTTCGCGCTCGCCACCGTGGTCCGTACCGTGTCGGCGACCGCAGCCAAGGCCGGTGCGAAGGCGGTGATCCGGCCGGACGGCACCATCTCGGCCGGCTGGATCGGCGGCGGCTGCGCCCGGGCCGCCGTGCTCGCCGCGGCCCGCGACGCCCTCGCGGACGGAAATCCGCGCCTCGTCTCGGTGCTGCCGAAGGACCTGTTCGCCGAGCGCGCGCTCGAACCCGGCGCGGAGCACGAGGGCGTGCGCTTCGCCCGCAACATGTGCCCGAGCCAGGGAACCATGGACATCTTCGTCGAGCCGATGCTGCCGCCGCCGGCCCTGGCCGTGCTCGGCGCGAGCCCGGTCGCGGTCGCCCTCGCCGAGCTGGCGCCGCGCTTCGGCTATCGCGTGACGGTCTGCGCGCCGGCGGAGGATCAGGCGCTGTTCGCGAGCCCCGACCGGCGCATCGAGGGCTTTGCACTGCCGGCGACGCAGGAGGGCCGGCGCTTCGTCGTCGTCGCGACGCAGGGGCGCGGCGACGAGGCCGCGCTGACGGCCGCGCTGTCGGTGGAGGCCGACCACGTCGCCTTCGTCGGCAGCCGGCGGAAAGTCGCCGCCTTGCGGGAAAAGATCGTCGGCGCCGGCCTGCCGCCCGAGCGCTTCGACAGGCTGAAATTCCCCGCCGGGCTCGACATCGGCGCCGTCACCCCCGAGGAGATCGCGCTCTCCATCCTCGCCGAGATTCTCGCCATCCGCCGGCTCGCCCGGCGGCAGGCGACAGCTTAGGAGCACCGCATGCAGATGACCGACAGCCGGCGCCTGCCGGCCACGCCGGAGGCGGTCTGGGCCGCGCTCAACGATCCCGACGTGCTGAGGCTATGCATTCCGGGCTGCGAGAGCCTGGAGAAGACATCGCCGACCGAGATGACGGCGAGCGTCGTGCTGAAGGTCGGCCCGGTGAAGGCTAAGTTCGCCGGCAAGGTGACGCTGTCCGATGTCGACCCGCCGCACGGCTATCGCATCGCGGGCGAGGGCTCGGGCGGCGTCGCCGGCTTCGCCAAGGGCGGCGCCACGGTGCGGCTCGAGGCCGACGGCGAGGCGACCGTCCTGCACTACGAGGCCGACGCACGGGTCGGCGGCAAGCTCGCCCAGCTCGGCGGCCGGCTGATCGATTCAACCGCGCAAAAACTCGCCGGCGAGTTCTTCGACAAGTTCGCCGCCATCGTCGCGCCCGCCGCGGAGCCGGAGACGGCCGCGGAGCCCGCCGCGCCTATGGAGGCGGTCTCGGTGGAAGCGCCGGAGATCCCGGCCGGCGCGCCCGAGAAGAAGGGATGGCTGAAAGGCCTGTTCGCAAAGCCGGGCGCGACCACGGCGGCGATCGCGCTGCTCACGGCGGCGTCGCTGCCGTTGCCTATGGACTGAGGCACGGCTCCGGGCCTGGTGCGGCGTCTCGCTGCCCGGAGCATCCCCCTCCCCCTGCTGCGACGCACGATGCGCCGGCGGCCCTCTTGTGCGAGCATCCTTGCGCCCCAGATTCCGGTTGCTCGCGCAGGAGGGTTCCCGTGGCATCTCCGTTCGACGGCTTCGAAGTCGAGGCCGAGATGCGCCCCGCGCGGGGCGCCTACACGTTCGATCTCGAGCGCACCCTCGATTCCGTCGTCGCGCTCGAGGCCCGGATACCCGAAGACGCCTTCACCGCGACGACGCTCGGCACCGAGCGGCTCGGCAATGGGACGGCGATCGGCCGCGACGGCCTCGTCCTCACCATCGGCTATCTCATCACCGAGGCCGAGGAGGTCACGCTGACGGTCAACGACGGCTCGTCGGCGCCCGCGCACGTCCTCGGCGTCGATCCGGTGACCGGCTTCGGCCTCGTGCAGGCGCTGGAGCCGCTCGACCTGCCGTCCCTGCCGCTCGGCAATTCCCGCGCCCTGCGGGCGGAGAGCCCCGTCGTCATCGCCGGCGCCGGCGGACGGTCGCATGCGGCGGCCGGCCATGTCCTCACCCGGATGCCGTTCGCCGGCTACTGGGAGTACCTGCTCGACAACGCCATCATCACCGAGCCGGCGCATCCGCACTGGAGCGGCGCGGCGCTGATCGGCGGCGCCGGCGAGCTCGTCGGCGTCGGCTCCCTCAGCCTGCAGCGGCAGTCGCGCCAGGGGCCGAAGCCGATCAACATGTTCGTGCCGATCGAGCTGTTGCCGCCGATCCTCGACGATCTGGCGCGCGGCAAGCCCCCGCACGCGCCGCGCCCCTGGCTCGGCGTCTTCGCCCAGGAGTTCGGCCCGCTCGTGGTGATCGCCGGCGTCAGCCCGCGCGGCCCGGCGGCGCGCGCCGAGCTGCGGCCGGGCGACGTCGTGCTCGCCGTCGACGAGGTGCCGGTCTCCGACCTCGCCGAGTTCTACACCCGGCTCTGGGCGCAGGGGCCGGCGGGCGCTATCATCCCTCTGCGCATCCAGCGCGACGGGGACGTCTTCGACGTGGAGATCCGCTCGGTCGACCGCGCCACGCTGCTGCGTAAGCCGCGCTTCAACTGAGCCGGCACGGCCGGGCGTTCCCGGCGGCCGCGGCAGCGCCGCCGGCACGAACCGGCTTGGCCTCCTGCCGCCGTTCCCCGATGATGCGGGAAGAGCCGCCCCGCCGCGGCCGATGCCGTCCGGGCGCCGATGAGCGTGCTGATCGAGACCTTCCTGCTGACGTTCTCGGGCCTGTTCTCGATCGTCAACCCGTTCGGCGCAGCGCTGATCTTCAGCCAGGTGACGCCCGATCGCACGCATGCGGAACGGGCGGATCTCGCGCGCCGGATCGCCGTCTATTCGGCCATCATCATGCTGGTGGCGCTCTGGGGCGGCGCCTACGTGCTCGGCTTCTTCGGCATCACGGTGCCGGCGCTGCGCATCGCCGGCGGCCTCGTCGTCGCCGCGAGCGCCTGGAGCCTGCTGTTCCACAACGAGCGGCACGAGGAAAGCAAGCAGCAGCAGGCGAGATCGGCCGAGGGCGACGACGATGCGATCGCCTTCTTCCCGCTGACCATGCCCTTCACGGCCGGTCCCGGCACCATCGCGGTCGCCATCGCCATCGGCTCGAACTTCCCCACCGGCCGGGGCAGCGCCTGGCCCTTCGTGCTCGGCGCCTCGGCGGCGCGATCGCTGTCGCGATCACGGTCTGGCTCGCCTACACCTCGGCCGACCGGATCATGAAGCTCCTCGGCGCCAGCGGCGCCCGCGTGGTGTCGCGCCTGTCCGCCTTCCTGCTGCTCTGCATCGGCACCCAGATCGCCATGAGCGGCATCGGCGACTTTCTGCGCGAGGCGGGACACTGACGGGGAGCTGAATTGCGGTCGGTGAGGCTGCCCCGCAGAATGGCGCGGGGATTCATCCGGGAGAAGCACATGCCAGTTCGTTTCGCCTTCGCCGCCGCCGTCTGCCTCGCCGTCGCGAGCTTCGCCCTGTCCGCAACCGATGCCGCGGCACAGTGCAGGGCGGCGACCGAGGAGGAGAACGTCGCCGTCGCCAAGGCCTGGCACGAGGACGTGATCAACCTCCGCAACCCCGCCAAGCTGAAGGAGATTCTCGCCGACAGCCTCGTCCACCACGCCGCCGGCGGCTATCCGGCGACGATGAACGTCGCCGGGGTGGCGGCGATGATGGACGATTTCCTCATCGCCTTCCCGGACCTGAAATACACTTTCGACCACCTCATCGCCAAAGGCGACTACGTCGTCGAGCGCTACACCGCGACCGGCACCCAGCAGGGCCCGCTCGGCGCCCTGCCGGCCTCCGGGCGCAGGGCGACCTGGACGGGCATGAACATCTTTCGCCTCGAATGCGGCAAGATCGTCGAGGTCTGGTCGCAGGTCGACGCGATCGCGCGCAACCGGCAGCTCACCGGCCAATAGGCGCAGCCCCGCCGACCCCCCGAGCGGGACTCTCCGACGTCGATCCCCGCGTCCGGCGCGGACCTGCCATGCCGCCCCGCGCTTGTCCGCCGCGCGGGCCGCCATACTTAGGCCCGATCCGGGGCGCGCTTCCGCCCCACTAGGCCGGGCGGTGCGCCTGTGCTAATCCGCCCGCCGCCGGGCACGATGCCGGCCAGAAGCGAGCCGAGACCGACCCCGCCGGAGGCAGGCGGGCGGATGTGCACACGAGGTCTTCCCCTCGGTCCCGATTGTCGGGACCTCAGTCGCTGCGAGCCGCGAGACGGCCGCGCGTCGCCAAGGATCCGAACGTCGAAATGAGCACCGTGCCCTTGTCCGCCGAGGCGGAAGCCGGCCGACCGAGCCCATCCAGCAGCCATCACGCTAGGGTCTGGGCCCTGGCTCTCAGCTCCATCGGTGTCGTCTACGGCGACATCGGCACGAGCCCGCTCTATGCCTTCCGCCTCGCCATCGTCGCCGCCACCGGCTCGGGCCCGGTGACCTCGGATGCGGTCTTCGGCGTCGCCTCGCTGATCATCTGGGCGCTGATCATCGTCGTCACGCTGAAATACGTCCTCATCCTGCTCCGGGCCGACAACAACGGCGAGGGCGGCGAGCTCTCGCTGATGGCGCTCGCGCAGCGCGTGCTGCAGAAGGGCAAGTCCGTCGTCGTCCTGCTCGGCATGATCGGCGCGGCGCTGTTCTACGGCGACGCCATGCTCACCCCGGCGGTGACCGTCCTGTCGGCCGTCGAAGGCCTGAAGCTCGTGACGCCGATCTTCGACGAGTACCCGGTCCCCCTGACCATTCTCATCCTCATCGTGCTGTTCTCGGTGCAGCGTCGCGGGACGGCACGCGTCGGCGCCTTCTTCGGGCCGGTGATGCTCGTCTGGTTTGCCATCATGGCGGCGCTCGGCCTGCTGCACATCGTCGCCGGCCCCGGCATCCTCGCCGCCGCCAACCCCGTGCACGCGGTCCGCTTCCTGCTCGACAATGGCTTCGTGGGCCTGCTCACGCTCGGCGGGGTCTTCCTCGCCGTGACCGGCGCGGAGACGCTCTATACGGACCTCGGGCATTTCGGCCGTCGGCCGATCCAGCGCGCCTGGTTCCTCGTCGTCTTCCCGGCGCTGGCACTGAACTATCTCGGCCAGGGTGCGCTGCTGCTGGCCCAGCCGGAGGCGATCGACAGCCCATTCTTCCGACTGGCGCCCGACTGGGCGATCCTGCCCTTCGTCCTGATGGCGACCGCCGCCAGCATCATCGCCAGCCAGGCGGTGATCACCGGCGCCTTCTCGCTAACCCGCCAGGCCGTGCATCTCGGCCTCTTGCCGCGGCTCGAGATCCGGCACACCTCAGAGGCGCATTCGGGCCAGATCTACATGCCGCGGGTGAACACCTTCCTGCTCGTCGGCGTCGTGCTGCTGGTGATCGTGTTCGGCAACTCCAGCAATCTCGCCGCGGCCTACGGCATCTCGGTTACCGGCACCATGGTGGTGACGAACCTGCTCGCGTTCGTCGTCGTGTGGAGGTTCTGGGGCTGGTCGCCGGCGGCGGCGGTGCTGCTGTTCCTGCCGTTCCTGCTTATCGATCTCAGCTTCCTCTCCGCCAACCTGATGCGCGTCGTCGACGGCGGCTTCGTGCCGCTCGTCATCGCCGGCACGCTGCTGCTCCTGATGATCACCTGGCGCAAGGGGACCCGAATCCTCGCCGACAAGACGCGCCGCATCGAGGTGCCGCTGCCGACGCTCCTGCACCAGCTCGAGAAGAGCAAGCCGCACACCGTCCCCGGCACCGCGATCTATCTCACCAGCCACCCGGAATTCGCGCCCTCCTCGATGCTGCACAGCCTCAAGCACTACCGCGTGCTGCACGAGAACAACGTCATCCTGACCATCGTCACCTGCCCGACGCCGCGCCTCGAGGAGGGCAGCCGGGTCCGCATCGAGCCGATCACCGACCGCTTCAGCCGCATGACCATGACCTTCGGCTATATGGAGACGCCGAACGTGCCGCAGGCGCTCGGCGAGTCGCGCAAGCTCGGCTGGAAGTTCGACATCATGAAAACCTCGTTCTTCCTGTCGCGCCGGATCCTGAAAGCCTCGCCGAAGTCCGGCATGCCGACCTGGCAGGACCACCTGTTCATCTCGATGGCGCGCAGCGCCGACGACGCGACGCAATACTTCCACATCCCGACCGGCCGCGTCGTCGAGATCGGCACCCAGGTCGCGGTCTGAGCCGCATGCCGCTCGCCGCCTCCGACCGGCTGCTGGCCTTCCTCGCCGGGCTCGGCCTCGCGACCGCGACCGTCGACCATCCGCCGCTGTACACGGTCGAGGAGAGCCGGGCGCTGCGCGGCGCCATCCCGGGCGGCCATACCAAGAACCTGTTCCTGAAGGACAAGAAGGGACGGCTGTTCCTCGTCTCGGCGCCCGAGGACGCGGCGGTCGACCTGAAGCGCCTGCACGAGCGGATCGGCGCCTCCGGCCGCCTCTCTTTCGCGAGCGCCGAGGCGCTGCGCGAGCATCTCGGCCTCTTGCCGGGCGCGGTGACGCCGTTCGGCGTGTTCAACGATTCGGACCGGCGGGTGACGGTGGTGCTCGATGCGGCGCTGCTCGCGCATGCCGAGCTGAACTTCCATCCGCTCGTCAACACGCGTACGACGACGATCGCACGCGACGGCCTTTTGGCCTTCCTGCGCGAGACCGGGCACGAGCCGCTGATCGTGCCCGTTTCCGAGCCGGCGGCCGTCGCCGGTGCGATTGCATCCGGGGCGCCGGGGCCCATCTAATGCGCGGAGCGCGAGGAGTGAAACAATGCTCGGACTGGGCGAAGCGGCGGGCACGGCGAAGCGCGCGGACGATCTCGTCCGCGACACGACCACCGCGACTTTCATGCAGGATGTGGTCGAGGAGTCCAAGAAGCAGCCGGTGCTGGTCGACTTCTGGGCGCCCTGGTGCGGCCCCTGCAAGCAGCTGACGCCGATCATCGAGAAGGCCGTACGGGCCGCCGGCGGCAAGGTGAAGCTCGTCAAGATGAACATCGACGAGCACCCGCAGGTCGCCGGCCAGCTCGGCGTGCAGTCCATCCCGGCCGTCTTCGCCTTCTCGCAGGGCCGCCCGATCGACGGCTTCATGGGCGCGCTGCCGGAAAGCCAGGTAAAGGCCTTCATCGACCGCCTCGTCGGCCCCTCCGGCCCGAGCGAGGCCGAGGAGCTGATCGCCGAAGGCGAGGGAGCGCTCGCCGCCGGCGATCCGGTCACCGCCTCGCAGGCCTTCGGCGAGGTGCTGGCCGAGGAGCCCGACAATCCGAAGGCGCTCGCCGGCCTCGCCCGCGCCTTCGCGGTCTCCGACAATCTCGACCAGGCCGAGGCGACCCTCGCCATGGTTCCCGCCGACAAGGCGAACGATCCGGCCGTCGCCGCCGCGCGTGCCCAGATCGAGCTGAAGCGCGCCGCGGAAGCCGTCGGCGATCTCGCCTCGCTCGAGCGGCGCGTCCTCGCCGACCCGGCCGACCACCAGGCGCGCTTCGACCTCGCGGTCGGGCTCAATGCCGCCGGCCGGCGGCAGCAGGCGCTCGACCACCTGCTCGACATCATCCGCCGCGACCGCGCCTGGAACGAGGACGGCGCGCGTAAGCAGCTCGTGCAGTTCTTCGAGGCCTGGGGCGGTACCGATCCTTTGACGATCGCCGGCCGCAAGCAGCTGTCGCGCATCCTGTTCTCCTGACGAGAGCGCACGTGGGCAGCAACATCACCTATGCCGGCGCCGACGAGCTGCCATCGGTCATTCCGGTGTTCCCGCTCGACTCGGTGGTGCTGCTGCCGCGCACCGAGCTGCCGCTCAACATCTTCGAGCCGCGCTACCTCGCCATGATCGACGATGCGCTGAAGGGCCACCGGATCATCGGCATGATCCAGCCGGTGCCCGACTCTGCCGAGAACGACGAGGCGCCGGATATCCTTGGGGTCGGCTGCGCCGGACGCCTGACGTCGTTCCAGGAGACCGGCGACGGCCGCTATCTGATCACCCTCACCGGGGTGGCGCGCTTCCGCATCGCCGAAGAGCTGTCGGTGGTGACGCCCTACCGACAGTGCCGGGTGGCGCTCGACGCCTTCCCGCAGGACTATGTCGCCCGCGCCGGCGAGGACGAGGTGGACCGCCCCGCTCTGCTGCGGACGCTCGAGGCATACCTGCGGGCGAACAGCCTCGAGGCGGACTGGGAAGGCATCAACCGGGCGCCGAACGAGGCGCTCGTCAATGCGCTCGCGATGATGTGCCCCTACGGGCCGCGCGAGAAGCAGGCGCTGCTCGAGGCGCCGGACCTGAAGACGCGGGCGGAGATTCTCGTCGCCGTCACCGAGATGGAGTTCGCCCGCTCGCGCGGCACGGGCGACACGAAGCTGCAATAGGGGGAAGGCATGGACAGAGAGAAGGCCGTCGCACCGGTCACCGTCGATCCGAAGCTGCTCGAGATTCTGGTCTGTCCGCTCACCAAGGCGACGCTCGAATACGACGCCGCCCGGCAGGAGCTGATCTCGCGCCCGGCCAAGCTCGCCTATCCGATCCGCGACGGCATCCCGATCATGCTGCCCGAGGAGGCCCGCTCGCTCGCTGAGTGAGGGGCTTGTTCCCTCTCCCACGAGGGGAGAGGGAAGGGT
>JAEZCD010000307.1 GCA_023430145.1 Pseudomonadota bacterium
GATCGTCTCCGCGGGCGGCATCGAGGAATGGCCCGAGATGTCCAAGGACGAGGTCGCCGCCAAGCTGGCGGCCGTGATCGCCGAACGGCTCGCATGAGCGAAGTGCCCGTTCTGCGCACGGCGCGGCTGGTGCTGCGCGAGCACAGGCCCGACGACCTGCCGGCCTATGCGGCGCTCTGGGCCGACCCGGAGGTGGTGCGCTTCATCGGCGGCGTGCCGTTCACGCGCGAGCAGAGTTGGATGCGCTTCCTGCGCCATTTCGGCATGTGGAGCCTGATGGGCTTCGGCTTCTTCGCGCTCGAGGATCGTGCGACGGGAGCGCTGTGCGGCGAGGCCGGCTTCCTCGAGGCGCGGCGCGAGATTTCTCCCTCGCTCGAGGGCACGCTGGAGACCGGCTGGGCGCTCGCGCCGGCTGCCCAAGGGCGCGGCCTCGCCGAGGAGGCGGTACGAGCTGTGCTCGCCTGGGGCGGCGAGGCGTTCCCCGACAAGCGCAAGACCTGCATGATCGAGACCGGGCACGCCGCCTCGCTGCACATCGCCGAGAAGGTCGGATTTAGGCACTTCGCGAGCGGCACCTACCAGGGCAAGGCGATGGTGCTGTTGGAGATCGTGCCGTCTCGGTGACGAATTCCCGACCAGCCGCATACTCGTCCGGTAGGAGGCGCCAACCCGCCACCGCGTTCGTCATCCTGCGCGAAAGCGCAGGATCCATTTTCCTTATCGTTTCAATTAGTTACAGGAAAAAGACTGGATCCTGCGCTTTCGCCCGGGATGACGACCGTGAACGCGACGAGGCCGAAGAAGAACCCTAAGACGAAAACCCCGGCGGCTTCTTCTGCCACTTGTAGCCGGCGCGGCCCTTGGCACGGCCGTATTCGAACAGCGCCGTCATGTAGCCGTGGTCGAACATGCCGGGGTAAGGCACGGTGAAGTCGTTGCCGATGAAGGCGAGGTTGTAGCCGACGCCGTCCCGCTGCGTCGTCAGGTACATGCGGTACATGTCGTTGACGCCGCTCGAGGCGAGCAGCGTCGCGATGGCGCGGCCGGCAATCGGCAGCGTCGACCGCTTGGTCTCGTCGAACGGCACGTTCAGCTTGGAATTGCGGATGATGTAGGCCGTGCGCCGGCGGGCGTCGGCGGCCGGCGCGTGCTTCAGCGACAGGCTCGGCGGGTAGAGGAAGGCCTGCGCCACCGCGCCGCCGTCGACATGCAGCTCCTGATACGGCCTACCGTCGATCTCCATGTCGAACATCACCGGCGGAAAGGCGCCCGGAACCGCCGCCGAAGCGAGCAGGATGCGGCGCATCAGCGTGTGCGCCATGGGGTGCTTGCTCTTGGCGATGGCGCCGATGTTCCAGATCACCGGCCGGCCGGCATCGAGATTGGTGGTGGCGATCAGCAGCAGCCGCCCGCGGTCGTATTCCCGGGCGATGTCGGCGATCACCGGCTCGCTGAGATACTGGGTGATGACGCCGTAGAGCGGCGAGGTGTCGCCGAGCGCGTCGTCGGTGACGGCGGCGAGGATGCCGCGCGGGATGAAGATGTTCTTCTGCGTGATGGTCGTGTACATCGCCGCGAGGTGCGGGTCGTAGCGCTTGCCGAGGAAGGCGAAGGGGGCGAGCAGCGCACCGGTCGAGATGCCGGTGACGAGCTTGAACTCGGGCCGGGTGCCCTGCTCGGACCAGCCGACGAGGAGGCCGGCGCCGAAGGCGCCGTCGTCGCCGCCGCCCGAGATGGCGAGGAAGTTCGCCGGCGGCAGCCGGCCGCCGCCGCCGACATGGGCGTAGGCGCGCTCCTTCTCCAGCGAGCGCAGCGCCTCCGCATACATCGGCGCTGGATCGGCATCGACGAAGAATCGGGCGTTCGGCACGTCGAGGATGCGGGTCTGGTCGAGCTGCGCCATCGGCACGGCGGCCTGCCGACTCGTCGTCACGCAGCCGGCGAGGCCGAACACGAGCACCCCGGCGGCGGCAAACCGCGCCAGGCCGGCGGCGATACTCTGCCCAGACATGATCTTTCCGTCCTTCGAGACGGCTCCCAAACTCTTTGTGCCGACGACCGACGGCGTGACAATGATCCTTCACACGGCCGCCCGGCGATCAACGGAAAGCCGTCCGCCCGCTACACATCGATCCGCCATGTGTCCCGAAAGCATCAATCGGGGTACGGCGGCCGACGTCTCATCTGAAATGTTCCCTTCCGGTGACATCCGTAACGAAGATGCCATTGAACAGGGGGCAGGACGCCGCGAGCCTCACATCCGCATCGATAGAGCGACAGGAGACGAACATGCGGCTGCTGTTTGCGAGCATCGCACTTCTGCTCGGCGGGCCTGGGACAGCTGTCTCGGCAGAGCTGATTTCGCCCCCGCTGGTCGCCGAGGGAAAGCGCGTGCTGGACTGCTATCTCGTCAATATCGGGGACAAGAAGCGTAAGGTGACGATCGAAGTGCTGAACCGCGAGGGCGAGGTGGTCCACACCGTCAAGACCACTCTCGATCCGTTCGAGGAGGATGTCGCCCGCACCGAGTCCAAGCTCGAGGGCCGTGTCTGCCGCTTCATCGTCGAGGGCAAGAAGAGCGAGTATCGCGGCTCGATCCTCGTCCGCGAGAACGGCATCGGCGCCATCAGCGCCCTCGCCGCCTACTGAGCGCACCTCTGGGGGCGGTTCCATAGTCCGCCCCCTTCGCCGACCCCGGTAGCGTAGCAGTTGCGGCCGCGTGCGAAGCTCGCGACTGCCGGCTCGATGCCCCGACGGCATGCGCTCGAGTCGACGGGTGAGCGCGGCGGATCGCGGCAGCCGTCCTCGAGAAGCGTGACCGGGGCAATGGCCGCCCGGGAAGGGCGCGCGCTCTGTCGCGCGCCGCTTCCCTCCGCCGCGGACACCGTGTAAAGCACTCGCTCGACCGACAATCCCCCGATCCATGGCATTCCCGCGGGCATCTTCCGCCGGGACGCGGCCGCGCGCGACAAAACCGAGCAATGCCCAAACGCACAGACATCGCCTCGATCCTCGTCATCGGCGCCGGCCCGATCGTCATCGGCCAGGCCTGCGAGTTCGACTATTCCGGGACCCAGGCCTGCAAGACGCTGAAGGAGGAGGGTTTTCGGATCATCCTCGTGAACTCCAATCCGGCGACGATCATGACCGATCCCGATCTCGCCGACGCCACCTACATCGAGCCGATCACGCCGGAGGTGGTGGCCAAGATCATCGAGAAGGAGCGGCCGGACGCGCTCTTGCCGACCATGGGCGGCCAGACGGCGCTGAACACGGCCCTGTCGCTGCGCCGGATGGGGGTGCTGGACAAGTTCGGCGTCGAGATGATCGGCGCCGACGCCGCCGCCATCGACAAGGCCGAGGACCGGGAACTCTTCCGTCAGGCGATGACGCGCATCGGCCTCGAGACGCCGAAGGCGCGGCTCGCCGATGCCGGGCGCCTCAAGGCCGCCGACCGCGCCCGGCACGCCGCCGATCTCGCCGCCATCGATGCCTCTTCCCTGACGGCCGAGGAGAAGCTGACCCGGCGCGCCGAGATCGAGCGAGAGTGGCAGCGCACCGAGCACGAGCGCCGAAAAGCCTATGTCGAGCAGTCGCTGATCGAGGCGCTCGACGCGCTGAAGGAGATCGGGCTGCCGGCCATCATCCGCCCCTCCTTCACGCTCGGCGGCACCGGCGGCGGCATCGCCTACAACCGCGCCGAGTTCATCGAGATCGTCGAGCGCGGCATCGACGCCTCGCCGACCAACGAGGTGCTGATCGAGGAATCCGTTCTCGGCTGGAAGGAGTTCGAGATGGAGGTTGTCCGCGACAAGGCGGACAACTGCATCATCGTCTGCTCGATCGAGAACATCGACCCGATGGGCGTGCACACGGGCGATTCCATCACCGTCGCCCCTGCCCTGACGCTGACCGACAAGGAATACCAACGGATGCGCGACGCCTCGATCGCGGTCCTGCGCGAGATCGGGGTGGAGACCGGCGGCTCCAACGTCCAGTTCGCCATCAACCCCGAGGACGGCCGCATGGTCGTCATCGAGATGAACCCGCGCGTCTCGCGCTCCTCCGCCCTCGCCTCCAAGGCGACCGGCTTCCCGATCGCCAAGGTCGCCGCGCGGCTCGCGGTCGGCTACACGCTCGACGAGATTGCCAACGACATCACCGGCGGCGCCACGCCGGCCGCCTTCGAGCCGACGATCGACTATGTCGTCACCAAGATCCCGCGCTTCGCGTTCGAGAAATTCCCGGGCGCCGAGCCGATCCTCACCACCTCCATGAAGTCGGTCGGCGAGGCGATGGCCATCGGCCGCACCTTCGCCGAATCGTTGCAGAAGGCACTGCGCTCGCTCGAGACCGGCCTCGACGGGCTCGACGAGATCGAGATCGAGGGCCTCGGCCAGGGCGACGACAAGAACGCGGTGCGCGCCGCCCTCTCCGTGCCGACGCCGGACCGGCTCTTGAAGGTCGCGCAAGCGCTCCGCCTCGGCGCCACGGCCGACCAAGTCTACCAGTCCTGCCGCATCGACCCGTGGTTCATCGCCCAGATCGAGGCGATCCTTGCCGCCGAGGACAAGGTGCGGCGGCACGGCCTGCCGTCCGGACCGAAGGCGCTCCGCGCGCTGAAGGCGATGGGTTTTTCCGACGCGCGGCTCGCCCGACTGGCGGGCAGGACCGCTGCCGAGGTGGCCGCGCTGCGGCATCGCCTCGGCGTGCGCCCGGTCTACAAGCGCATCGACACCTGCGCGGCGGAGTTCGCCTCCCCGACCGCCTACATGTACTCGACCTATGTCGAGCCCGGTCCGGGCCTCGCCGGCGACGAGGCCCGCCCCTCGGACCGCGAGAAGGTGATCATCCTCGGCGGCGGCCCGAACCGCATCGGCCAGGGCATCGAGTTCGACTATTGCTGCTGCCATGCCGCCTTCGCGCTCGGCGACGCCGGGTACGAGACGATCATGATCAACTGCAATCCGGAGACGGTCTCGACCGACTACGACACCTCGGACCGGCTCTATTTCGAGCCCCTGACGGCCGAGGACGTGCTCGAGATCGTCGCCACCGAGAAGAGCCGCGGCACGCTGCACGGCGTCATCGTCCAGTTCGGCGGGCAGACGCCGCTGAAGCTCGCCAAGGCGCTCGAGGCGGCCGGCGTGCCTATTCTCGGCACCTCGCCGGACGCGATCGACCTCGCCGAGGACCGCGACCGCTTCAAGCAGCTGATCGAGCGGCTCGGCCTGAAGCAGCCGCCGAACGGCATCGCCACCAGCGCGCCCGAGGCGCGGGCGATCGCCGAGAGCATCGGCTATCCGGTCGTCATCCGCCCGTCCTACGTGCTCGGCGGCCGGGCGATGGAGATCGTCCGCGATCCGGCCAGCCTCGAACGCTACATGAAGGAGGCGGTGGTGGTCTCCGGCGAGTCGCCGGTGCTGATCGACCGCTACCTCGCCGACGCCATCGAGGTCGACGTCGACGCCCTCGCCGACGGCAAGGATGTCTTCGTCTGCGGCATCATGGAGCACATCGAGGAGGCCGGCATCCACTCCGGCGACTCGGCCTGCTCGCTGCCGACGCACTCGCTCTCGCCGGCGACGCTGGCCGAGCTCGACAGGCAGACGCGCGAGCTGGCGCTGGCGCTCGACGTCGGCGGGCTGATGAACGTGCAGTACGCCATCAAGGACGGCGTCATCCACGTGCTCGAGGTCAATCCGCGCGCCTCGCGCACGGTGCCCTTCGTCGCCAAGGTGATCGGCATTCCGGTGGCGAAGATCGCCGCGCGGATCATGGCCGGCGAGAGCCTCGCCTCGTTCGGCCTCGTGCCGCCGCGCTTCGATCACATTGCGGTCAAGGAGGCGGTCTTCCCCTTCGCCCGCTTCCCCGGCGTCGACACCGTCCTCGGCCCGGAGATGCGCTCGACCGGCGAGGTGATGGGGCTGGACCGGGATTACGCCGTGGCGTTCGCCAAGAGCCAGCTCGGATCCGGCACCCCGGTGCCGACCGGCGGCACGGTGTTCGTGTCGGTGCGCGACGCCGACAAGCCGCGCATCACCCCGACGATCCGGCTCCTCGTCGAGCTCGGTTTCCAGGTGATCGCCACTTCCGGCACGCAGCGCTTCCTCGTCGAACAGGGCGTGCCGGCGGCGAAGATCAACAAGGTGCTGGAAGGGCGGCCGCACATCGTCGACGCGATAGCCAATGGCGAGGTGCAGCTGCTCTTCAACACGACCGACGGACCGCAGGCGCTCGCCGACAGCCGATCGCTCCGCCGGGCCGCCCTCTTGCGCAAAGTCCCATATTACACCACGCTAGCGGGCGCCGTTGCGGCAACGCAAGGCATCAGGGCATACCTCGGGGGCGACCTTGAGGTGCGGCCACTGCAGTCCTATTTCCCCGCAAGGGCCTGACGAGCGCGCGCAAGGATCGCGCGACCGGGGTGTCCGAGCATTACAGGGGACGGGTACGGAACCGGAGGAGGTCCGGGGCCGGCCACCTGCTGTTGTGTCGAGAGAGACGAAATGGAAAAGATCCCAATGACCGCCGCCGGTTACTCGAGCCTCGAGACCGAGCTGAAGCGGCTGCAACAGGTCGAGCGCCCGCGGATCATCCAGGCCATCTCGGAAGCGCGCTCGCATGGCGATCTCTCCGAGAACGCCGAGTATCACGCCGCCAAGGAGCAGCAGAGCCTGAACGAGGGCCGGATCGCCGAGCTCGAGAACATGCTCGCGCGCGCAGACGTGATCGACGTCGGCAAGCTGCACGGCGAGACCATCACGTTCGGCGCTACGGTCAAGCTCGTCGACGAGGACACCGACGAGGAGAAGACCTATCAGATCGTCGGCGACGTCGAATCCGACGTCCGCCAGGGCAAGATCTCGATCTCCTCGCCGATCGCGCGCGCTCTCGTCGGCAAGAAGGTCGGCGACCAGGTCGAGGTCACGACGCCGGGCGGCGGCAAGAGCTACGAGGTGCTCGACGTCCGCTTCGTGGGCTGAGTTCTCGGGCTGACAGGCCCCTCGTGCATTCCCTCTCCCATGGGGAGAGGCTGCCGCCGAAGGCGGCGGGTGAGGGGTCTACCGGAGCATCAGAACAAGCGCCGTAGCCCCTCATCCGGCCGCTTCGCGGCCACCTTCTCCCCCGTGGGAGAAGGAAGAGGTGCGGATTCTCCGCCTTCGCGGAGGATGACGAGCGCTCTGCGCGAATATTCAACTTCAGACGGGCAATCCGCCCTGATGCAGGGATGAAACGAAAGTGGCCCGGACGAACCGGGCCACCGTCTTTGCGCGTTCTTCGACCCCCGCCTCAGAGCGCGCCGATGAGGATCGCGCTCACGAGAGCGAAGGCCGCAAAGGCGGCCAGAAGGTTCATTCGGTAGGTCAGCGACATAGGCCCCCCTCGTCGTTGCACCGAATCAAATACTAACCCGATTAGGGAAGTCGACAAGCGAAAACGATGCTGCAGCGCGGTATCGCTGTGCGACACCGGCGGCGCAAAGGCGAAAAAGCCGCCAAAACAGCCGGAAAGCCTGTGGATAAGTCGGTTTTCGCCGCCTGGAACCGGGCTTCCCGCCGTGGCGTTGCCCCGGCGACGGGTTCGGCCATCCACGGCCCACCCACTCCCGAGAGGACGTTCAATGGCCAAGAATCAAGGCGTCGACCGCATCTGGGAAGCGATCGAGGATATCCGCCTCTGCATGCTGACGTCGCAGGACGGCGCCACCCTGCGATCGCGGCCGATGGCGGCGACGCCGGATCCGGACGCGCACTGCATCTGGTTCCTGACCGACATTCGCGATCACAAGGACGAGGAGATCTCCGCGCATCCGCAGGTTTGCGCGGCCTTCGCCGACACGAGGAACAACACCTGGGTGTCGGTCTCCGGCCGGGCGGAGGTCCGCCGCGATCGGTCCAAGGCGAAGGAGCTCTGGGGCCCCGAGAGCCAAGCCTGGTTCCCGGGCGGCCCGGACGATCCGAACCTCGCTCTGCTCCGCCTCGAGCCCGCGAAGGCCGAGATCTGGGACGCGACCTCGAGCTCGATCGTCTATGCGCTCGAGACCGCCCGCGCCGCCCTCACCGGCAGCCGGCCGAACCTCGGCGACAACGAGAAGGTGGCGATGTAGCCGCCGCGGCTCAGGCGGCGAGGCGCTGCTCGTCGTCCGGCGGACGCGTGCCGGGCGACAGCAGCACGACCACGTCCTCGAGGCCTGTCGCCACGAGCCTTTCGTGCGCGGCCACCGTCGCCGCATCGGCGGCGCCGCCGCTGGCGACGAGAATCGCCGAATCGGAGAGGGCGGCCAGCGGCTCGAGGCGGCCTTCGGCCTTCGGGCCGATCAGGATCACGAAATCATAGGTGAGGCCGAGCGCGTCGACTGCGATCGCGAGACGCTCGATGGCCTGCCGGTCGAGCGCCAGCGCCTCGCCGCCGCGCGGGATGAAATGCACCCGCGAGCGCGGATCGCGATGGATCACATCGGCGAATGAGGCGCTGGCGTCGATCAGCTGGGCGAGGCCCGGTCCGGCCTCTCCGGGAAGGCCGGGCACCGTCTCGCCGACCTCGATCAGCACCACGCGCCGCGAGGCCTCGGTGATCGCCCGGCCGAGCGACAGCGCCACCGGGCCGGCCGCCGTCTCGCGCGTCGCCGCCGTCATCAGGATGCGCATGCCACGGCCGTCGACGGAGGAGCCCGCCAGTTGCTCGGCGAGCGCGTCGACGACGGCGGTATCGGCGGCGTCGACCTTGCCGCGCGCATCGCCGAACGAGTTGGCGAGCGCCGGACGCTCCGCCGCCACCTGCCGCAGCCGGCCATAGACGGGCACCTCGCCGAGCGCCGGCGGCATCGCCACCCGCCGCCGGTCCGAGACGGCCGCCGCGGCTGAGCCGCTGCCGACGAACAGCTCGCCCGCTCCGACGAGCGTCAGCGACAGCACCAGCGCGCCCATGGTGGCCATCAGAACGATGGCGAGCTTCTTCGGAAAGTACGGCGTCGTCGGCACGGCGCCGCGCGAGATCACCCGCGCGTCGGCCACGATCGCCGCCGGGCTCTCGCGCGCGCTCGCCTCGCGGTAGCGGGCGAGCAGCTGCTCGAGCAGATCGCGCTGGGCCTTCGCCTCGCGCTCGAGAGCGCGCAACTGCACGTTCTCGTCGTTGGCCGCGACCGTCAGCTTCTTCTGCTCCTCGAGGTCGCGGGTCAGCGACTCGACGCGGGCGCCGGCGAGTCGCGCGTCGTTCTCGAAGGCGCGTGTCAGGCGCTCGGCTTCGGCGCGGATCTGCGCATCGAGGCCGGCGATCTGCGCCGAGAGCTCCTTCATGCGCGGATGCCCGGCGAGCAGCGTGCGGCTCTCGCTCGCCATCGCCGAGCGCAGCGCGGCCCGCTGCTCGCTGAGCCGCCGCATCAGCTCGGAGTTGGCGATCTCGGAGGAGTCGAAGGACTGGCCGGAGGTCAGCATGTCGCGCAGCAGTTGGGCGCGCACCTGGGCCTGCGCCTGCGCGGAGCGTGCCTGCGAGAGCTGGCTGTTCAGCTCGCCGAGCTGCTGGGCGGCGAGCGTCGTGTTGTTGGCCCCCACGAGCAGGTTGGCGCCGGTCCGCGCGGCGGAGACTTTCGCCTCGGCCTCCTCGACTCTGGCGCGAAGCTGCTCGACCTCGGCCGCGAGCCATTGCGTTGCGTTGCGCGTCTGCGCCTGCTTGGCGTCGCGCTGCAGGGCGATGTAGGCGTCCGTCACCTCGTTGACGACGCGGGCGGCGAGCTCCGGATTGGTCGACGAGAATTCCACGCCGATCACGCGCGTCTTCTCGAGCGGATAGACGGTGAGCCGCGAGCCGAAGGTCTCGATCGCCTGCTCCTCGGCCGACCTCTGCACGGCGGCGCCGTCGAGCCCGAGCGCGCCGAGCACGCGGGAAATAATTCCGCCACCGGGCGAGGCGAAGGTCGGATCCTTGGTGAGCCCGAGATCGTTGACGACGCGGCGCGCCAGATCGCGCGACTCGATCAGCTGCACCTGGCTCGCCACCGTCTCGGCGTCGATGACACCCTGATCGCCGGCACTGCGGTCCGAACGGGTGAAGCTCGACTCGCCCCGCTCGAGCAGCACCAGGCTGGTGGACCGGTAGAGCGGCGCGACCGTCTGCACATAGCCGATCGAGCCGGCGAGCGCGATCAGGGTCGGCAGGATCACCCAGCGCCGCTTGCGCCAGACGGCGGCGCCGAGCGTGCGCAGATCGAGATCGCTCTCGCTACGCCCGCCGTCGTCGTCGACAAGCTCAGTCGAGTTCGTACGCATCGGCACTCTCGTACCCTGGACAGACAGTTCCGCTCGATTAGAAGGAAACCTGGTTGAGAGGACGTTAATGCCTTAATGCGCATTCTCGCCAAGTCCTTCCGGAAACACGAATTGATGATCCGTTAACCTTAATCGCCGAGGGTCGGAGCCGCCGGGAAGATGTAAAGGGCTCGGGCCTGATGCTTTCGCGAGTTGCCGCGCTCTGTCTCGTGTTCGCGGTTGCGGCATGTGCGGCTCCGACCACCGTCCCGCCCCCGCTCGCGGCAACCTTCCAGGAGCCCTACGATCTCGGGCCGGGCGACCGGCTGCGCGTCACCGTGTTCGGCCAGGCGAGCCTCACCGCCGTCTATGCCATCGATCCCGCCGGCCGCATCAGCATGCCGCTGATCGGCGCCGTGCCGGCGGCGGGCATGACGGCGCCCGCGCTCGCCAAATCGCTCGAGGCGAAGTTCCGGAACGGATTCCTGCGCGAGCCGAATGTCTCCGTCGACATAGAGACTTATCGGCCTTTCTTCGTCCTCGGCGAGGTCGGCAATGCGGGCCAGTACCCCTACGTCGCCCAGCTCACCGCCGAGAACGCGGTGGCGATCGCCGGCGGCTTCGGCCCGCGCGCCTATCGCCTCTCGGTGACCGTGACACGGCGCAAGGGCAACGACATCTTCAAGGGCGAGGTCCCCCTCACCTACCCGATCCGGCCGGGCGACACGGTCACCGTCGAGGAGCGCTGGTTCTAGCCGCATGGCCGACGCCCCGCTCCGCATCGTGCACGTGATTCGCGCGCCCGTCGGCGGCGCGTTCCGGCATGTCGGCGATCTCGCCCGGGCCCAGTCGGCGGCCGGCCACGCGGTCGGCGTCCTGTGCGACTCGACGAGCGGCGGAGCGTTCGAGAACGCCGCCGTGGAGCGCCTGGCGCCCGTCCTGCAGCTCGGCGTGATCCGCCTCTCGATGAGCCGCCAAGTCTCGCCGAAGGACCTTATCGCCCTGCGCAGCGTGCTAGGGCACGTGGGCAGGCTCGAGCCGGACGTCGTGCACGGACACGGCGCCAAGGGCGGCACCTATGGGCGCCTGATCGGCACCTGGCTCGGCCGCCGCCGTCCCGTCGCCCGCCTTTATGCCCCCCACGGCGGCAGCCTGCATTTCGACCCGCGCTCCAAGGCCGGCCGCGTCTACTTCGCCGTCGAGCGCCTGTTCGAGCGGATGACCGATGCGATCATCCATGTGAGCGAGTACGAGGCTCGCATCTACCGCGAGAAAGTCGGCGTACCGCGTTGCCGTGCCGTGGTAATTCACAATGGCCTGCGGCCCGAGGAGTTCGTTCCCGTGGAAGCGGCGGCGGACGCCCGCGACCTCTTGTTCCTCGGCGAGATGCGCGAGTTGAAGGGCGTCGACGTGCTGCTCGAGGCGATCGCCCGCCTCTCGGCCGACGGCGTCCGGGCGACCGCGATGCTGGTCGGCGGCGGCGCCGAGCGCGGCCGCTTCGAGGCTCTCGCGGGCACGCTCGGGAACACCGCACAGGTCGAGTTCCGCTCGCCGATGCCGGCCCGCGAGGCTTTTGCGCTCGGCCGCATCATGGTGGTGCCGTCGCGGGCAGAATCGCTTCCCTACGTGGTGCTGGAGGCGATCGGCGCCGGGTTGCCGATCATCGCCACCCGCGTCGGCGGCATTCCCGAGATCTTCGGGCCGCGCTCGGATGCCCTCGTTCCGCCCGCCGACCCGGAGGCGCTCGCGGCGGCGTTGCGGCGGCTGCTCGACGATCCGTCCACGGCCCGCTGCGAGGCCGCCGAGCAGCTCGAGCATATCCGCCCTCGCTTCTCGCTCGCGCGGATGGCCGAGGAGACGATGGCCCTCTACCGAGGAATCCTCGCCGAAAAGAGCGTTCGCCACACCCGCTCGTGAACGGCCCGCGTAGGGGATTGTTTGCAGTTTCCCGGTAAGGCCTTAAGAGGCGACGCAACCCTTCGTCGAGCATCCGGAAAACAGCGTGAGCGCCGAGCAGGCTGCCGGCCCGTCCCTCCCGAACCGACCGAGCTTGAGCGAGGACGCCCGGCGCATCGCCGAGAGCTTCAGCACGCGGCCGGTGTCGCGCCTGTTGCTCGTCGGCCTCGTGCGCGTCGGCGAGGCCTTCGGCGTGGTCGTCGCCGGCATCGCGGCCTATGCCGTCTCGCCCGGGCTCGAGGGGACGTTTCGGCCGGTCTACGTGATCCCGCTCCTTGTCGGCGCCGTCCTCACGGTCCTGTTCGTGCAGGCGGCCGACGGCTACGACACCTCGACCTTTCGCCTGAGGGCGGCGCAGATCGGCCGCGTGCTCGCCGCCTGGACGCTGGTCTTCGCCGCCTTCGCGGTCGTCGGCGTCTTCTTCAACCTCGGCGGCCGCCTCGAGCAGTCCTGGTTCGGCGCCTGGTACGCGTTCGGCGCCCTCGGCTTCGCTGCCGAGCGCTTCGTGCTCGGCAGCCTCGTCCGCCGTTGGACGCGGGAGGGTCGGCTCGACCGGCGGGCGCTGATCGTCGGCGGCGGCGAGCCGGCGGCGGAGCTGATCCGCTCGCTCGAGGCACGACCGGACAACGACATCCTGATCTGCGGCATTTTCGACGACCGCTCCGACGATCGCTCACCGACGATCGTCGCCGGCTACCCCAAGCTCGGCACGGTGCGCGACCTCGTGGAGTTCTGCCGCCTCGCCCGCATCGAGCTCCTGATCGTCACCATTCCGCTGACCGCCGAGCGGCGGGTGCTGGAGATGATGAAGACGCTCTGGGTGCTGCCGGTCGACATCCGCCTCGCCCACACCGACAAGCTGCGCTTCCGCAGCCGGGCGCAGGGCTTCCTCGGCTCGATGCCGATCGTCCAGCTCGCCGAGCGGCCGCTGTCGGATTGGGACGTGCTCGTCAAGCGCGTCTTCGACATCGTCGTGACGGTCTTCGCGCTCGTCGTCCTCTCGCCCGTGTTCCTCGCCACCGCGATTGCCATCCGCCTCGACAGCCCGGGCCCGATCCTGTTCCGCCAGCGCCGCTACGGCTTCAACAATGAGATCATCGAGGTCTTCAAGTTCCGCTCGATGTATCACCATCATGCGGACCCGGACGCCAAGCGCGCCGTCACCAAGGGCGATCCGCGCGTCACCCGCGTCGGCCGCTTCATCCGCAAGTCCTCCATCGACGAGCTGCCGCAGCTGTTCAACGTGCTCGGCGGCGAGCTGTCGCTGGTCGGCCCGCGGCCGCACGCCGTCCACGCCCACACCGCCAATCGCCTGTGGGACGAGGTCGTCGACGGCTATTTCGCCCGCCACAAGGTCAAGCCGGGCGTGACCGGCTGGGCGCAGATCAACGGCTGGCGCGGCGAGGTCGACACCAACGAGAAGATCGAGAAGCGGGTCGAGTACGACCTCTACTACATCGAGCACTGGTCGGTGCTGCTGGATCTCTACATCCTGCTCGCCACCCCCTATGCGCTGCTGAAGTCGGAGAACGCCTATTGAGCGTCGCGACCGGCCTGTCGGTCCCGCGCCCCGCCGCCACTATCGAGACGGTCCGCCGGGTGCTGCTCTGGCTGACGGTCTTCTCCGGCTTCTTCGTCATGGTCGAGCCGGCGCCGTACGAGATCTTCGCCGTCCTGACCATGGCCCTGTTCTTCGTCTCGGGCCTGCGCTTCCGGCGCGAGCTGCTGCCGCTGCTGCTCCTGCTGACGCTCTGGCATTTCGGCGCCGGCATGGCGCTGATCCAGGTCGCGCACCTGCCGAAGACCACCATCTGGACGCTGGTCGGCGTCTTCCTGGCGATGACTGCCTTCTTCTTCGCGCTCTGCGTCGCCGACGCCCCGGAGGCCCGGCTGCGGACCATCGTCAAGGCCTGGATCGCCGGTGCCGTGGCCGTGTCGCTGATCGCCATCGCCGGCTATTTTCGCGTGCTGCCGAATTCGGACGAGCTGCTGCTCTACGGGCGCGCCAAGGGCACCTTCAAGGATCCGAACGTCTTCGGGCCCTTCCTGGTCCTGCCGGGACTCGTCCTGATCCAGCGCTTCTATACCGAGGGAAAGCGCGCCGGCCTCCTCGCCGCCGGCCTGCTGCTGATCATCATCGCCGCCCTGTTCCTGTCCTTCTCGCGCGCCGCATGGGGCAACTTCGCCGCCTGCGTCACGCTGATGACGGGGCTGACGCTGCTCATCGTGCAGCGGCCGGCCGAGCGGGCCCGCATCCTCCTCGTCGCCATCGTCGGCGTCATCGGGTTGCTCGTCATCCTCGCCGTCCTGCTGATGGTGCCCCAGGTCCAGAGCCTGTTCGAGGAGCGGGCCTCGCTGTCGCAGAGCTATGATTCCGGCCATCTCGGCCGCTTCGGCCGCCACCTCCTCGGCTTCCAGCTGGCGCTGGAGCGTCCCTTCGGCATCGGCATGCTGCAGTTCGGCAAGATCTTCGGCGAGGACCCGCACAACACCTTCCTCAACGGCTTCATGTCCTATGGCTGGCTCGGCGGCCTCGCCTATCCGACGCTGATCATCCTCACCCTCGTCATCGGCTACCGCACGGTTCTCGTCCCGGCGCCGTGGCGGCCAGTCTTCGTCTGCGTCCTGTCGACCTTCACGGTTCTCGCCGCGATGAGCTGGATCATCGACATCGACCACTGGCGGCACCTCTATCTGCTGCTCGGCCTCGTCTGGGGCCTCGCCACGGCCTCGTCCCGCGTCCAGCGACGCCGCATTGCCGGCCTGCGGCCGGAGGTCGCAACCTGACCGCGCCACTTTCACAGTGCCGTGAGGGGAACAAGATATGGGTCAGCGGAGTTTAGGCGGGGACGGTGCGCGCTGGGGTGCGGGCACCGCCATCCCAAAATGCGGTCTCGAGGCACATGCAGATCATCGTGGTAGCCGTCGTGCTGACGCTGCTGATCGTCGCTTGACGTCGCAGTAGAGCTCGAAAGAGTCGGGATCCGCGTCTCGACGCGGATCCCTTTGGCGCGTCCGCCGTGGAGGCGGCCATCGAGCGGGGCCGCTCAGCGCGGCCCGTCGATCATCGACTTCGTCCAGTCGTCCAGGAATCGTCTGCGGCGCGCAGAGTCCTGCACGGCGAGGAGCGTCGGCCCGACGACGATGCGCCGGGCGATCCCGGAGGTGGCGATTTCCGGACCTTCGACGCCCGGCGGCGTGGTGCGGTCCGGGCCGAAGAAGAAGGATTCGGCGCTGCCGACGGCCTGGCCACGCTCCGACAGGAGGTAGTCCAGGAACCGGGCGGCCACGATCGGCCGGGTGCTCAGCCGCGGTACCATCGCGCCGCGGCTGAGGACAAGCGTGTAGTCGGACGGCAGGACGATGCCGAGCGGCTCGCCGCGTCGAACGCGCTCGTAGGCATAGGATCCGAGAAGGTTGTAGCCGATGAGCAACCGGCCCGCGACGACCTCGTCGAGGATCTCTGCAGTGCAGCATCGCACGACCACCTGCGACCGCCCGAGGCTTTCGAGCAGACGGCCATACGTCGTCGTGGTCTGACGGGCGTCGTTGAACGCGAGCAGATAGCCGATGCCCGAGATGCGCACGTCGTAGGTCCCGACCTTGCCGCGGTATCTTTCGGATTCGCGGCGCAGGAGCTCGGCGAGCTCGAGATGGGTGCGGGGAACGTCGCCCTCGGGGACACGCTCGCGATTGTAGACCATCACGATCGGCTCGTAGGTGAAGCCGAAGACTTCGTCGCGCCAGTTCGCCGACCGGGCGGCACGCCCGAGGTTGGGTCCGGTGACGCGCCTGGCGCAGCCGTCGTTGGCGAGCTTCACGAGCTGGTCGACCGACGAGGACAAATAGAGGTCACCGAGCGGACGCTCTTCTGCGCAGGCCCGTTCGGCGGCGGCGAAGAGGTCGTTGGTCACATATTCGACGACCTCGATCGCGGTGCCGGGCGACATCGTCTGGAAATCGGCGATCAAGGGCCGGAGGGCGTAGAGGTCGGTCGCGGCGTGGATCGACAGGCTCTCGGTCTCCGGCCCCGGCGCGGGAAACCGGACCGTCGTCTGCGCATCCGCCACCCGCGACCCGGCGCCGAGAAGAACCATCACTAGGACCAGGAGGAGGCGTTTCATCGAGGCGCCCTTCCCTCGCTGGCGAGCGCCATCGCCACCACGAAGCCCCCTTCGCCGCGCGCGAAGGAAAGCGAGCCCCCATGGGCGGCGGCGACTTCGGCGGCGATCGACAGCCCGAGGCCGGAGCCCTTGCCGCCCGACGAGGTCGAACCGAACCTGCGGACCACGGCGTGCCAGCGATCCTCGGGGATGCCTTCGCCGTCGTCCTCGACCTCGACGATCGCCATGCCGGCGCGAGCGGACAGCCGGACGACGATCCGCGACCGCGCGCCGTGTCGCACGGCGTTGTCGAGGATGTTCTTGACCGCCTCGGAGAGGTTCACCGGATCGCCTTTGATCGAGAGCGGCTCCGCTGGCGCATAGAGCGCCACGAACAGGTCGCGGTCGAGCGCATCGGGGATCGCCTCGTCCATCGCCCGCCGCGTCAAGGCGGCGAGGTCCACCGGCGAGCCGGCGACCGTCCGCTGCCGGTGGGCGACCATCGCATGGCTGAGGAGCTGATTGGCGAGGCGGGACAGCTGCCAGCTGCGCGTCCGGATGCGATCGAGATTGCGGCGCCCTTCCGGGCTGACGTCCTGATGGGTGAGCAGGTCGATCTGCCCGCTGAGGCCCGCGAGCGGCGTGCGGAGCTGATGCGCCGCGTCGGCGATGAATTGCTGCATGAGGTCCACGCGCGCGCGGAGCCGATCGATGAAGCGATTGATCTCATCGACGAAAGGCATCAGCTCGCGCGGCGCGGAAACGTCGACGAGGGTGAGATCCAGAGGGTCGCGCTGGCCGATCGCCGCCTGCAGCCGGCCGATCGGCGCGAGAGCTGTGCGGACGGCGAAGATCATGCCGCCGATGGCGATCAGCCCCATGCTGCCGACGAGGAGCAGCGAGCGCAGGGTCAGCTCGCGCGCCAGCGCCTTTCGCGCCTCCACCGTCTGGGCGACGATGACGACGGCATCGCCGCGCATCTGCGGATCGTCGAAGCGCCGCGTGACGCGCGCCACCCGCACCGCCTCGCCGCCGTGTGCGGCGTCGTGGACGATCTCGCGCGGCGCCGCGAGATCGCCCTCGGGATCGGCGAGATCGGGGTAGCCGGTCATGGTTCTGCCGGCCGGATCGATCACGCGGTAGAAGATCCGATCCCGGTCCGAGAGGGCGAGCAGCTCGAAGGCCGAGACCGGCAGCTCGATCTCCGGCATGCCGTCCTGGACGGTGATGGCGTCGGCGATCTGGTAGGCGGCGCCGATCAGCAGCCGGTCATAGGCCTCGTCGGCGGCGCCCCGGGCGGCATACCAGGCTGCCGCCATGAGCACCGCGGCTCCGAACGCCAGCACGAGCGACACCAGCACGAAGAGACGAACGAAGAGAGACGGCTCAGGCCTCGCCATCGGTCACGATCTGGTAGCCGAAGCCTCGAACGGTGACGATCTTCGCCCGGGCGCCCTCGATCTTGCGGCGCAGACGGGCAACGTAGAGCTCGACGGCGTTCGGGCCCGGAGCCTCCTCGTTGCCGATCATCCGGTCGAGCAGCTCGTCCTTGCCGAAAACCCGTCCTGGCCGCGACGACAGGATCTCCAGCAACGCGAGCTCGCGGCGCTTGAGGTGAACCTCGAAGTCGCCGACCCGCACCATGCGCGTCAGCCGATCGATGCTGATGTCGCCGCAACGCAGGATATTCGTCGCTTCGCCGCCGCCGCGGCGCAGCAGAGCCCGCACACGCGCCTCGAGCTCACGGAAATCGAAGGGCTTCACGAGGTAGTCGTCGGCACCGATGTCGAGCGCATCGACCCGGTCCTCGACGCGGGATCGGGCCGTGAGGATCAGCACCGGTGTCGTGCAGCCCCGGCGTCGCAGCCGGGTGAGGATGCCGAACCCGTCGATGCCCGGCAGCATCACGTCGAGGATCAAGAGGTCGTAGGGCGTGTGCTCGACCGCCTCCATCCCGGCCGAGCCGTCGAGTTCCCAATCCACGGCATGGCCGATCCGGCGCAGCCGTCCAACGATCGCTTCGCCGACGTCCCTGGTGTCCTCGACCAGCAGGATGCGCATGGATCACACACGGCGCCGCGAAAGACAGCTGCATGACAGGAACCGACCCTAGCAGACAAGCGCGGGCGTCGCGAAGGACGGCGCCGCCCGACCGAACGGGGCGCCGGGGCGACCAGCAGCCGCCCTTCGCCCGATCGCCCGATTCGGCCAGCGCGTGGCCGGGGGCGCAACACGCAACCGATCCCCGCCGCCACAACCCGGGGACCCATCCGAGGGAGAGAACGAAATGCATCTCGATCGCCGAGGCTTCAACAAGGCCCTGATCGCCGCCGCCTCCGTCGGCCTCCTGCCGACGGCCGCGCTCGCGCAAGCGATCAAGGGGCTGAAGATCGTCGCACCCGCGGGACCCGGCGGCGGCTATGATCAGCTCGCGCGCGCCACCCAGGACGCCCTCACGGTCGAAAAGCTCGCGGCCGGCGTGCAGGTGGTCAACGTGCCCGGCGCCGGCGGCACGATCGGGCTCGCCCAGGTCATCAACTATCGGGAAAGCGAGCCCGAGATCATGGTCGCGGGGCTCGGCCTCGTCGGCGCGACGTTCGTGAACAAGTCGCCGGTGTCTCTGGCGCAGGTGAAGCCGCTCGCCCGCCTGCAGGGCGAGTATCAGCCGCTGTTCGTCGGCGCCGATTCGCCGATCAAGACGCTCGCCGACCTGATCGCCAAGTTCAAGCAGGACCCGGGATCGGTGAGCTGGGGCGGGTTCGCGCTCGGCTCGCCCGACCACATCCTCAGCGGCCTCGTCGTCAAGGGGGCGGGCGGCGACGTCAAGAAGATGAACTACATCGCCGTCGGAACCGGTGGCGAGATGCTGCCGCTCGTCATGGGCGGCAAGGTGACGGTGGCGACGGGCGGGCTCAACGAGGTCGCCGGCCAATTCAAGGCGGGCCGGCTGCGCCCGCTCGGCATCTCCTCGCCGGAGCGCATCCCGGGCGTCGACATCCCGACCTTCCGCGAGCAGGGCGTCGATGCGACGCTCGTCAACTGGCGCGGGCTGCTGGCGGCGCCGAACACCAAGCCGGAGGACATGCAGGCTCTCGACGCCGCCATCGGCAAGATGGTGCAGAGCGCGGCCTGGAAGAAGATCCTGACGGACCGGGAGTGGATCGATCTCTACCTGCCGGCCGATCGCTTCGCCCCCTTCCTGAAGGAAGAAGCGACGCGCATCACCGCCCTCATGAAGGAACTCGGCCTCGCCTGAGGGCTCCCCCCGGGCGCCGAACCGGAGCTCGGTACGGCGCCGGGTCGAAGGACCGCGCGAGCGCCATCGTCTCGCGCCGGCCTCGATCGCGACGGGCGCGGTGGCGGCGCGGACTGTTTCGTGCCTCGGCCTGTTGGGCTATAGGGAGCGCCCGGGGAACAGAGACAGGGATTGCGGCCCCCGGCCGCCGCGGTCGCAGCACAGGGTGCCGCTCGGGATGCAGGACTTCGTCGCCAAGGTCCTCGGACATCGGGACCTCCGCCGCATGGGTCACGCGCAGCGCGCGGAGGATCAGAACCTCGGTCTCGGCTGGCTCTACTACGCCCTCGGCCGCATCGTCCGGCCGACGAAGGTGCTCGTCATCGGCTCCTACCGCGGCTTTGCCCCACTCATGTTCGCCAAGGCCGTCGCCGACAATCTCGAGGGCGGCGAGGTCATTTTCGTCGATCCCTCGCTGGTCGACGGCTTCTGGCGCGACCCGGAGGCGGTGCGGGCGCATTTCGCCGAGTTCGGCCTCACCAACATCCGCCACCATCGGATGACGACCCAGGAGTTCGTCGAGACCGAGACCTACCGCGCGCTCGACGGGCTCGGCATCGTCTTCGTCGACGGCCTGCACACCGAGGCGCAGGCGCGCTTCGACTTCGAGGCGTTCAAGGACAAGCTGGCGCCGGAGGGGATCATCCTCCTGCACGACTCCCGGCGGATCAAGCTCTCGACGCTGTACGGCGAGGGCAAGCACTACGAGCACGGGGTAAAGCACTTCACCGACCATCTGAAGACGGTGGCGGACTACGAGGCCTTCGACCTGCCGTTCGGCGAGGGCGTCACGCTGGTGCGCCGCGCGACGGTGCCCGAATCGGCCAAGGAGGCCGAGGCGCCGAGAGCGATCGCCGCTGCGTCGCAGGCGTCGGCCGTCGCGTGATCGCCCGCGCCAGCGGACGACGGTCCGGCCAGCTCTGGGCGATCACCTCCTATTACAACCCGATCGGCTATCGCCGCCGACGGTCGAACTACAGCCTCTTCCGCGAGCGGCTGCGCCTGCCGCTGCTCGCCGTGGAACTCGCCTACGGCGCCGGCTTCGAGCTCGAGGACGGCGATGCCGAGATCATCCTTCGCCGCCGTGGTTCGTCGGTGCTTTGGCAGAAGGAGCGGCTGCTCAACCTCGCCCTCGCCGCCCTGCCGCCCGAGTGCACGAAGGTGGCCTGGATCGACTGCGACGTGTTCTTCGACGATCCCGACTGGGACCTCGCGCTGGAGCGCGCCCTCGACGAGGCGATGCTCGTCCATCCCTTCAGCCGCGTGAACTATCTGCCCCGGGATTGGACGCCGGGCGACGACACCGGGGCCAGCGACTTCACGCGCCGGTCGGTCGCGGCGGTGATCGCGGCGGGAACCCCGCCTGCGAAAGCCTTCGAGCACACCAACGAGCGCCGCCTCAACCACGCCACCGGCTTCGTCTGGGGCGCGCGGCGCGACCTCATCGAACGGCACCGCTTCTACGACGCGGCGGTCATCGGCGGCGGCGACCGGCTGATGGTCTGCGCCGCCTTTGGCTTTCTCGAGGGCGCCGCGCGGGTGCACCGCGACCACCCTGCCCGCCGCGATCACTTCGCCCGCTGGGGCGAGGCCTTCGCGGCCGACGTCGCCGGCTCGGTCGCTGCCCTCGACCTGACGCTGAACAATCTCTGGCATGGGGACATGATCAACCGCCGCCCCGGCCGCCGTTACGAAGGCCTCGACGAGTTCGGCTTCGATCCGGCGCAGGACATCGCCATCGACGCCGCGGGCGCCTGGCGCTGGGCGAGCGACAAGCCGGGCCTGCACCGCTACCTCCGCGACTATTTCGTCGGGCGCAGGGAGGACGGCTGAGGCGGGCTATTCCGCGACGACGCAGATGCCGGTGACGACGTTGGTCGAGTTCTGGACGAGCACGAAGCTCGACGGCTTCTCCCAGACGCGGATCCAGAGGCCGTCGGCCGCGGTGCCGCCTTCGGCGACGAAATCGGACGCGGGGCCGCCGCGCTGCTGGACCGACCATTGGTTGAGCTGCGTGGCACCGAAGCGCACCGCGCCGGTGTGCGTATCGACCAGCAGCGGATCGATCGCCGCCCGCAGCGCCGTCGCCGCCGAGCCGCGCTGCTGCACGCCGCGCTCGATCGTGAACGCGTCCCGCGCCTCGCAGCGATAGAGCTCGCCCTCGGCACGGGGCGCCCCGGGCAAGGCCGCCGCAGCGGCGAAGACGCCGATCGTCAGCGCTCCCGGGATCAGCTGCCGGGCGGCGACGGGCGCCCGTCGGGTGCCGCCGCGCGCAGGGGTCAGTCGGCGAAAATCGCTCTGTGCAGCCATCCGCCGGCAGACCATTCTCGGTGATCCGAACACTGGAAGAAAAGGCCCCGGCGCGATGGGGCTCTCGGTTAGCAATCCTCGGCAACCGGCACAACCCGCGGCGGCCGTGCCATGCAGAATACACAGAGACGAGCGTCATCGTGTCGCGGGGACCCGCCTCAGCCGTCGGCGTCCTGCTTCTTCGCGAGGATGAAGCCGACGCGCTCCCGCACACCGCGCGACCGGTCGGCGGCGAGCATCCTCGCCACCTCGATCGCGAGCGGCCCGCGGTAGTCGCCGCGGAGCAAGGCGTCGAGCGCGACCTTGCGCACCGCCGCGGAGCGGTCCTGGGCCGCGGCCCTGATCGTCTCCTCCCGCGGAGGCGGGTCGGCGAGCGGCCGCCGCTTCAGGGCCGGCTCGTCGCGCCAGACGCCCATCGACCGGTCGATCCAGCGCTGTTCCGTGCCCTCGGGCCAAGTCGCCTCGCCCTCGATCAGGGTTTGCGCGGCGAGCGCCCGCACCGCCGGCTGTGCCGCCTCGCGAAAAATCCGCTCGAGATGCGGATCGAGCCTGTCGCTGCGCAGCGCGAAGCGCAGCACCGTCGCCAGCGGGCCGGTCGGCCGGGCGATGACGGCCTGCGTCAACAGGGCGGCGACGTCGGCGCGATCGAGAGCGCGGGCGAGCATCGCGCGCTCGTCCCTCCACCTCGTCCAGCTGCTCTCGCGCGGCAGGAGCGCCAGCCCGGCCTCAGCGATGATGGCGGCATCGGTCGCGGGAAAATTCCGGGCGGCGCATTCGGCGGCCGCCGCCCTCACCTGCGGAACCCAGTCGTTCAGTCTCGCTCCGACCGCGGCGAACAGAAAGGCGCTCGGCAGGCCACCGGCGATCGCGTCGAGCGCGGCTTCGCGCAGATGCCCGTCGCGATGAAACAGGTAGACGTATTCGAGGCCCGGGAAGCACGCGAGTCGCCGCCGCGCCTCCAGCCGCCGCCTGGCCAGACCCTCGATCGTTCCCCAGGGAGCGTGATAGAGCCGCGCCGCCTCGAAGATCTCCCGCTCCGCCCGGGCGAGATGAGCCGGCTGAAGCGCGTTCAGCCCGCCCACGACGAGCGCCAGATCGCCTGCAACGTCCCGCTCCGCCGCCAGCGCATCCCCTACCCGCTTCAGGGAGCGCTGCAGCTCCGGCGACAGGACGGGCGGCGTGGGCGGCATCGGCGGATGGTGCGGACCCGACGGGAGCACGTCAACGGGGCGCCCGGCCTGGACCCGCGCCCCCAGGATGCCCAGCTATGGGGTGACCGGTGCGGTGGCGAAGTGGGAACGCTGCGGTCTGCAAAACCGTCACGAGCCGGTTCGACTCCGGCCCGCACCTCCACCGACCGGAGCCGTAGCCCGGATGGAGCACAAAGCAATCCCGAGTTGCGTCACCCGGCAGAAGACCCGGGATCCGCTTCGCTCCCCCCGGGCTACGCCCTCTACGCCCTCAGAACTTGTAGCTCACCCGGCCGGTGACCTGGTTCACGTCCTTGTCCTGCGAGAGGTGCACCTTGGTGCGGCGCAGCTTGTAGCTGCCGGTCTCGTTCTCGTAGGCCGAGAAGCGGTACTCGACGCCGGCGATCCAGTTGTCGGCGAACGCGTATTCGACGCCGCCGCCGGCCGTCCAGCCGAGCCGCAGGTCGTCGCTGGTGCGAACCGAGATCGCCGTCGTCGGCACGCGCGTGACAGGCGACTGCACGGCCAAGCCGCCGGTGCCGTAGAGCAGCACGCGGTCGGCCGCCCAGCCGACGCGGCCGCGCGCCGAGCCGAAGAAATTGGTGTGCGCGGTGATGAAGCTGTGGCCGGCCGCCGTGCGGATCTTGCCCGCGATGACGAAGGTCAGATCGGCCTCGGCGCCGACGACGAGGTGGTCGACCTGCCAATTGTAGCCGGCGAAGCCGCCGCCGAGGAGGCCGTTCTTGGTCGACAGGGGCGAGGAGCGGTCGCGCCCGTCGTTCGGGCTGTCGACCGTGATGTGCCACTGCGAGGCCGGTCGCGCCCAGCCGAGCGCGCCGCCGATGTAGAAGCCGGTCCAGGTGAAGGGCGGCGCCGCCTCGGCAGGCGGCGGCGCGGCCGGCAGGTCGCCGGCGAGGACCGTGCCCGACGACACGAGCAGGGCGCAGGCAGCCATCCCGCGCCGAAGCCGAGCGCGGCCGACGCCCCCGAGCAGCGCGCCCGGCCGTTCGGCAGCTTGAATCGGCATCATCCCCGTCCCCCCGCGAAGCGCTCGCGCCGGGCGATCAGAGGGCCAAAGCAAAGCTTTGTCTATGCACTTGGTGCCACAGTCCGTGCACTTGGAGCCAAATCCGACGCATCCTGGCGTCCCGCTGCCGATCCGTCTCCTGGTCTCCTTTTTGCATGCATCAACCCGAATCCCGGGCCGGACCGGCAGCCCGAAGCCCCGCGGGATCGACGGAAAGGTGTGCGTACGCTGCGAAAGCTAATAGGATGAACGGCTTGTAGAGTCGCCCATGCTGCTCGCGACAGACGTCCACGCGGCTCGGCCGCAAGCCATCGAAAGCATCATGCCGGTCATCGCCGTCAGACACGTCACCACATACCGCTACAAGCAGCCGGTCGCCTTCGGCCCGCACCGGATGATGTTCCGGCCCCGCGAGAGCTACGACCAGCGGCTGCTCGAGGCCCATATCGAGGTCACGCCGGCCCCGACCGAGCTACGCTACGTGCACGACGTGTTCGGCAACAGCGTCGGCATCGCCCATTTCGCGGGCCGCGCCAGCGAGCTCACCTTCGTCAGCAATGTCCGGCTCGAGCAGATCCTCGATTCCGATCTCGAGGACCAGAGCGCCAGCGACAGCTTCGGCACCTTCCCCTTCGCCTATTCGAGCGAGGAGCTGCCGGATTTGTCGCGCTCGATCGAGCGGCAGTTTCCCGATCCGGAGCGGAAGGTCGAGCTCTGGGCGCACCGTTTCATCTCCGGCCGCGGGCCGTTCGGCGTGCACGCGGTTCTCGGCGCCATGACGCGCGCCATCCCGGACGAGTTCACCTATGTCGGCCGGCCCGAGCGCGGCACCCAGTCGCCGGCCGAGACGCTGGAGCTGCGCCGTGGAACCTGCCGCGACTTCGCGGTGTTCATGATGGAGGCGGCGCGCTCGCTCGGGCTCGCCGCCCGCTTCGTGTCCGGGTACCTGCACAGTCCATCGCGCAGCAACCGGCCGCGCCGCGGCGGCGGCAACACGCACGCCTGGGTGCGCATCTACCTGCCGGAAGGCGGCTGGGTCGAATACGACCCGACCAACGGCATCGTCGGCAATCGCGACCTGATCCGGGTGGCTGTGGTGCGCGATCCGGCGCAGGCGGTGCCGCTGTCGGGCACGTGGCGGGGATTCCCGTCCGATTACATCGGCATGGAGGTCGAGGTCGACGTCCGTGCCGAAGAGGAGGCCCCGGTGCTCGGCCGGGCGGTCTCCTGAGCAGGCTTTGGATGGCGAAAGGCGGCGATACATGCTGATACGCGCGGGGTACGAGCTCGGCTACGACTGTGTCGCCCCTACCCCGATGCTGCTGATGGTGCACGTCCATCCGAGCCGGGTGGCCGATCTGCGGACGCCCGAGACGGTCTCGACCGAGCCGGCGCTGCCGCTGAAAACCTACTTCGACGGCTTCGGCAACGTCTGCACCCGCGTCACAGCGCCGCCCGGCCGCTTCACGATCCGCAACGACTTCATCATCGAGGATTCCGGCCTGCCGGACCGCATCGTCGAGGACGCGGTCCAGCATCCGATCGAGGAGCTGCCGAGCGAGATTCTCGTCTTCTTGCTCGGCAGCCGCTACTGCGAGACCGACCGGCTCTCCGACCTCGCCTGGAAGCTGTTCGGCAACACGCCGCCCGGCTGGCCGCGCGTGCAGGCGATCGTCGACTATGCGCACGAGCGCATCAAGTTCGGCTACGAGCACGCACGCTCCGACAAGACGGCCTGGAACGCGCACGAGGAGCGGCTCGGCGTCTGCCGCGACTTCGCCCACCTCGCCATCACGCTCTGCCGCTGCATGAACATCCCGGCCCGCTACTGCACCGGCTACCTCGGCGACATCGGCGTGCCGCCGGTCGACTACCCGATGGATTTCTCCGCCTGGTTCGACGTCTATCTTGGCGGCGAGTGGCACACCTTCGACGCCCGCCACAACACCCCACGCATCGGCCGCATCCTGATGGCCCGCGGCCGCGACGCGACCGACACTGCCATCTCGACCGCCTTCGGCATGGCGCAGCTCGCGGTGTTCAAGGTGCACACCGACGAGGTGTCCGAGGTCGAGGCGGCGTAGAGGAAGCGCCGGCGGGCGGAGAGCTTCGCCGGCGCTCCGTCTTTCAGAGCTTCAAGTCCTTGACGACGCCCTCGACGACCGGACTGACCGGCGGCTTCGGCGGCGGCGCCTTCTCGAGCATCGCCTGAGCGGCGGGAAGCGCGCTCGTGGCCCGTCCGACGTCGACGAGCATAATCACCATGCGGTCGGTGAAGCTGCGCATCCGATCAAACTTCGCACGTATGACGCTGCCGCACCGCTGCTGCGCGCGGCCATCCTGCTTTTCCAGGCGCGGCCAGGGTAGATGCTCATTCGGCGTCGACATCCAAGACTCGACCCTAGCCGGCCCGAGCGTGATCTCCTTCGAGTACCACACGGCGGGCACGCCATTCTCGTACCACTGGCCCTCCTGTCTGTTGTCGGATATGGCGACCGCGCAGTCGCCCCATGCTGTCTTGGCGGCTTCCGAGGCCCAGGTCCCGGAGCCGAAGCCTTCTTGTTGGCTCCGGAAACGCGGCCCGTACTTGGCCTCCAGGGCCTGCGTGAAAGCATCCGGACTTATCTGAAGCTGCGGGACGATGTTCCAACGAATCACGCCGATGACTTCCTCCGTGACATCCGGCGGTTCGTGGAACAGAATGAAGAACTCCATCGCATCATCGCGCATGTAAAGGCGCGCCGTCTGGAAGGGCTGGAGCTTGCCGTCCGGCGAGACCGCCCGCGGCCCCTCGAACACGCGCCCGACCTTCATGTGAGCCCGGATCACCTTGTCGGCCTCGGCAAAGCTCATGCCGAGCTTGATGCCGGACACGTCGAGCGCACCGGGCGTGGCGATCTCCTTTCCGAGCGGTTCCACGGCGGACGGCGAGAGTCTCGCCATCACCACATTGGCGTTCTGCCTGTTCCCGGCATGCGTCGCCGCTTCGGCGGTGGCGCGGATCAACACCGAGGGCGTGTCGGCACTGCCGACCAACTCTACGCCATCCACGACAACCGCGTACTCGCTGGAGCTGAGCTCCCGGTAGACCCCTCCGGCCGGAAGTGGCACCTTACCGAGAACGATCAACGTCTTCGGAGGATCCGACTTCTCTAGGCCAAGAGTCTCGCGGATGCCACGCGAAGCGCTATGGTAGCAGCCGGCCGGCTCGAAGATCGGTCGAGCGTCGATGCCAAGAAGAGTCCTTTCGACGAGATAGGGCCGGTCGGCGTTTTCGGTATCGCTCCGCAGGGCCCGGAGTTCCGCGTCCAATGTGCCACGCGCCCCGAGATCGAACGACGCGGGAACTTCGGCCGCGTCGAAAATCGTCTTCGCGCTGCCACAGACACTTCCGCCGCGGGTCGCTCGAACGGCAAATCTATCACCAAGAGCTCGCGCCCGCTCCGCGGTCCAAGTCTTGAACTGAGGCAGTAGCCGCTGGCGCTCGGCGAGGTTCGGCAATGCCTGCCCCGTCTTGAAGAACCGGCCCCAGACCGGCGCATCCGTCGAGGCCTCGTAGATCAGGCGCTCGTAGAACATGCGCTCGGCCATCCTGTCGAGACGGCCGGGATCCTGCTTGAGGATCAAGAGATCGACCGTCTCATGATTCAGCGGAATGTCTTTCGGCGCAGCGATGGCCGCCGGCGCCCTATCGACCTGTTCTGTTTGCGGCCGAAAGTAAGTGACGAACACGTCACGGGGATTCTTCGACTTGAAAACGTAGACCTCGCTCGGCTCGACGAAGAGGCGTCCCTTGGGACCGTCTATTATTTCCGCGGCGACGGGTCGTGCGCGTACCTTCAACGAGAAGGTGCGGTCGCTGCCGCCCTGGTCGATGACCGCCTGAGCGTCGCCCAGCGGCACGGCGATCGCCGGGATTGCTTTCGGATCGGCGAGTGCGAGTGTGACGAAGGAGTTGTACGAGCCGGACGAGGATCCGGTCGGCCGCAGCGTGACCGCCTCGACAGGGAAGCGCTGCGCTTCCCGGTCGTATCGACCGAGTTTGATCGTGCCCTCGATCCAAGGGTCCGGCTGCCGCATCCCCGACAGCCGCGCTCTTTCCTCCAGCAGATAACGCGGCTGCTGGAGCTCCGAAAGGCTGGTGAATCGCGAGTGCCCCCGGATGACGCCGTCGATAAAATCGGGTTGCCGCGAGAGGTCAGCGATCGTCGCGATGAGTTCGTCGCTGGTGACCGTTCTGATATTCGTCATCGCGACCACGCGCGGATCGACCGCAGGCGGCGGCGCGGGCGTCACCGGGGCGAGATCGAATTCGTGGACCAGCCGATTGAGCTGCGGATCGGCGAACAGCGCCATCCGTTCGAGGGACAGGTCGACCGCCACACTCGGACGAGATCCGGGGCTTCGTTCCGCCTCGGTGAGGCCGGTGATGGTGATGAACAAGGCGAGATAGGCCCGGCGATCGCCGGTACCGTCACTGTTCAAAGAGTCCGCGAGCTGCCTTGCCCGAGCTGTCGGTACCGGCACCCGGCGCGGGATCGCGCTCAATGGCAGGGGCGCGCGCAGCGAATGTGCGAGGACCGGCTTTGCAACGTTAAGTCTCGCGAAATCGGTCGAGATACCGAAAGGAAAACTCTCCGAGCCGAAGTCGTAATCGTGCAAGCGAACCCGCCGTATATCCACCAGCTTGATCGGCAGCTTCCTCGCATCGGCAATGATTCGCGGCACCAGTTCGGAGCGGAATCGCTGAAGCAAAGCTCGCCGTTCGAACTCGTCGCCGCTGTTGAGATGAAAAAGATCTTGTGCCGCATATGCGGACAGCCAGCTTCGGATCGCTTCGTCGTCGGCAGCTCTGAGGCGCTCCGGCCAGCGTCCGGCAATGAGTCCATCAAAAAGGTACCGCCAATCCGCGGCATGCTCTCCCGCTCTCGGCCCTATGCCACGTGTGTCTAGCGTATACGTGTCGAACAAGGCGAGCCGATTTTGCACGACCGGAACGTCTCGCGCGCCGATCGCCCGCGAGGCAGTGGCGAGTGGCGGCGGCATAACGGGACCCCGCGTCGCCGCCCGGCCCGGCGAGACGCCCGGCTTTGCCGAAGAAGACTGGGTCCTTACCGCGCGCTCGAGTGCCACGGCCGTCGCGCGATCGGGAAAACCGGTCGCGGCGAGCCCGACGTCCCTCTGGAATTTTGCGAGTGCATTCCGCGACTGGGTCCCGAACCTGCCGTCTGGAACACCCACGTCGTAGCCGAGGGCGGCCAGCCGGGACTGGATCTGAAACGCGATGGGCCCATCCAGCCCGAGAGGCGATCCCTGCACGGGAAGAATCCCTGTAGGACGCTCGCGAACGGACTCGCCGACGTGGCGCTGAGCGGAGGCGGAAGGTGCAGCGGCGATCACCAGGATGGGTACGAGAAGAGCGATCGAGAAGAGCTTCTTGGCCGTAACCATTTCGCGACGGATGGACTCCATTCGTCGTGCCCTCCAGAGAGCGCCCCTTCTCGAGGTTATTGATCGAGCTAGAGCTGTGCAAGACCCGCCCTCCGCCTCCCTCTCATGGAAAGCCGCCTGGTCATCAAGATTTGAGGACGACATCGGCGGCCAGCCCCCCTTTTCCCCACCCGCAGGAAGATACCGGAGCACCCTGCATGGCCGTGACCTACGTGATCGAGTTCCACGTCCGCCCCGATCAGCGGACTCGCTTCCTCGCGCTGCTCGAAGGCGTGCTCGACGCGATGCGGTCCGAGCCCATGTTCCACGAGGCGGTCCTGCACCGGGACCCGGCGTCGGAGCATCGCTTCATGCTCTACGAGACATGGGAGGATCACGACGATGTGCTGAACGTTCAGATCCACCGACCCTATCGGCAGGCGTGGCACACGGCACTGCCCTCGCTGCTCGAGCGCGATCGCCTGATTTCCGTATGGGAGCCGCTGCGGGCCGATCGCCGGCGGAACGAAAGCTAGTCGGGTCGCCTCGGGTCGGCGCGGCCGCCTCCCTCGCCGAGCGCCGGTGACGCCGCGGCGCGGCCTGTAACAACCCGCTACCACCCACCCCGTCGGCAAGCCTCCTAGCCTCTGCGCGAAGCAGAGGAACGAGCGTGCCGGGGATCCCACCACGACTTCTCGCCGTGATCGCGTCGGCACTGCTGATCGGCGGCCCGAGTGCGGCGCGGGCGCAGATGGCGCTTCCCACCGTCGCGCCGCCGTCCGGCGAGACCCTGTTCCGCCGCCAATGCGCGGCCTGCCATACCGTCAAGGCCAACGAGCCGCAGCGCCAGGGGCCGGCGCTGGTCGGCATTGTCGGGCGCAAGGTCGGAACGGTCTCCGGCTTCCGCTACTCGCCCGGCTTCGCCAAAGCCGACTGGGTCTGGGACACCGAGCGCCTCGATAGCTGGCTGGTCGATCCCCAGGCGATGATCCCCGGCGCCATCATGCCCTACAAGGAGGCGAGGCGGGAGGTGCGCAGCGCCATCATCGACTATTTGAAGGAGCTCCACTGATGGCCGCCAAGCCCGTCCACTCGATGATCCGCGTTCTGGATGAACGCAAGTCGCTCGACTTCTACGACAAGGCCTTCTCGCTGAAGCTCGCCCAGCGGTTCGACTTCGACGATTTCGCGCTGCTCTATCTGCGTGGGGATGATTCTCCGTTCGAGCTGGAGCTGACGGTCAATTTCGACCGCAAGGAGCCCTACGGGCTCGGCGACGGCTATGGCCATCTGGCGGTGACGGTGGACTCGATCGATGCCGAGCACGCGCGCCTGACCGCGGCGGGCCTCGCGCCCGGTCCGATTCGCGACTTCAAGCACAAGGGCACGACGCTCGCCCGCTTCTTCTTCATCACCGACCCGGACGGCTACAAGACCGAAGTCATCGAGCGGGGCGGCCGCTTCGTCTGACCAGTCAACGCAAAACAACACTGCGGAGGAACACCCATGCGAGAGGTCGATCCGAGGACCCGGCTCAGCCGGCGCTTCATCCTCAAGGCGACGGCGGCCGTGGCGCCCGCCGTCGCCGTATCAAGCGCGCTCGGCATCAGCATCGAGGATGCCTGGGCCGAGGGCGGCGCCCTCGACCCGGCGACGATGAAGACGCTCGTCAAGGTGGCGCGCGACATCTATCCGCACGACTTCCTCGGCGAGGTCTACTACATCACCGCGATCAAGCCGTGGAACGACAAGGCGGCCGCGGATCCGGCCGTCAAGGCGATGCTGACGGGCGGGGTGCAGCGGCTCGATGCCAGCGCCCGGGACCGGCACAAGGTCCCCTATGGCGAGGTCGCCTGGGAGGAGGACCGCGTCGCATTGCTGCGCGGCATCGAGGAGACCGAGTTCTTCAAGAAGCTGCGGTCCGACCTCGTCGTGTCGCTCTACAACCAGAAGGACCTGTGGCCGAAGTTCGGCTACGAAGGCGCCTCCGCCGACAAGGGCGGATACCTGCATCGCGGCTTCGACGACATCTCCTGGCTGCCCAAAGGCTGAGCTCGAGCAAGACAAAGAACATAAAGATCTTCGACTCTTGGGAGGAAAGTAGATGGCAAAGTTCGAGTTGAGCGACGACGGCGTCGTCGTCATCGTCGGATCGGGGGCCGGCGGCGGCACCCTCGGCAACGAGCTCGCGCAGAAGGGCGTCAAGGTCGTCATCCTCGAGGCGGGCCCGCGCACCGAGATCCAGGACTTCGTCAACGACGAGTGGGAGAGCTTCGTCCAGCTCGCCTGGACCGATATGCGGACGACCTCGGGCGACTGGCGGGTAGCGCGGGACTTCCCCAACCTTCCGGCCTGGATCGTCAAATCGGTCGGCGGCTCGACGGTGCACTGGGCGGGCGCCTCGCTGCGCTTCGAGCCGCATGAGTTCCGCGCCGCGACGACCTACGGCAAGGTGCCGGGTGCCAGCCTGCTCGACTGGCCGATTTCGCTCGCCGAAATGGAGCCCTGGTACGCCAAGGCCGAGGACAAGATGGGGGTGACGCGCACCAACAACATTCCCGGCCTTCCCGGCAACAACAACTACAAGATCATGGAGGCCGGCGCCCGCAAGCTCGGCTACAAGGAAGTCAACACCGGACGGATGGCGATCAACAGCGAGCCGCGCAACGGCCGCGGCAGCTGCCAGCAGATCGGCTTCTGCTTCCAGGGCTGCAAGTCCGGCGCCAAATGGTCGACGCTCTATACAGAGATCCCGCAAGGAGAGGCCACCGGCAACCTGGAGGTGCGCCCGAACTGCCACGTGGCGAAGATCGAGCATGACGCCTCCGGCAAGGTCACGGGCGTCGTCTATTTCGACGGCAACGGCGCCACGCAGCGGCAGAAGGCACGCGTCGTCGCCGTCGCCGGCAATTCGATCGAGAGCCCGCGCCTCTTGCTGAACAGCGCCTCGAGCATGTTCCCCGACGGGCTCGCCAACAGCTCCGGCGAGGTCGGGCGCAACTACATGCGCCACATGACGGGCAGCGTGTACGCCACGTTCGAGGACCTGGTGCACATGTATCGCGGTACCACCATGGCCGGCATCGTCCGCGACGAATCCCGCAACGACCCCTCGCGCGGCTTCGTCGGCGGCTACGAGCTCGAGACGCTGGCGCTCGGGGTGCCGTTCATGGCGGCGTTCCTCAATCCGGGCGCCTGGGGGCGGACGTTCACGAGCGCGATGGAGCAGTATCCGCGCATGGCGGGCATGTGGATCGTCGGCGAGGACATGCCGCAGGAGACCAACCGCGTCACGCTCGACCCGACCATCAAGGACAAGTTCGGCCTGCCGGTGCCCAACGTGCACTACGACGACCATCCGAACGACGTCGCCATGCGCAACCATGCCTACAAGCAGGGGGCGGCCATCTACGACGCCGTCGGCGCCACGGTGACGTTCCCCACCCCGCCCTATCCGAGCACGCACAATCTCGGCACCAACCGGATGAGCGAGAAGCCGCGCGACGGCGTCGTCGACAAGTTCGGGCGAACCCACGACATCAAGAACCTCTACGTGTCGGACGGCAGCCAGTTCACCACCGGGGCCGCCTGCAACCCGACCCTGACGATCGTCGCGCTCGCCATCCGGCAGGCGGACCACATCGCCGGTGCCATGCAGAAGCGCGAGATCTGAGGGCACGAAGCGATCGAGGCCTCGATATCGTTTCTGCGGAGGTTCCGGGTCCGAGGCTTCGGCCGTGTCGCGACGCCGACAGTCTCGGACCGGGAGCCTCGGATAGGGCGCACCCCAAGCGCCTGTCGGTGGTGCGCAGGTGGCGGGGGAGCCGGCGCCGCCGGATACCGCAACCGTAACGCGTTTCGACCATGAAGAAACATGGTCGAAACCGTGGGACTCCGGGACTGATGTAAGCAGGCGGAACACGCTGCTCATCAGCCGGGAGGAGTCTCGAATGTTCCCGCGTGTTTCGCTTGCCCTGCTGGGTGCTCTGTCGCTGGGTTTGATCACATCCCCGGCTGCCGCCGCCGCGACCAAGGTGACCTGCCGTCCCACTCAGGTAACGGCCACGGTCTCGGAAACCTTCCGCAACACGACGTCGACGACCTTCGTCCCCCTCGCGGAGGCCGGAGGCCGGTTCGTGCAGGGTGGATCGGAGCCGAGCTGCGTGATGGTTCGCTTCGAAGGTTATGTCGCCACGACGAATAATGCCGTGCTGACGATATCGGCGTCGATCGACGACGAGACGATCGCTCCAGATCAGGTGCAGCTGCTGGGAATTCCGCTTTACGAGCCGCGCGCCTGGACCTTCATCATTCCTCGCGTCGCGCCGGGAAAGCATCGGATCAAATTCGTCTTCCGCAGCAACAACGGCAATAGCGTCGGCTTCAATGCCAGCAACACGATCATCCAGCATGCGCCATGACATCCGGCTGAAGCCGGGGCACTGCTGACTGGGGCGCAAACGTCTGCGCGGCGCATCTCGGGTCGCCTGGTCGTGGCGCGCTTGCCCCGGCGGAATGTCGCCGACCCCGCCGGTCGGATGCTCGGGTGAGCGACCGCGCAGCCTATTCGGCGGCGACGAGGTCGCGATGCATGCCAGGCGCGGCAGCGCCCGGCTCCTTGGCGTTGGCGACATAGAGCAGGCAGGAGCAGCGCAGAAGCGAGGCGAAGTTCTGCACCTTCCCATGATGCTCCAGAACCTCGTCGTAGAGGGTCGTGACGAACTTGCCGACGCTGCTGCGCTCGCCCGCGGCGATCTCCTCGATGATCGTCCAGAACACGTTCTCGAGGCGGATCGAGGTGCAATGGCCGCCGATCCGGATCGATCTGGTTTGCGAGGCGTAATTGTCCGCAGGCTGGTGCGCGAACATCCCGCACATGGCGTCCCCTCCGAGATTGTTCTTTGGACGGATTCTAGGAGTGTGCGGCAGGAGCGGCAATGGTTTTGGGCGTGCCATGTGGCCGCTCCGTCGCGCCCCCGTCTCCCCGGCACGGGGGTTGTAGGTTCCAGACAGGACCTTTCCGCGAGGCTCTCGCCGCCGGAGACCGTCCGTGCTCTAATGGGCCATGGGCAAATTCGACTATTCGGCGCCGGCGGAGCTCTATTCGGCCCGCGGGCACGGCAGGCGGGCACCCCTCTCGTACCGGCGCTTCGCGACGGCGGCGGAGGCGATCCGCTACGCGGTCGAGCAGATTCCGAAGAACCTTTCCGCCGCCGCCTATATCGAGACCGGCGAGCAGACCATCACGCACAAGGAGCTGCGCGAGCTCTACGACAGCCCTGACTTTCCGCTCGAGCGCAAGCCCGAGCTGCCCCCGGTCGACGGCAGCGCACCGAGCCCGGCGCCGGGCCGGGCGGGCGGAAAGCTCAATCGTTGAATTCGACGATGGTGACGTGGCCCTTGGGCCAGTTCAGGCAGGCGATCGTCTGATCGCCGAAGCGCGCCCTGTGGCTCGCCTGCTCGAAGGGAACCCGCAGCGTCGCCGTCGCGACGTTCGGCACCGGGTCGGTGGAGACAGAGGGGCGTGCGCCGTCGAAGGTGAGCCGGTCCTCAACGCCAAAATAGCCGGATGGCCGCGTCAGGATGACGACGCTGCCCGCATTGCCGTCCGGAACGACCTCGGCAGGCCGCAGATGGACGATCTGCGATCCGCGCAGGAAGGGCGAGCGGTAGATGTGCGTCACCGGCTGGCCGGGAACGTCGAGGACGAACTCGTAGGCCGCATCGGGATCGGCCTCGAACGGTCCCCAGGCGCCGTCCCTGCCGGTGGTGACATCGTGCACAGCCTCGCCGCGGCGTTCGCCGCTGCGCGGGTCGACCTCGAAGATCTTCAGGTCGGCGCCCTCGACGGGGACGTTGTCGTAGAGGCCTGCGGTCAGCCCGGTGACGACGCCGTCGAGAAGCGGGCGACGCTCGGCCTTCACGCGCAGGCGCCGCGGCTCCTCGCCGGTCAGGAACTCGAAGATCTCCGGAAAGGCGTCCCGGCCCATCGCCGCCTCGCGATGATCGACGCCGGGCAGCACGATGTTCTTGGCCCCCTTCAGGGCCGGCGCGTCGTAGCTGATGCCGGTCGGCAGGCCCGGAATGCCGAAGACGAAGCGGCCGTCGGGCTGCGCGTACTTGTCGAAGAGGTCGGAGCGCAGCGTCAGGAACTTCACGCCCTCGACGACCTCGTCCGCGCCCTTGTTCAGCTGCTGCATGAACGGACTGGCGCCGTTGAACTCGCTGGTCGGCCGGATGAAGGGCGAGTTGAAGACGCCGTGATTGACGCCACCACCGAGGGCGACATGCGAGACGACGTCTGCGCCGCCGCCGTTCTCGACGAAGTTGCGGACCACGGTGGCGCCGCGCGAATTGCCGACCAGCGCCACCTTGCGTGCCCCGGTCTCGGCGAGCACGTCCTCGACGAAGCCGGCGAGCCGCTTGGCGGCCTCGGCGCTCGAGGAGGTGCCGGCTTCAGGCTCGTCGTCGAGCGTGCGGGCGGTGGGAAAGCGGAGATTGACCGCGAACAGGCGATCGCGCGGATAGCCGTTCGATTCGAAGCGCCAGAGGGTGACCATCCATTCGGCGGCGCTGTCGCCGTTGCCGTGCACGAAGACGATCGGCCGCCGGTCGCCGTCGCGGGCGCCGCTCGCCGGCGTCGCCACCGCCGCGAACAAGGCGCAGGCGAGGAGAACCGCCCTGCGTGTGACGGCGATTCGAACGGTCATGCCAGCCCCCGGCGCGAATGCGGTCAGCGCTTATAGCGCAGTCCGGGGGGATGGGCGCCGATGGTGGCGCAGACGATTCGCCGATCGCCGGTGCGAGCGGCCGGAAGAGCGTCGGCTCAGTGCTTGCCGAGCCACTCGCGGGCGGCGCGCTGGGCGGCGGCGATCTCGGCCTCGTCCATCTCGACCGCGAGCTCGCGGCGCAGGCGGACGGCGTCCCGGTTGCCCTTCAGCGCGGCGATGTTGAACCATTTGTGCGCGGTGACGCGGTCGGCCTGGACCGTCCGCCCGGTGGCGTAGGCCATGCCGAGCTGGAAGAAGACGTCGCCGCCGGTCGTGGTGCCGCCGAGATCGCCGTGCTCGGCATTGGAGAGTTCGAAACGAGCCATCTTACCCCATCCATCCTGTTCGGGACGCCCCAGCCCTGTCCCCGGGGGTCGTGTCCTTGCCGGATCGCCCGGCCGATGGATGCGAGAATTGCAGCGGCCGCCTGAACCGCCGCTTAAGGCTCGTTGTTAACAGCGTTCATACAAAGGGTTGCCGAAAGGTGAGCGCAAGCCTTCGCTAAGCAGCCAAGCCATTGAGATTGCAAGCGAAGATGGAAATCACCTCGGCGGCGGGCGACAGCGCGGCTTACGCTTTCGAAACCACGCCGCGAGGAGAGCGCCGATCACTTTCTTACCGCAGCGCGGGTGGTGGGTTTCGTCCACCTCCGCGCCGAGGCGGCGCTCCCTCGCGCGCCCAAGAGCCCTACTTCGTCGCCTCGATGGTCACCGTCAGCCGGTCGGCGAGCTGCGGCGGGGCCATGCCCTGGATCTCGCCGACGAGCAGCGGCGGCCGGTCGGCCCGCGGCGCCACGCGCACCGTGAGCGTTCCCGGATTGCGCAGGAACTCGGCGACCTTCTCGGCCGAGCCCGGCGCCAGCGCCGGCCCGAGCAGCTGCCCGACCTGCGCGCGCATCTCGGCGGCGAGCCCGTCACGGATGGCGTCGGCGGAGACGCCGCTCTGGTCGGCGACGCTCTGGTAGAAGCGCTGCGCGAGGCCGAGGTCGACCACCTTGAGGTCGAGCCCGCCGAACGGCAGCGTCAGCGCCCGCGCGGCCGCCTCCGGCCCGGCGGCGAGCATCTGGTCGAGGTCGAAGTTCTCGATCCGCAGCGTCGACTCGACGCTGCCGGCGTCGTCGATCGAGGCGCCGGTGCGATCGAGCAGGATCGCCTTGCCTGCCGGGTCGTAGCGCAGCACGACGGCCGCGTCGGCGACGATGCGCGAATAGCCGAGCGCCATCAGCCGCTCCTTGGCGTCGGTGGGCGTGCCGGCGTCGAGCGGAACGTCGAGCCGCTTCAGCGTCGTCGAGATCGCCGTCAGCTCCGGACCGGAGCGCTCCGCCTCGATGGCGAAGCTGCCGATGCCGACCGGGCCCTCCGGCGTCTCCGCCTGCACGTCCTCGATGCGGAACGCGTCGAGGCTCGGCAGCGCCCGGCGAATGCGGACCGGATCGTCCGAGGGTGGCATCTTGCCGGACTGCAGCCCCTCGAGGAGGAAGTCGACGAGCGCGCGGCTGTCCATGTTCTCGAAGGCGATGCGGGCGACGCGGACCGGCCCTGTCGGCGCCTCGACGACGAGGCCGGTGAGGTCCACGAGCTCGAAATTGGCGAGGCCGTAATTGCGGGCGGTGATCGCCTCGATCTTGGCGCTGCCGCCCGGAAACTCCGTCTCGTAGTCGCGCATTGCGGCGCTCTCGACCCGGGTGTTGTCGAGAATGTCGGTGACGAAGGCCGCGATCTTCCTGGCGAGGGCCGGGTTGCCGTTGTTGGCGAGCGTTTCGAACGCCTGGAAGTCGGCATAGGTCAAGGCTTCGCGGGGCGCCCGCGAATAGAAGCCGCGCGCCTCGCTGAGGCCGATCCGAGTCCGCATGCCGTCGCTCTGCGACGTCTCGCCGTCCTCGGTCCGCGTGTAGCCGATGATCAGCTTGGCGGGACCGGATCCGCCGCCGGTGACGAAGCGCGCCATCTCGCCGAGATTGATGTCCTCGTAGATGGTCGTGCCCACCCGGTAGCGCAGCGACTGGCCGTCCGGCAGGTCGCCCTCGGCCTCGCCGGCGGCGATCCGCATGCTGGCGATCCGCCCCTGCGCGAGCCCCTCCATGACGAGATTGGTCAGGGCGCCCTTCACGTCGAGCTTGGCCTCGGGGGCGTCGATCTCCTGGCTGATGCGGTCGACGACGACGCGGTCGGCGCGCGCGGAGTTGATGACCGCGACCCAGTCGATCTCCGAGCCGCGGCCGCCGGTGAGCGCGTCGACGATCGACCGCGGCCCGTCGAAGTTCTCGATCCGGATCGCCGGGATCTCCATCGAGGCGACGGGCACCTTCCAGGTCAGCCGCTCGATGCGCACGGTGGCGGCGCGCACCCGGTCGCCGTCATGGACGAGGCCGGAGAAGCTGACGAGGCCGACGGCGCCGGAGCCGAACCGGCCGTCGTAGGCGAGGTCGCGGAAGTCGAGCGAGCCGGCGCGGACGGTGTCCTGCGCGAGCGCCGCCTGCCGGGCATCCGGCGCGAGGGCGAGGACGAGCCCGAAGGCGAGCCCGGTCGCCCGCCAGAAAGACGTTCGCATGCAGCTTCCCCTGTCCGATCGAGGCCGACCGCCTCACGCCTTGCGCCGGAATATACCATCGCCGCGCGAAGGGCCATCGGGCCGCTCGCGGCGGTCCCGGACGATGTCCGCGACCACGTTCGCGTGAGCCGGCTTGTTACCCGCCCGCCACAGCCGATCAAATGCCGCCGAGCGGGCTCGGCGAGCCTTGCCGACGCCGCGATTGCGCCACAAACGAGCGCCACCGATCTTTCATAACTTCCTGCGCAGAATTGTATTTCGGCGCGTCCTTCGGGGGAGGGACGGGCCGTTGCGCGGGACGAGGACGAGGAGCGAGAACGCGGTCCGCGCGTCAGCCAACCGAAGCCTCGCCGATTGGCTTCGACGCGTGAGGTTTTGCGTTTCATGGACGCCAGGGTCTTCGACAAGACGAAACTGCCGAGCCGGCATGTGACGGAGGGCCCCGAGCGGGCCCCGCATCGCTCCTACTACTACGCGATGGGTCTTTCGAAGACCCAGATTCACCAGCCCTTCGTGGGCGTCGCCTCGTGCTGGAACGAGGCCGCGCCCTGCAACATCGCGCTGATGCGCCAGGCGCAGGCGGTGAAGAAGGGGGTCGCGGCCGCCGGCGGCACCCCGCGCGAGTTTTGCACCATCACCGTCACCGACGGCATCGCGATGGGGCACGAGGGCATGAAGTCGTCGCTGCCCTCCCGCGAGGTGATCGCCGATTCCGTCGAGCTGACCATGCGCGGCCATGCCTACGATGCGCTGGTCGGCATCGCCGGTTGCGACAAGTCCTTGCCCGGCATGATGATGGCGATGTGCCGCCTGAACGTGCCGTCGATCTTCATCTATGGCGGTTCGATCCTCCCGGGTTCCTTCCGCGGCCGCCAGGTGACCGTGCAGGACCTCTTCGAGGCGGTCGGCAAGTATTCCGTCGGCGAGATGTCGGACGAGGACCTCACCGAGCTCGAGCAGGTCGCCTGTCCGTCCGCCGGCGCCTGCGGGGCCCAGTTCACCCCCAACACGATGGCCACGGAGTCGGAGGCCATCGGTCTTGCGCTGCCGTATTCGGCGGGCGCGCCTGCGCCCTATGAAATCCGCGATGCGTTCTGCATGACCGCGGGCGAGCAGATCGTGGATCTGATCAAGTCGGGATTGCGTCCGCGCGATATCGTGACGCGCAAAGCGCTCGAAAATGCCGCGGCCGTTGTTGCGGCGTCGGGCGGGTCCACCAATGCTGCACTGCATCTACCGGCGATCGCGCACGAATGCGGCGTGTCGTTCGATCTCTTCGACGTCGCCAAAATCTTTAAAAAGACACCATATATCGCGGATTTGAAGCCGGGCGGCCGTTATGT
>JAEZCD010000344.1 GCA_023430145.1 Pseudomonadota bacterium
ATGCCGCACCGGTCCCGCGGCGGCGACCGCCATCAGGGCCTCGAGCGCCTGCGCCACGCCCGTGCCGGCGAGCCGGTGATAGCGGTGCCGGCCCTGCTTCTCGACGGCGACGAGCCGCGCCTCGACGAGCTTTCCGAGATGCCCGCTCGCCGTCTGCGCCGTGACGCCGGCCCGGAAGGCGAGCTCGCCGGCGGTGAGCGCGCGCTCGTCCATCAGCGCCGAGAGGATGTTGGCACGCGCCGGATCGCCGATCAGCGCCGCGACCTCGGCGAGTGTGTTGCCGGAAACCATGCCCATGGCGGCAAGGGTAGCCTGCCGGGCGCGCCCGGTCAGCCGGGAATGCTTCGGCCGACGCCGAAGCGTTCGTGAGGGACAGCGCGAACCGGGTGTGCGAAGCCAGCCCTGCCTCAACGGGAGGGAACCCGATCTCTCCACGATCATCACAGTCTCCTCGTCGTCCTCCGCGAAGGCGGAGGACCCAGCTTTCGTCTCTTCGGCCGCCGCCCAAAGGGCTGGATCCTCCGCCTTCGTGGAGGATGACGAGCGGCGGGCGCGGTGGATGACTACGGGCGCGGAAGATGACGAGCGAGGCAGACGAAGCAACGGGACGGATGCGTGAAAGCCGACAATGATCCAAGGACCGAGTAGATCTTCCACCTACACCGACCTCGCCCTGCTCGTCCTCCTCGCGACCGCGTGGGGCGCGGCCTATACCTTCATCAAGCTCGGCGTCGAGACCATCCCGCCGATCACCCTGATCGCTGCGCGGACGCTTATCGCCGGCGCGCTCCTGCTCGCCGTGCTCGCGGCCCGCGGCGTCGCCATGCCGCGCGCGCCGGCGGTCTGGGACGCCTTCATGATCCAGGCGTGCCTGAACAGCGTCGTCCCCTTCACGCTGATCGCCTGGGCGGAGCAGACCGTCGAGGCCGGCCTCGCCGTCATCCTCAATTCGACGACACCGATCTTCGCCTTCCTCATCACCGTCGCCATCACCCGGCACGAGGCGGTGACCGCGCGCAAGCTCGTCGGCGTCCTGCTCGGCATCGGCGGCACCTGCCTGATCGTCGGGACCGCGGCGCTCGGCGGCCTCGGCCGCGATCTTTTGGCCCAGTTCGCGGTCGTCGCGGCCTCGGTCTGCTATGCCTGCGCGGCGATCTTCGGCCGCCGGTTCCACGGCGTCGATCCGATGGCGACGGCGGCTGGCTCGATGCTCTGCGGCGCGGCGCTGCTGGTGCCGGCGAGCCTTCTGGTCGACCGGCCGTGGACGCTGGCACCGTCGATGACGTCCATCCTCGCCCTCGTCGCGCTCGCCGTGTTCTCGACCGCGCTCGCCTTCGCGATCTACTTCCGGCTCCTGCACACGCTGGGCTCCGTCGGCACCACCGCGCAGGCCTATATCCGGGTGCCGATCGGCGTCGCGATCGGCGTCATCTTCCTCGGCGAGACGCTGAGCCCGACCGCCTGGATCGGCCTCGTCTGCGTCGTCGCCGGGGTCGCGGCGATGACCATGCCGCCCCGCCGCTCGGCGGCGCGCGAACAGGTGCCCGTGCCGCGCTCAGCGGCGCGCGAAGAGGTGATTATCCCAGGCGAGCGGCGTCGCGCGGCTGTCGAGGAGGGCTAGCCGGTCGTCCACAGCGCGCAGCCGGGCCACCGTGCCGAGGCCGGTGGTGGCGAGAAAGCCGCCGGCACGCCCGTCGCCGGCGAGGCCGCAGACGTCGGGCAGCTCGACGCGGCCGATCGTCCGCCGCCGGGCGAGATAGAAGGCGATGACGACGCCCCCGCGCGGGCTCGACACGGCCGCGATCCTTCCCGAGGCGTCGACCGCGACCTGGCCGATATAGCCGCCGAGCGCCCGCCAGGTCTCTTCGTCACCGTCGATCGGCGTCAGGCCGCGCTCGGTCGCCGAGAACAACAGCGGCCGGTCGGCGATGCCAAAATCCTGCTCCTGGGCGGCGACCAGGACCGTGCCGTCGCCGGCGACCGCCATGTGGCGCAGCGACAGGCCCTCGAAGCCGGACGGGGCTTCGAACTGCGCGCGCAGAGCGCCGGTGACGGGATCGAGGAAGCTCACGCTCGACGCCGCTTCACTGTCGCCGAGCGCGGCGATGCCGGGCTCCGGCGCCGGCTCGCGCGCGCCATTGGCGACGACGAGCGATTTTGCCGACACCACCTCGTGCGGGCCGATGCCCGCCGTGGCGCATTCGCTGCGGCGGACCCAGCCGGCATCGACGTCGAGAAACGCCAGCCGGCCCTCGCCCGAAACCACCTCGATCTCGGCGATGGCGAAGGTTTTTGCGCCGTCGAGGAAGACGCCGTGGCCGGCGAAGCGGCGCCCGTCGGCGGCATGCAGAACGATCGCCGGTGCGTCGGCGCCCGGCGGCAGCACGAAGGCGAGATCGCCCGGCCGGCGGGCGACCGCGACCACCCCGCCGCGCGGGTTCGGCACCACCGCATGCAGCCGCAGCGGCGCCGTGAGGCCGAGCGTTTCGTGCAGCTCCGCGTCGAGGCCGGCGACCCGGAAGGCGCCCACACCGTCGCGGACCGCGCCGACCACGGCCTCGCCCAGCGGATCGGCCTCCGCGTGGCCGAAGCGGGGCAGGGCGGCGAGGCCGAACAGCCCGCCGAGGAGGGCACGACGGTCGATCCGCATCTCAATCCCCGTCGAGCGCGTTGAAGCCGAGCTGCACGCCGAGCGCCGGCGCCAGCTCCTCGACCGTCGCGCTCTGCGCCCCGCGCAGGGTGGCGATGACGTCGAGGAG
>JAEZCD010000360.1 GCA_023430145.1 Pseudomonadota bacterium
AGCTGCGGCTCGAGGTGCGCACCGACAATGCCGCCGCCATGGCCCTCTACGAGCGGAGCGGCTACCGCCGGCTCGGCCGGCTCGAGAACTTCTACGAGGACGGCGCGCCGGCGCTGCGCCTCGGCAAGCCGCTGTGCGTAACCGGCATGGAGCGCAGCCCACCGCTTCCCTGACGGCGCCGCTTCCGCACCCCGGCAGCGGGGGCCGACGCCGCCAGACGAGGTGACCGAGCCTCAGGCTTTACTGTGCTGCACAGCGGCTCTGCTGCGAAGAACTGGATCCTCCGCCTTCGCGGAGGATGACGAGCGGTGAGGTGCTCGCGAGAATGACGAGCGGAGGATGACGAGCGGCGAGGTGCTCGCGAGACTTAAGGGCGGGCGCAGGCGAGCACGCCCTCATCCCTTCGGCTCGAAGCCCGGCTCGTAATGGGCGCCGGCCATGGTGCCGTCGGCTGCGCGGCCGATGATGCCGTGCGACAAATCCTTGACGACGAAGAAGTACACGTCCTCCTCCGGCAGCGCGATCGTCGCGTGCACCTTGTCGGGCGGGAAGTAGATCAGCGTGCCGGGCCCGACGATCACCGGCTCCTCGCCGTCGATCTCCACGCGCAGCCGGCCCTTCACGACATAATTCCACTGCTCGTTCGGATGCGAATGCGGCCGTGCGCCCGTACCCTTGTGCTTCAGCATCAGTCCGCACTGGGTGCGCTCGCCCTCGACGACCGGGCCGAGCGTCGTCGCATAGCCGATGCCGGTCTCGATCGCCTTCATGTCGGCGAGGTCGAAGATGAAGCCGCCGGCGCCGTCGCCGGCTTTGGTGGCGCCTTCGTTGCGGGTCTTGGGTGCATCGGTCATGGCATTGTCCTGGCTGTGGGTTCGGCGAGCTCGGCGATGGAGTCGAACAGCCGGCGCACCGCTTCGGCCGGCACGCTTCTGGCAACGAAGACGAGCCGCGAGCGACAATCCTCGTCCGGCCAGCGCTCGAGCTCGACGGGCGGGTGCACCTGGTGCCGCACCGCATGCACGACGACCGGGCCGCGGCAGCCTCGCACCGCGACAAGGCCCTTTATGCGCAAAAGATCCTCGCCGCGGAGGCGGGTGAGCACGGAGAGTGATTCGCGCAGCCCGTCCGACGTGAACGGCCGCTCGAAAACGAGCGAGAAGGTTTGCAGCGTCCGCCCGCCATGCGCGGCAGCGGTCGCCGCGAAGGCCGCCCGCGGCGGCGCCTCGGCGAGCAGGAAATCGGCATCGACGGCGCCCTGCACGGCGCGCCGCACGGGGGCGGCCGGGTTGGCGGCGGCGAGCAAGGCCTCGATCGCCGCGAGTTTCTCCTCGCCGGCGAGATCGGCCTTGCTGACGACGAGGCGGTCGGCGAGCGCGAGCTGCATCCGCGCCTCCGGCATCTCGGCGAGCGTGCGCGCGCCATGCACCGCGTCCACTACGGTGACGATGCCGGCGAGGTGGTAGGCGCCGGCGAGCGAGCGGTTGCCGACCAGCGTCTGCAGGATCGCGGATGGGTCGGCGGCGCCGCTCGTCTCGACGATGACGCGCCGGAACTGCGGCAGTTTCCCGCTCGCCCGGCCGGCGAGCATCTGCTGCAGCGTCAGCTCGAGGTCGCTGCGCAGCGCGCAGCACAGGCAGCCATTGCCGAGCAGCCGCACCGGCTCGCCGGCGGTGGAGAGCAGCGCGTCGTCGATGCCGATCTCGCCGATCTCGTTGACGATCACCGCGCTGCCGCGGCCCTCCTCGCTGTCGAGGAAGCGCCGCACCAGCGTCGACTTGCCGGCGCCGAGGAAGCCGGTGACCACGGTCACCGGGATCCGATGGCCGCGCGCGTCCTTGAGCCGCCGGCCGAACGGCAGCGTGCCGCCGGCGGCCGGAAAGTGCTCGGCCGCCTCAGAAATCCATCTCAAGGATGTACAGGCCTCCGGCATGGCGGTCGACGGTGTAGACGATGCCGCGCTCGTCGACGAAAACGTCGTTGAGCTGGATGGCGCCGGTCGGCGCCAGCTTCGGCGCGGGCGGCACGAAATGCGCGATCTCCACCGGCGCATAAGGGTTGGAGATGTCGAAGGCGCGCAGGCCGCCGTTGAAGAAGGTGCCGATCACCACCTGGTCGGACTGCCAGGCGGTCGGCACCGGCGTGTTCTCGTGGATGTTGTGCGCGCCGAACCTGCCGCCGCGCCTGGCGAAGATGTCGTAGGAGGGCGGCGGGCAGGTGGCGATCGGCACGAGGTTGGTCTCCTCGCGCGCGTCGACGATCCAGATCAGCTTTGGCCAGTCCGCGGCGGAATCAACGGTCGACTCGTCGGTGACGACGAGCAGGTCGCGGTCGAACAGCGGCAGGACGGTGTGCGTGAAGCCGTAATAGGGCGGCGAGTTGTCCCAGCGCGCGATCGGCTTCGGGCTCGCCTTGTCGGCGATGTCCATGATCAGCATGCCGGCGTCGATGTAGCCGAGGTAGCAGCGGTCCGGACGCTGCGGGTAGACATTGGTGTTGTGGGCGCGAAAACCCATGTCGGCGGCGCCCTTATGGCGCACCGGCGGCGCCGCCGCGTCGCCTTCGCGCGTGCCCGGCAGCCACCAGCGACCGACTTCCCGGGGCCGCGTCGGGTCGCGTACATCGACGATCATGTAGAACTGGTCGTCGAGCTGGTTGCGCGGCTGGAAGTCGGCGGCGCCGGTCGACATGTGCACGTACTCGCCGTCGCAGAACCAGAGCTGGTGGACGCCGCGCGAATAGGGTCCCGAGGTGTCGAAGAAGCCGATCGAGCGCGGGCTTTCCGGCACCGAGACGTCGAACAGCTCGAAGCCGGCCGGCTTCAGCCCGGGCTCCTTCACCTGGTAGGCGACGGCCATGATGTCGCCCGACAGTTCCAGCGAGTTCGACCGGACCTTCTGATGCGGCAGGTCCGTCTGGCAGACGACCTTCGGGTTGCGCGGATCGGTGACGTCGATGCCGGTAAAATTCTTCGGGGCGCTCTCGTGCGCGCTCCAGAGGACGCGGCGGCCGTCCTTGGCGAGCTGGATCGACAGCCCCTCGCCCATGCCGCCGAACCCGTTCAGCTCGTGATGGGCGAGCGGCTTGAAGTTCCAGAGCAGCATGCTCGAAAGGTCGACGTCGTCGCGCATCGCAGAGGGTCTCGTCGGTTCGCGTGGGAGGTGTCAGGCGGGAAGGCGCAGGCCGAGCTCTCCAGCGAGCTTTTCGAGCTGCGCGTAGAGCTGCGGCGGGATCGGGACGCCGTCGCGGCTGCGCTCGGCGATGCGCACGGCGCGCGCATCGCCCGGCAGGCGGATCGGGCCCTGGCCCGGCATCGGCTGCGAGCGGCGCAGCTCGTCGAGGTGGCGCGCCGCCTCGCGGGCGAATGTCTGGGGGTCGATGAAGCGGGCGATGTCGAGCGCGACGACGAAGTGGCCGGTATTGGTCTCAGACGTGTCGTCGGCGTTGAAGTCGATCACCTCCGAGCCGAAGGCGGCGCCGTTCAGCACGCCGGCGAGCAGGCCGAGGACGAGCGCGAGCCCGCTGCCCTTGTAGCCGCCGAGCGGCACCAGCAGCGCCTCCGAGAGCTTCGAGGCGTCCGTCACCGGCGCGCCGTCGTGCTTGCTGACGAGCCAGCCCTCCGGGAACGGCTTGCCGGCCAGCGCCGCCGCCTTCACCGTGCCGTAGGAGACCACCGTGGTGGCGATGTCGAGCACGACCGGCGGCCCGTCGCCGACCGGGATGCCGACCGCGAGCGGATTGGGCCCGAGCAGATGCTCGACGCCGCCCCAGGGCGCCATGTGGTTGGCGCTGGCGACGGCCGAGTAGAGGCCGATCATGCCGTGCTTCACCGGCATCGCGGCATAGAGCGCGGCCGGCCCGGCATGGTTGGAACGCCGCGCGCCGACCCAGCCGACGCCGCTCGACCGCGCGAGCTCGACCGCGGTCTCGGCGGCGCGGGCCATCACGAGATGGCCCATGCCGTTGTCGCCGTCGACCAGCGCGGTCGCGGCGCCGGTTACGCTCACCTCGATCCGCGGCGTGACGTTGACGGCGCCGCCGCGGATCCGCCGGATGTATTGCGGCAGGCGAAAAATGCCGTGCGCGTCGGCGCCGATGAGATCGGCCTCGGTCATCAGCTCGCCGACCCGCGCGGCGTCGGCCGCCGGCATGCCCACGGCGCGAAAGGCGTCGGCGATGAACTTTTGCTGCGCGTCGCGCGGGAAGCGCCGTGCGCCGTCCGAGGCGGCCATCGTGGAGACTACTCAGCCGCAGCCGCTTTGGCGCGCGGCAGCCCGAACAGGTTCGCTGCCCGGTCGCCGACGATGAGGTCGCGGTCGCCGGCGGAAAAGCCCATCGCCGACACCATGCGGTGATTGTCGAAGGCGCCCATGTCGAACGGATAGTCGGTGCCGAACAGCACGTTCTCGGCGCCGAACTCGCCGACGAGGTAGCGCAGCGCCGGCTCCGAATGCGTCAACGTGTCGAAGAAGAAGCGCCTCGCGGAGGCCTCCGGCGGCACCTTCAGGCCGATCTGCGGCTCCTCACGGACATGCCAGCCATGCTGGAAGCGGCCGTACTGGTAGGGCAGGAAGCCGCCGCCGTGCACGAGCAGGATGCGAAGGTTCGGATAGCGCTCCATGACGCCGGCGAAGATCAGGGAGCCGCCGGCGATGGTCGTCTCGAGCGGGTTGCCGATCAGGTTCTTGAAGTAGTTGGCGTCGAGCCGCTTGCCGCCGGCGGGCTTCTGCGGATGGATCATGATGAAGGCGCCGAGCTCCTCGGCGCGCGCCCACAGAGGCTCGAGCGCGGGATCGTCGAGGTTCCGGCCCTCCACGTGCGAGCCGATCTGCGCGCCGACGAGGCCGAGATCCTTCATCGCCCGCGTCAGCTCGGCGACGGAATCCTCGGGCGACTGCAGCGGCAGGTGGGCGAGGCCGAGGAACGTGTCCGGGTGGGCGCGGACGAGTTTTGCGATCGCCTCGTTCTGCAGCTGCGCCAACGTCAGCGCGAGCTTGCCATCGATGTCGTAGAGCAGCGTCTGCGGGCAGACGGCCAGCACCTGCATGTCGATGCCGTTCGCCTCGAGGTCGGCGAAGCGCCGCTCGAGGTCCCAGCCGCCGCGCGGGAACGGGTGGTAGGGAACCCCGCCGGTCGTCAGCACGCTGTGCTCGACGCCCTCCTCGGCGAGTTTCGGGCCGATCGCCGGCGCCTCGCGGCGCATGTCGGCCATCATCTCCGGCGTCAGGATATGGGCGTGGACGTCGATAACGCGGGTCATCTCGGAACTCTCTGTTCAGACGAAGCGGCTTTGGGGCGGCGGCGGCGCAAGGCGCCGATGAGCGGCAGGACGAAGGGCAGCAGCACCAACAGGCACAAGGCGGCGGCGATCGGCCGCTCGACGAAGATCATCGGGCTGCCCTCGGACAGCATCAGCGACTGCCGCAGCGAGGATTCCATCAGCGGCGCCAGCACGACGGCGAGCACGAGCGGTGCGCGCGGCAGGTCGGCCTTCATCATCAGCCAGCCGACCATGCCGAAGACGAGGGTGAGGGCGACGGCGAACAGGTCGAGCGCCGTCGCATAGGCGCCGACCAGCGACAGGACGAGGATGCCGGGGGCGAGGTAGGCGTAGGGAACGCGCAGGATGGCGGCGAAAACCGGCGCCAGCGGCAGGTTCATCACGAGCAGGATGACGTTGCCGACGAACATGCTGGCGATCAGGCCCCAGACGAGGTCCGGCTGCTCGGTCATCAGCATCGGCCCCGGCCGGATGCCCTGCAGGATGAGCGCGGCGAGCAGCACGGCGGTGCTGGCCGAGCCCGGAATGCCGAGCGACAGCATGGGCACGAGGGCTGCGTGCACGGCCGAATTGTTGGCCGATTCGGAGGCGGCGACGCCGTCGAGCGCGCCCTTGCCGAAGCGTTCGGGATGCTTGCTGAAGCGCCGCTCGACGACATAGGCGAACAGCGATGCGATCGTCGGCCCGGCGCCCGGCAGGACGCCGATGACGAACCCGACAAGGCCGCCGCGCACGATCGCCATGCGGCACGAGGCCCATTCCCGGGCCGTCAGCCAGAGGTCGGCGAGCTTGGTCGACATCGGCTTGCCGCGGGCGAGGTTCTCGAGCGAGGCGAGCACCTCGGCGATGCCGAAGACGCCGATGGCGATCGGCAGGAAGTCGATGCCCTCGAGCAGCTTCGGCGAGCCGAAGGTGAGCCGCTGCGAGCCGACGATCGGGTCGGTGCCGACGAGAGACAGCATCAGCCCGAAGGTCGCCACCAGCAGCGCCTTGACGATGTTGCCCGAGCCGAGGCCGGCGGTGGCGGTGAGCCCGAGCAGCGTGAGGAGGAAGTATTCCGGCGAGGAGAAGCTGAGCGCCGCCGCGGCCAGCGCCGGCGTCAGCACGACGAGCGCCGCCACGGCCGCGACGCCGGCGAGGAAGGAGCCGATGGCGGCTATCGACAGCGCCGCGCCGGCCCGGCCCTGACGGGCGAGCTGGTGACCGTCGACGGCCGTCATCACGCTCGCCGCTTCGCCCGGCACGTTGATGAGGACCGAGGTCAGCGTGCCGCCATACATGCCGCCATACATGATGCCGGCGAGCATGATGATCGCGGTCGCCGGCGGCAGGCCGAAGGTGACCGGCAAGAGCAGCGCCATGCCGGCGGAGGGGCCGATCCCCGGCAGCGCGCCGATCACCTGGCCTAGGAACACGCCGAGCGTGACGAACAGGAGGTTGGTCGGCGTGAGCGCGGTCTCGAAGCCGCCGACGAGGGATGCGAGCGCGTCCATCGGCTCTCAGATCCCGAGCGGGCCCTTGGGCAGCGCGATATTCAGCCAGCCGACGAAGATGCCGGCGACAAGTCCCATCGTCGCTGCGGTGGCGAAGAGGCTCGGCAGCACCGGCTGGCGCAGGACGACGAGCAAGAGGTAGACGATGAACAGGGTGGCGGCGGTCAGGAGGCCGAGCAGCGGCGTCGCGACGATCACGAGCCAGAGGCCGGCGAGCGTGCCGAGCACGCGCAGCATCGCCGGGCGGCTCGGCAGGTCGGCCGGCTCGTCGTCACCGCCGCGCAGCGCCTCGACGAGCAGCAGGACCGAGAGCACGACGCCGGCGCCGGCGACCCAGACCGGAGCGAACGCCGAGCCCGGCGCGAACTCGGCCCAGTAGCCGAGCCCCCAGGTCTCGCCCAGCACGATCGCGGACAGCGCCAGCATCACGCAGGCGGTGGCGATGTCGATGCGCTTCAACGTAGGCCGCCTCCGCTCGCTTGCCTCAAAATCACGGCGGCGGAGCGGGGCTCCGCCGCCGGCAACAGTGCTCGAAAGGTCAGAGCTTGGACAGGCCGAGCTCCTTCAGCAGCGCGAGGTGATCCTCGTGCAGCTTCTGCAGTTCAGCCTTCGGATCGCTGGCCGGATCGAACTCGCTGCGCTGGAAGTTCTCGGACAGCCCGTCCTGCCAGGCCTTGCTGGCGACGAGCTTGGCGATCGCGTCGCGCCAGAAAGCGACAAGTGCCGGGTCCGTGTTCGGCGGCCCCGCGAGACCCCAGGACTGGCCCCAGACGATGTCGTAGCCCTGCTCCTTTGCGGTCTTCAGGTCCTTGAACTCAGGCTCCGGACGCCGCTTCTCGGAGAGCAGCGCGATCGGCTTCGCCTTACCGGCCTTCATGTGCGGCAGCACCTCGCCGGGCGGCAGCACGATCATGTCGACATTGCCGCCGAGAAAGGCGGCCGTCGCCGCGCCGCCACCGTCGAACGGCACGTAGTTGATCTTCGCCCCGCAGGCCTTCTCGACGAGCGAGGTGACCATGTGGTCGGTCGAGCCGGCCTGCGCGCCGGCCACCTTCACCGAGCGCTCGCGCGCCTTGGCCTTCTCGCACAGCGCCTTTAGGTCGTTGATCGGCGAGTCGGCGGCGACCGCGAGCGTGAGGTCGCCCTGCACGAACATGGCGATCGGCGTCAGCTTGTCGTAGACGGTCGCCTGGCCGGTGGTGATCGGCGTCGTCAGGATCGGCTGCGCGATGGTCAGCACCGTCACCTGGTCGCCGGACTTGCCGAGCACGAAATTGGCGGCGTTCATCCACGAGCCGCCGGTGCGGTTCTGCACCACGATCGGCTGCGTGACGATCTTCTCCTCGTTCAAAATCTTGGCCGCGCGGCGCATCAACACGTCGGGCGTGCCGCCGGGGCTCGTGCCGGACGTGATCTCGACCGGGCCCGGCGGCTCCTTGGCGGCCTGGGCGCGCGCCTCGCCGCTGGCGAGGCCGATCGTCGCCACGCCGACCAGAGCGAGCGCGGCGGACAGCATGCGGCGTTCCGGATTGCTCATGAATTTCCTCCCGCTGGCGTTCGTTTCGAGTCGCGGATAGCCCTCCGGGCGATCGTCGCGGTTGCCATGCAGGATCAATCTATCGCGGGCTGTCCCGCTTGGGGCATTAGCTTTCCTGATACGGGCTATCACATCATCGGCGGCCTCTTCGCCCAATGGCAAAGAATGGTCGCGACGGAGGGCCGGCGGAAGCGAACCAGCCCCGGGCTTATGCCTTGCCGTCTTGCGCCGATGCGCAGGAACCATCTTCACGTGTACTTCACCGCCAGGAATGCATCCTGCGACTTTCGCGCAGGATGACGAATGATCCTGGTCTACGCCGCGAACACCTCGCGGACAGCCGTCAGCTCCGGCAGGTGGCGCAGCGCGGCGAGCTGCCGACGGCTCGGCTCCACGCCGAGCCCCTCCGACAGCGTCAGGAATTTCTGGTCGAGCTCGGCCTCGCTCATCGGGTTCGACGGCGTGCCCTTGAAGTCGCGGCGGGCGATCTCGAGGCTGCGCCCGTCCTTCAGGACGACCTTCATGCGCGTCGCCAGCGATCCCCCCGGGAGCAGGCTTTCGGGATTGAGGCTGAGCCGCACTTTGCGCGCCACCGCCTGGATCTGCGGGTCGGCGTGCGGATCGGCGAGGAAGGATTTCGGATCTTTCGGATCGCGCACCAGCGCCACGCCGAGGCAGAAGGGCAGGCTGTACTGCGCGCCGGCGATGTCCTGCGGCTCGAGGATGTCGTGGTGGCTCAGAACCTTCTCGCTAGTCGCCACCTCGATGCGGTCGACAGCGTCGGCCGAGAACCCGTGCTCGGCCTTCAGCTCCTCGAGCGCCCGCACCGGCGTGTGCGCGGTGACGTGGCACGGATAGCACTTGATGCAGAGCCGGCCGATCTCCCAGTCGGTGCCGAGGCCGTCGAGCAGCCGGTCCATCTTCGGCTCCCGGGTGAAGGTGTCGAAGAAGCCGAACCTGCCCTCGAGGACCGTCGTCGGTCCCTCGAAGCCGTTCGCCGCGAGCCGGGCGGCGAGCACCCCGCCCTCGGAGGCGCGGCCGGCATGCAGGCGCTTCACCATGCCGCCATTGCCGGCCTTGGAGAAGGCGAGCAGGCCCGAGCACAGCGAGCCGGCGATGCCGAAGGCGTTGACCATGCCCTTCGCGTCGAGGCCGAGCAGGCGGCCGGCGACGATGGCGCTGCCGAAGGTTCCGGTGAGGCCCGGCGAGTGGAAGCCGAGTTTTTCGGCCGTGTTGTCGGCGGCGACGCCGATCCGCGCCATCACCTCGCAGGCGGCGACGAAGGCGGTGAGCGCGTCGCGGCCGCTGGCGCCCACCTCCTCGCCGATCGCGAACATCGCCGGCACCAGCGTCGAGCCGGCATGCACGCCGGCGCTCGGCTGGCGCAGATTGTCCATCTCGAAGCCGTGCGCCAGCGCGCCGTTGGCGAGGGCGGCGAGCGGCGCCTGCACGCGATGCGGCGTGCCCATGATGCTCGACGAGCCGCCGCCGCCGTAGAGCGTGGCGTAGTCGATGATCATCCGGCTCCACGGCAGGCCGGCGCCGAAGATCGCGACCCCGACGGTATCGAGGACGGCGTCGGTCGCCTTGCCGACGATGTCCTCAGGCAGGCTCTCGAAGGAAAGCGTCGCGCCGAATTCGGCCAGCGCGGCAGTCGGGGAGGTCATGGCGTCTCCGTCGGCCAGGATAGCGCCGGCGCATGCCGGGCGAGTGTGAGTGGAGCGTCAGGCGGCATCGCCGGCCAGCGCCTTCGCCTTGGCGGCGCGGAAGCCGCGCCAGAGCGGGGTCAGCAGGATGAGGAGCGCGATGCAGAGCAGCACGGCCGAGATCGGCCGCGCGACGAGGATGGTCGGATCGCCCTGCGACATGGTCAGCGACTGCCGCACCGCCCGCTCCATGGCGTCGCCGAGCACGAAGCCGAGGATCAAGGGCGGTGCCGGGAACCTCAGCTTGCCCATGAGGTAGCCGAGAAGGCCGAAGCCGACCAAGAGGCCGGTGCTGAACAGGTTGCCGGTGACGCCATAGGCGCCGGCGATGGAGACGCCGAGAATCGCCGGATGCAGCACGTAGATCGGGATGCGCAGGATCTGCGCGAACACCCCGACCAGCGGCAGGTTCATGACGAGCAGCACGAGGTTGCCGACATACATGCTGGCGACGAGGCCCCAGAAGATGTCCGGCTGCTCCTGCATCAGGAGCGGGCCCGGGCGGACGCCCCAGAAGATCAGCGCCGCGAGCAGCATCGCCGTCGAGGAGCCGCCCGGAATGCCGAGCGTCAGCATCGGCAGGAGGGCACCGCCGGAATCGGCGTTGTTGGCGCCCTCCGGGGCGGCGAGCCCCTCCGGCGCGCCCTGGCCGAACTTCTCGGGATGCTTCGAGACCGCCTTCTCGATGCCGTAGGAGACGAAGGAGGCGATCGAGGAGCCGGCGCCGGGCAGGACGCCGATGACGAAGCCGGTGATCGAGCCGTTCAGGAAGGCGAAGCGGCAGGCCTTCAGCTCCTCCCAGCTCGGCAAGAGGTTCCGCAGGCCCTTCGGCACCTTCAGCATCTCGGTGTTCTGCCGGCTCTCGATCGTCGACAGGATCTCGCCGACGGCGAAGATGCCGATCGCCAGCGTCATGAACTCGATGCCGCCGAGCAGGTTGGCCTGGCCGAAGATGAATCGCGCCTGGGCAGTGAAGAGGTCGGTGCCGATGCTGGCGAGCCACAGGCCGAGCAGCAGCGACAGCACCGCCTTCAGCATCGAGCCGCCGGCGAGCAGCACCACCAGCGACAGGCCCATCACCATCAGAGCGAAGTATTCGGGCGAGGAGAAGCTGAGCGCGAAGTTGGCGATCGGCGGCGCGACGAAGGTCAAGAGCAGGACGCCGACCGTGCCGGCGACGAAGGAGGCGATGGCGGCGATGCCGAGAGCGGCGCCGGCGCGACCCTTCTTGGCCATGGCGTAGCCGTCGATGCAGCTGACGACCGAGGATGCCTCGCCGGGCATGTTGAGCAGGATCGAGGTGGTCGAGCCGCCATACTTGGCGCCGTAATAGATGCCGGCGAGCATGATGACGCCGCCGGTCGGATCCATGTTGAAGGTCAGCGGCAAGAGGATGGCGATCGTCGCCGCCGGCCCGAGGCCCGGCAGGATGCCGATCACCGTGCCGAGGAAGCAGCCGACGAAGCACCAGAGGATGTTCTGCGGCTGCAGGGCGATGCCGAAGCCGTGCAGCAGTCCGTTGATCGCCTCCATGGCTCAGAAGCCCCACCAGAGAGCGACCGGCAGCGGCGAGCCGAGCAGGACCGGGAAGACGAGGTGCAGCGCGAGCACGACGCCGGCGGCGGTGGCGGCGCTGCCGATGAGGGTGCGCCGGAAGACGAAGCGGACGATGAAGAATATCACGAGGCCGAAGCCGACGACGAAGCCGAGCGCCCACATCAGCGGCACGCTGGCGGCGAGCGCGCCCCAGGTGACAAGCGCATCGATCGTGCCCGCCGGCTGGGCGGCCTCCGCGGGTGTCTCGTCGGGCGCGCGGCGGACCAGCGCCGCGACGATCAGCGCCAGCGAGCAGCCGAGCATCAGTACGCCGTAGCCGAGCGGGAAGAAGCCGGGTCCCGGCCCCTCCGGCCCGAGCAGCGTCCACTGCGAGGAGGCGTGGATGATGTAGGCGGCGAGGACGGCGAGGACGGCGCCCGACAAGAGATCGCCGTCCTTGACGTATCGGGTCATGGTGTCATCCCTGACTTCGCATCGGGCCGTGGCGCCCCGCCGGCGACCGCCGGTATCCTATCCGGATCGGCATGGCGGTCACCCCGCGAGGCTCCAGAGCGCGAACAGGGCGCCGGCGCCGAACATCGGCACCGCCGGCAGGATGCGCGGGCGCCAGAACATCAGCGCCGTCGTCGCGAAGGCGACGGCGAGCGTGGCCAACCCGCCGCCCGTCAGCCGGAAGAGGAGAAAGGCGCCGGCGAGAATGAGGCCGCTGCCGATCGGCGCGAGCCCCTCCTCGAGGATGGCGTGCCAGGCTTTTCCGCGATGCCGCGACCAGGCGCGCGAGACGAGCAGGCACAGCAGGGAGGACGGGACGAACATGGCGAGCGTCGCCACAAGCGCGCCGCTCCAGCCGGCGACCTTCCAGCCGACGAGGGTCACCAGCATCGACCCCGGGCCCGGAGCGATGCGGGCGACCGCGAACAGCTCGACGAACTCGCGCGCGCTCATCCACTGGTGCACGTCCACGGCCTGCCGCTGGATCGCCGGCAGCACCGCGAGGCCGCCGCCGATCGAGGCGAGCGACAGCGGCACGAAGACGATCGCCAGCCCCCAATAGGGATTCTCAGACAAGGCCGCGTCTCCGATGCCAGGCGACGCCGATGCCGATCGGCACCATCACGGCGACCACGGCGAGCAGCGGCAGGCGCAGCACGCCGACCCCGATCGCGGTCGCCGCGAGCACGGCCAGCGAGTCGATGCCGCGCCCCCCGGCATGCCGGGTCCCGCGCAGGACGAGCATCAGCAGAAGGCCGATGGCGGCCGCCGTGATTCCATCCAGCGCCGACGCCACCCAGCCGAGCGCGATCAGCCGGTCGTAGATCAGCACGCAGCCGATCACCATGAAGAACGGGAAGAAGAGCAATCCCGCGAACGCGACGGCCGCCCCGGCGAGACCGCGGAGGCTGTAGCCGATATAGACGGCGAGGTTCGTGACGTTGACCCCCGGCAGGATCTGCGAGACGGCGAGGCCGCTGAGGAACTCTTCCTCGCTCATCCAGCCGCGCTTCAGCACCACCTCCTGGAAGAACATTGCGGACATGCCGCCGCCGAAGCTCTGCAGGCCGATCTTGGCATGCACGGCGGTGATGCTGGCGAGCGACACGCGCTGCTGCACGGGGAGGCTCCTTCTCGGCGCGCTGAGACGGGGTCAGGCGAGGCGGGCGAGGTGCTCGCGGCCGCGGATCATGTCGTCGAGTGTGCCGAAAGCGGCCATGTAATGGCCCGCGAAGCCGAGCTCGTCGAGCCGGCGGAAGAGATGCGCGAAATCGAAGTCGCCGGTGCCCGGATAGAGGTGCTCCTCCTTGCCGTTGCGCCGGCAGTCGGCGAGCCGCACCTCGTCGCAGCGCTTGATGTCGAAGGCGTCGAGGAACGCGTCCACCCCGTCCTCGACGATGTGCGCATGGTTGGCGGTGAAAGCCCAGCGCAGCCGCGGCGACTGCAGCCGGTCGAAGTACCACTTCGTCTCCTCCACCGTGTGGGCGAGGTAGTGCACCTCCGCGTCGGCCGGTTCCTTGTTCATGTTCTCGAGCAACAGGTCGATGCCGATCTTCTCGGCGTGGTCGCAGAGCCGCTCGAGCCGCTCGAGGCCGGCCTGCATGCGCATCGGCACGTCGGAGGTGAAGTGGTAGCCGGCATGCACCACCATCCACTCGCCGCCGAGCAGCTTGCAGGCGTCCATGTGGCCGATGAGGTAGCGCTCGACGCCGTCGCGGACATGTGGGGCGACCTCGGCCATGTTGACCGCCGACATGGTATGCACGCCGATGTGAATGCCGTTGGCGTCGCAGAGCTCGCGGATGCGGCGCACCCGGTCCGGCGTCAGCGTCTCGATCGCGTTCGGCGCCACGTCGAGCTTGACGTCGACGTAACGGACGCCGTTCGCGGCCGCCACCTCGAGGCCCTCTTCGATGCGGCTGCGGCGGCCGAGGTCGACGCCGATCCTGTCACGCAAGCTCATGCAGGCTCTCCGGGTTTGACGAAGGTCGGTCGACGCGCTTGCGGCGGAGGGCTAGACAGCGCCTCCTCGGAAAACCCGCGCGAGCCCGCGCGACGACAGGAGGAAGCGTGTTGGACAGCCGCCCAGGATTGAAGGCCAAGCTCGCCGCCGGGCAGCCGGTGATCGGCTCCTACGTGACGATCCAGTCGCCGGACATCGTCGAACTGTTCGCCTGCGCCGGCATGGACTACGCGATCCTCGACATGCAGCATTCCTCGCCGGATTTCGGGCTGCTGCAGCACATGATCCGCGCTGCCGATGCGCGCGGCATGTCGACGGTGGTCCGCGTGCACACGCACGACCCGGCGCTGATCCTGAAGGTGCTCGAGCTCGGCCCGGAGGGCATCTCGCTGCCCGGGGTCCGCAGCGTGGAGGACGTGAACAAGGTCGTCGATGCCGCCTATTACGCGCCGATCGGCCATCGCGGCGCCTGCGGCCACACCCGCGTCGGGGGCTACAACTCGCGCCGTTCCGACATGCCGCAGCACATCGCCCGCCAGCACGAGCGGCTCCTGATCTGGGCGCTGCTCGAGGATGCGGAGGCGATCGAGCAGGCGGGAGCGATCGCCGCGCTGCAGCCGGGGGTGGGCGCGATCAGCGTCGGCCGCGGCGACCTGTCGGTGCTGCTCGGCTATCCGGGCCAGGTCGATCACCCGGACGTCGTCGGCGCCGCGGTCGGCGTGATCGCCGAGGTACGCGAGAAATCCGGCGGCCGCTGCGCTTCCGCGATCATGGTTCAGCGGCCCGAGGACATCCCGGTCTGGCGCGAGCGCGGCTGCCTGATGTTCACCTACGGTGCCGATGCCATCCTCCTCATGGAAGCCGCCCGCGGCGCCGTCGAGGCGTTCCGCCGTTGATTCCCGGCCTAGCCCCGTCTCGGCGGGTTCTTGCCTAGCCGGAATACCCCGGTATACTCAAATCGCGGACTTCGCAATGGCGGCTGCGAGCCGCCATTATCGCAAAAGGGCATCGGAGGGCGGCTATCGTCGCAACCGAGGCCTCGGGAGGTCAGGGATAATGCCAGCAACGGCAAGAGCCGGTCTCGACTACGGCGTCGCCCCGCTCGGCCTCGGCGTCGGCCGCGATTTCTGCGCCTTCGCGGCCGCGCTCTCGTTCGACGACCTCCCCGAGACCGTGGTCGCGGAAGCGCGCCGCGGCGTCCTCGATTGGATCGGCTGCGCCATCGCTGGTAGCCGGCACGCGACGCTCGACAAGGTCATCGCCGGGCTCGACCGCATCGGCAGCCTCGAGCGCGTGCCGGTGATCGCCCGCGGCCGCAGGATGGGGCTCCTCGAAGCCGCGATCGCCAACGGCCAGATGGGCCACGTCCTCGACTTCGACGACACGCACATGGATGGCGTCGTCCTGCATACGAGCTCGCCGACGCTGGCGGCGCTGTTCTCCGCCGTAGAGACCGGCGATTTCTCGGGCCGCGACCTGGTCACGGCCTACGTGCTCGCCTTCGAGGCGGGCGTCCGCGTCGGCAAGACGGCGCCCGCGCATCATGACGGCGGCTGGCATCTGACCGGCACGCTCGGCTCGATCGCCGCCGGCATCGCGGTCGGCAAGCTTTTGGGCCTCGACGCGGAAAAGCTCACGCACGCGATGGGGCTCGCCGCCACGCAGGCGGCCGGCATGCAGCAGAACCGCGGCACGATGAGCAAGTCCTTCCACGCCGGCAAGGCCGCCTCGAACGGGCTGCTCGCCGGCTTCCTCGCCGCCGAGGGCGTCGACAGCTCCGACGAGATCATCGAGGGCAAGCGCGGCTTTGCGCGCATCTACAGTGCCGCACCGGCTGCCCCCGAGGCGCTGCGCGAAAACCTCGGGCGCGACTGGCAGATCCTCAAGAACGGCTACAAGCCCTATGCCTGCGGGATCGTGCTGCATCCGCTGATCGACGCCGTGATCGAGCTCGGCCGGCGGGGCATCGACCCCGCCTCCGTCGAGACGATCGAGCTCGTCGTGCATCCCGCCGCCGTCCGCATAACCGGCGTCGAGGATCCGAAGAGCGGCCTGATGTCGAAGTTCAGCATCTATCACTCGGCCGCCGTCGGCTTCCTCGACCGGCAGGCCGGCCTCGCCCAGTACGGCGACCAGCGCGCCGCGGCTCCCGAGGTGGCGGCGATGCGCGAGCGCGTCCGCGTCACCACTGACGAGCGCTTCGGCAAGGACGAGGCGCGCGCCGCCGTCGTCGAGAAGGGGGGCACGCGGCACGAGACGCACGTGCCGCACGCCTCCGGCACCGCCGCCAACCCGATGTCGGACGGAGCGCTCGAGGGAAAGTTTCTCGCCAACGCGGTGCCGGTCGTCGGCGAGGCGCGTGCGAGAACCATCGCCGATGCCGTATGGTCGCTCGAGGACATGGCCGATGCGCGGACGCTCGTCGGCCTGTGCGGCTGACCGACAGACCCGCAGCCGGCCGCGCCCCCGACAGGACGGCCGGCTGCCGAACCGCCTCGCACCCCGGCCGGGCGCCCGCAGCGCCGGTCGCCGGGACGAGATCACAAGCCGAAACAGCCCAGGGAGAACGACAATGAGAGCAGGCATCGCATTCGCCGCCGCGGTATTGGCGGCGACGGCCGGCACGGCGCAGGCGCAGAGCGACTGGAAGCCGAGCGGCAATGTCGAGATGGTCATCCACACCGGCGCCGGCGGCGGCAACGACGCCTTCATCCGCGCCGTCGCCCTCGCCCTGCAGAAGGACAAGGCGCTGCCGTTCAACATGGTCTTCTCGAACAAGACCGGCGGCGGCAGCATCAGCGCGATGAACTACCTCAACAGCAAGAAGGGTGATCCCAACACGATCGGCATCTTCTCGAGCGTCTGGGTGACGGACGGCCTCGTGCAGGAGGCGGCGCCGCTCACCATCGACAAGCTCACCCCGATCTCCAACCTCGTGCTCGAGCCGGCGATCGCCGTCGTGCGCGCCGACTCGCCCTACAAGACGCTGCAGGACTTCGTCGACGCCGCGAAAGCCAAGCCCGGCCAGCTGAAGCAGTCCGGCGGCTCCGTGCTCGCCCGCGATGCCGTCGTCCGGTTCGTGCTGATGGACAAGACCGGCGCCAACTGGTCGTTCATCTCCTTCCCCAGCGGCGGCGAGCGCATCTCGGCGCTGCTCGGTGGCCATGTCGACATCATGTTCATCGAGCCGAGCGAGGCGGGCGAGCTGATCCGCTCCGGCAAGCTCCGGCCGCTCGCGGCCGTCGGCGAGAAGCGGCTCGAGGGCTATCCGGACGTGCCGACGCTGAAGGAGGCCGGCTTCGACGTGCCGGACGTGCCGCAGGCGCGCGGCATCGTCGGCCCGCCCGACATGCCCGCCGAGGCGGTGAAGTATTATTCCGACTTCTTCAAGAAGGTCTCGGAGTCGCCGTCCTACAAGGAGTACCTCGCCAAGACGCAGCTCGAGAACGCCTACATGGACTCGGCGAAGACGACGGACTTCTTGGCGAGCTACACCGACAACATGCGCAACATCCTGAAGGGCGCCGGGCAAAAGGTCGTCCGCTGACGCTTTCGCGGGGGGAGGGTGTTGCCTCCCCCCGCCTCTTGCCTCCGGCAATCGCGCCGCGCCGCGATCCGAAAGACCTCAGCATGCCGAGTGTTTTCGTATGAGCGACGCCGCCCAATCCTTCGCCGCGGGCGACCTGGAATCCTTTGCGGCCGCGCTGTTCCGCCACTGGGACATGCCTGCGAAGGACGCCGACACGGTGGCGCGGGCGCTGATCTTCGCCAATCTGCGCGGCGTCGACACGCACGGCGTCGCCCGCATCCCGAGCTATCTCGAGCGCTTCCGGCAGAACCTCGTCGAGCCGCGGCCGACGATCATCGTGAGCTCGCGCATGCCGTGGGCGGCGGACGTCGACGGCGGCAACGGCATGGGGCCGGTGGTCGCGCAGGCGGCGATGGACGAGGTGCTGCGGCGCGCCGACACGCTCGGCATCGGCGTCGCCACCGCGCGGCGCAGCAACCATTTCGGCGCCGCTTCCTTCTATGCGCTGCAGGCCGTGCCGCACGGCTGCGTCGGCATCTGCCTGACGCCGGCCTCGCGCGCGCTCGCCCCCTATGGCAGCAAGGCGCCGTTCTTCGGCACCAACCCGATCGCCGTCGCCATGCCGGCCGGCCGGCACGTGCCCTGGTCGCTCGACATGGCGACGAGCGTCGCCGCGCGCGGCCACATCCGCCTCGCCGCCCGGCACGGCCAGCCGATCCCGGAGGGCTGGGCGCTCGACGCCGAGGGCCGGCCGACCACCGACAGCGAGAAGGCGATGCGCGGCGTCATGCTGCCCTTCGCGGGCGCAAAAGGCTCGGCGATGGCGATGATGATCGACGTGCTCGGCGGCGTGCTGTCCGGCTCCGCCTTCGGCGGCGAGGTGCGCGACATGAACTTCGACTTCGCGGCGCCGCAGGACGTCGGCCACTTCTTCCTCGCCTTCAAGATCGAGGGCCTGATGCCGCTCGCCGCCTATACCGCCCGCATGGAGGAGGAGATTTCTCGCCTTAAAGCGCTTGAGCCGGCGGCGGGCTTCTCGGAAATCCTCTATCCGGGCGAGCCGGAGGCGCGGAAGGAGGCCGAGCGGCGCGCGAACGGCATCGCCCTGTCGCGCCAGGTGTTGGACAGCATCCGCCCCTACGCCGAGGAGGCCGGCGTGCCGATGCCGGCTCCGTTGGCCACTGCGCCGGCGTGAGGGCGAGACAATGCCGTGTTCGCCGTCGGCGTAGCCCTCGGGGGGCGCATGGGACTACGATGGTCCCGGTCGGCGGGGCCGATCGTCCGAGGGGGTGCCACATGGCGACCTGCGTTCTTTCTCGCGTGACCTATCGCGCCCTCTTGGCGGCGCTCGTGGTCTTCGGTGCCGGTGCTGCCGCGGCCGAGAGCCTCGGCAAGGTTCCTTCCGACTTGAAGGACCTCTACGAGCAGGCGATCTACGAGTCGGCCGTCAAGCGCCCTTCGTTCAACCGCCCGCTGACGCCGATTCCGGAGTCGGAGACCTTCGTCACCGTGCAGACCCTGCGGACCCGGGAGCTTCCGGTAGAGGATCCGAGCCCCTTCGGCCCACGCGAGCGGGACGTGCTGCGGCTGAAGCGGATCAATGCCGCGCGGGGCGTCCTGCTCGGCAACATCTTCGTCGCGCTGCCGAGGGAGGCGCGCCGTCTCTGCAAGGGGGCCGCCGATCCGCTGCTGGCGCTGCAGCAGGGCCTCGGACTGCCGCCGAAGTCGGACCCGGACTATCGCATCGTCCGCTTCCGGGTCGCCCGGGCCGACATGTTCCGCCCCTGCGCCAGCGGACCCGACGTCGGCGCGCCGAAATGCGCGTTCGACATTCCGCAGGATCTCGACCCCGCGCATCGGGCCTTCATGATCGCCCAGATCTGGACGTCCTATCGCGTCGGCTTCGACTGGCCGGGCTATCCCTTCACCGGGATGGGATGGACCTGGAACTGGGCCCCCGACTCCCCCGACAATTACGGCGTCTCGGAATACATCGCCAAAAGGGGCGCCGAGGTCACGCGGATCCGGACGCTGAGCATCGCCGAGTTCTGCGGCGGCGGCTGAGGGGCGCCTCGTCATTGCGAGGCGCAGCCGAAGCAATCCAGCTTTCTGGTGCTGGAAGAGAAGCTGGATTGCTTCGCTGCGCTCGCAATGAC
>JAEZCD010000381.1 GCA_023430145.1 Pseudomonadota bacterium
CTGCCGCACCAGCACGGGCCGCGGCCCGGCGGTACGCCGCAGCAGGCGCCGCGCGGCATCGAGATCCCGGGCGTCAAGCACATCGTCGCCGTCGCCTCCGGCAAGGGCGGCGTCGGCAAGTCGACGACCGCGGCAAACCTCGCGCTGGCGCTGGCGCAGGACGGGCTGAAGGTCGGCGTGCTCGACGCCGACGTGTTCGGGCCCTCGATGCCGACCCTGTTCGCGCTGAAGGACCGGCCCGAGGCGGTCGCCGGCCTGATGCAGCCGCTGCGCGCCCACAACCTGTCGATCATGTCGATCGGCCTCATGGTCGACGCCGAGACGGCGATGATCTGGCGCGGGCCGATGGTCATGTCGGCGCTGACGCAGATGCTGCGCGAGGTCGCCTGGGGGCAGCTCGACATCCTCGTCGTCGACATGCCGCCCGGCACCGGCGACGCGCAGCTGACGATGGCGCAGCAGGTGCGCCTGTCGGGCGCCGTCATCGTCTCGACGCCGCAGGATCTGGCGCTCGCCGACGCCCGCCGCGGCATCGCCATGTTCCGCCGGGTCGACGTGCCGATCCTCGGCGTCATCGAGAACATGAGCTATTTCTGCTGCCCCAATTGCGGGCACCGGGCGGAGCTGTTCGGGCATGGCGGCGCGCGAAAGGAGGCCGAGCGGCTCGGCGTGCCGTTCCTCGGCGAGATCCCGCTCGAGGCGCGCATCCGCGAGCTGTCGGACGCCGGCACCCCGGTGGTCGCCGCCGAGCCGGACTCGGCCGCCGCCGACGCTTATCGCAGGGCCGCCCGCGCGGTCTGGGCGGGCTTGCGCGAAACGCCGCTGCGGACGGCGCCGCGGATCGTCATCGAGGGGTGAGCGGACCGGCGCCCCGCACCGGGCGCCGGCGCGGAACCCCGGCCCCTCAGTCGATCATGTAGCGGAAGCCGACGCGGAACTCGTGCGCGGCGAGATCGTCGAAGCGGACCGGGTTGCGGCCGGTGCCGATCGGGATGTTGCCGGTGCGTCCGTCGCCGATCGACAGGTAGCGGTAGTTGAAGTCGATCGCCATGTTCGGCGAGATGGCATAGGCGACGCCGGCCATTGCGGCCCAGGAGAAGCTCCAGTCGTTGCCGTCCTTCCAGGTGCCCTTGACGCCGTTCGGATTGCGGTAGCGGTAGTTGCTGACCTCGATGTTCGAGGTGCCGACGCCGGCGCCGACATAGGGCGTGATGCCGTTCCAGGTGCCGAGGTCGACATAGGCGTTGGCGAGAATCGTCCAGGCCGAGACGTCGGCCCACTCGCGCGAGTAATTCTTGCCGGCGCAGCCGTTGCAGCGCGCGCGGCCGTGGAACTCCGCCGGGAACTCGTAGTCGATCGTCAGGTCGGCCCGGAACCAGTTGTTGAGCTTGTAGCCGAAGCCGCCGCCGATCACGCCGGTATTGCCGAGCTCCTCCTTGCGGAAGCCGCCGACGCCGGCGACCGGGTCGTTGTAGCTGACGTTCGGGGTGAGGTAGAGCTTGTAGCCGACGTCGCCGCGGAGGTACCAGCTCGAGCCGAACTCGACCTCCTCGTAGGGCGCGGGCATGTCGGCGGCGAGCGCCGCGCCGCCGATCAGGGCTGCGCCGGCGAGGACGACGCTGGAGAGTTTACGCATAGGCCTTTGTTCCTCGATTCGGCGGCGCTGCGCGCTTCCTGCGCACGCCCGCGGCGTCACGAGGACGACAATCGTCGGCCATCTCTTAAAGGTGGGTTAACCTTAACGCTTAACCATCTTCGTTCATCTCCCTCCTCCGCCCGCGTGGCTGGATCGCCGCAACGTGGCTCGATGCCCGGAGACGTGGACGGGGAGCACGCCCTTGCGCGCATCCCGCGAGCCGCTACCTTGTCGCCGCGACGGCGAAACGCGCGCGACGAACGGGGGAAACGAGGCCGGTGGCAGCCGCGACGGCGACGGACGCAGCCGATCGGCCGGCCGTTGAGTTCGACAATGTCAGCATCGCCTTCGCCGAGCGCGGCGGCGGCCGCTACGAGGCGGTCGGGGCGACGACTCTCGCCATCGCGCACGGCGAGTTCGTCGCCATCGTCGGCCCGACCGGCTGCGGAAAATCGACGCTGCTCAACGTCGCCGCCGGCCTGCTGAAGCCGAGCACCGGCACCTGCCGGATCTTCGGCAGCGACCTTTCCGGCGTGAACCCGAGGGCGGGCTATCTCTTCCAGCTCGATGCGCTGATGCCGTGGAAGACGGCCCTCGACAACGTCGCCGTCGGCCTCGAGATCGCCGGCACCCCTCGGCGCGACGCCCTGGCGCGGGCGAAAGCCTGGCTCGGCCGCGTCGGCCTCGCCGCCTTCGGCGACCGCTACCCGCACCAGCTGTCGGGCGGGCAGAGGAAGCGCGTCGGGCTCGCGCAGGTGCTGATCCGCGATCCGAAGCTGCTCCTGATGGACGAGCCGTTCGGACCGCTCGACGCGCAGACGCGGGCGCTGATGGGCGAGCTTCTGCTCGACCTCTGGTCGGCGGACAGGAAGGCGGTGCTGTTCGTCACGCACGACCTCGAGGAGGCGATCGCGCTCGCCGACCGGGTGCTGATCATGGCGGCGGGCCCGGGCTCGCGCGTGATCGGCGACTATCGGGTGCCGCTGCCGCGGCCGCGCGACCTCCACAGGGTCCGGGTCGAGCCCGCCTTCACGGACCTCTACCGCCGCATCTGGGAGCAGCTGAAGGGCGAGGTCCTCGCCGCCTATTCGCGAGCCGACCATGCCTGACCGCCGCCGCTATCGCATCCTCGCCCTGCAGGTGCTGGTTCTGGTCGGCGCCCTCGGCTTCTGGCACGTGGCGTCCACCTACAAGGTCGGCGACGGCTACATCCTCGATCCCTTCTTCTTCTCGCGGCCGCTCGACGTCATCGTGCGCACCTGGAGGGATTTCGCCTCCGGCGTCATCTGGCGGCACCTGTGGATCACGCTGCTCGAGACGGTCCTCGCCTTCGCCACCGGCGCCATCGCCGGCATCGTCTTCGGCTTCTGGTTCGCCCGCCGCGAGCTTCTGGCCGCCGTCTTCGACCCTTACGTCAAGGCCGCCAACGCCCTGCCGCGCGTTGTCCTCGCCCCGATCTTCGCGCTCTGGTTCGGGCTCGGCATCTGGTCGAAGGTGGCGCTCGGCTTCACGCTCGTGTTCTTCATCGTCTTCTTCAACGTCTACCAGGGCGTGAAGGAGGTGAGCCCGACCGTGCTCGCCAATGCCCGCATGCTCGGCATGAGCGACCGCCAGCTCCTGCGGCACGTCTTCCTGCCCTCCGCCCTGTCCTGGATGTTCTCCAGCCTGCACACCGCCGTCGGCTTCGCGGTGGTGGGCGCCGTGGTCGGCGAGTATCTCGGCTCGGCGGCCGGGCTCGGCTATCGCATCGCGCAGGCGGAGGGTACGTTCGACGTGACCGGCGTCTTCTCGGGCATGCTGGTGCTCGCCGTCTTCGTGCTCGTGATCGATGCCGTCGTGACGTGGATCGAGGGCCGCCTGCTCGTCTGGCGGCCGCAGGCCGGCTCCACCTCGGTGCAGGGGTGAGGCCGGAAAAAGACTCGCTTGGGAGGAAATCATGAAGCTTTGGAAGACACTCGCCCTCGGCCTTGTCGGCGCCGCCGCGCTGGCGCAAGCCGCGCTCGCAGCGCCCGAGAAGAAGGACATCGTGCTCGGCGTCGGCGGCAAGCCGCTGCTCTACTATCTGCCGCTGACGATCGCCGAGCAGAAGGGCTTCTTCAAGGACGAGGGCCTGAACGTCACCATCACCGACTTCAAGGGCGGCTCACAATCGCTGCAGGCGCTCGTCGGCGGCTCGGCGGACGTCGTCACCGGCGCCTACGAGCACACGATCCGCATGCAGGTGAAGGGGCAGGACATCCGCGCCCTGATCGAGCTCGGCCGCTTCCCGGGCATCGTGCTGGCGGTGAAGTCCGCGCTCGCCGACAAGGTCAAGAAGCCCGGCGACCTGAAGGGGATGAAGATCGGCGTCACGGCGCCCGGCTCCTCGACCAACATGTTCGCCACCTACCTGCTCGCGAAAGACGGCGTGAAGGGCGACGTCGTCGCCTTCATCGGCGTCGGCGGCGGCCCGACCGCGGTCGCGGCGATGAAGCGCGGCGAGCTCGACGCCATCTCCAACCTCGACCCGGTGATCTCCACCCTCGAGCGCGACGGCCTCATCAAGATCATCGCCGACAGCCGCACCGAGGACGGCACGCGGGCGATCTTCGGCGGCACCAACCCGGCCGCCGTCCTCTACACCAAGCAGGACTTCATCGAGAAATATCCGCAGACCGCGCAGGCCGTGGTGAACGGCCTCTACAAGGCGCTGAAGTGGATCGAGACTGCGACGCCGGAAGAAATCGCCGCCGTCGTGCCGGAGGAATACCATCTCGGCGACAAGGCACTCTACATCGCCGCTCTGAAGAACTCGCTGCCGACCTATTCCAAGACCGGCATCATCACCCCGGACGGGATGAAGGCGGCGCTCGAGCTGCTCTCGGCCGACAAGGAGATAGCGGGCGCCAAGGTGGACACGGCGAAAACGTTTGACGACCGCTTCGTCAAGAAGGCGGGCGGCAGCTGAGGGATCGTCCTCTCCGCGCGGAGGGCCGTGCGGAGGCTCGATCAGTTAAGCGGCATCGGATGGACCGGGAGAGCGACACCTCTCCCGGTTTTCGTTTGTGGCCCTGCTGGTTCGGCGCGGGTATTGCGCTTTTTACGTGTTCACATCTAGAATATGCGCTCCATAGTTGCCGCAAATGGGGGAATCGCGGCGCTGCCGGCTTTGGAGACGCAGATGGCACGCTATTCCGACGCCTTCCTCGAGCTCGTCGATGCATACCGCTCGATGCCGACCGAATTCGAGGGCCTGAAGCCGGTCACCGTCGCGCAATGGATGCTCGAAAGCGAACGTGGCAATTCCGGGCTCGCCAGGGAGCACAGGAACTTCGCCGGCATGAAGTGGCGCCCCGAGATGAAGCCCTACGCCAAGCGGGTGCTCTACAAGGCTCCCACGGAGAAGGCGTACTTCTGCAGCTTCGCCTCACCGGGCAAGTTCGTCGAGGGCTATTGGGCGTTCCTGGAGCGCAAGCCCTATGCGGGCTGGCGAGAGCACGCTGCCGATCCGGGCGACTTCATCGCCTTCATCGGGCCGACCTGGTCCACCGACAAGGGCTATGTCGGGAAGGTCGAGCAGCTGCTCGCCGAAGCGGTGGCGTTGCTCGGCCAAGCGGCCGGCGCGGCGGCGGCATCGGCACTCATCGGCGAGGCCGCCGCTGGAGAGGAGGCACCCTGCTGCGACGGCATGCTCGACGACGTGGAGATGGCATTCGCCGCGGCGGCGACCAAGCCGACGGTCGAGTACATCGCCTCCCCCTACCAGTTCAGCCGCAACGGCGTGCCGATTCAGTACATCGTGCTGCATTACACGACGACACGCAGTATCCAGAGCACGATCGATTACTTCCTGAACAACCCGCGGACCGTCGCCTGCCACTACATCGTCGGCCGCGATGGTAGGATCGTGCAGATGGTCCGCGACGACCGCAGATGCAATCACGGCAACAGTAAAAACCCCTCGTCGATCGGCATCGAGCATTCGGCCGCGCCGGGCGATCGGATCACCGCGGCACAGGAGGAAGCTTCGCTGGCGCTGATCCGCTGGCTGAAGTCCGAGTACGGGATCCGGACGTCGAACATCATCCCGCACAAATGCGTGCCGCGCGCGACCTCCTGCCCCGGCGAGCTGTTCGCCGACTATGGCGCGACCGGCAACTCGCCCTGCAACGTTCACAACGGCGCCGTGCAGCGCTGGCTGGCGGCGCACGGAATCTAGCCGCCGGGCGAGCGCCGCCCCCGGGCCGCACGAGGCACCGGGGGCGCCCGCCCGTGCGCGACACGACCGTCGCGACACCCCTCATTCGACCTTCGTCGTGCGACCTCGGTTCGCGTTGACGCGCCCCGGTGCCGGGCGCAGTCTTCGCGGGCCGGGAAGCCACACGCAAGCACGCTCTCGGGCCAAACGCAGGAACCCGCCGCGAATGCGGGCGAGAACAGCTCCGGCAGCGACGGAGGCAGAAGAATTCCTCCGCGGCAGCCGGTCGAGACGCCGAGAAGCGGCGCCGAAACCAGGAGGAAGCCCATGTTCCAGGAAGCGCTGGCGAAAGTCGCCAAGCATGTTCTGATCCGCGACCGCTACGACAACTTCATCGGCGGCAACTGGGTCGCCCCGGTGGAAGGCCGCTATTTCGACAATCCGAGCCCGGTCACCGGCACGAAGCTCTGCGAGATCCCGCGCTCGTCGGCGGCCGACATCGAGCTGGCGCTCGACGCCGCGCACAAGGCCAAGGACGCCTGGGGGAGGACTTCGGCGGCCGAGCGGGCGCTCTTGTTGAACCGCGTCGCCGACAAGCTCGAGGCCAATCTGGAACTGCTCGCGCTCGTCGAGACGCTCGACAACGGCAAGCCGATCCGCGAGACGACGCATGCCGATCTGCCGCTGGTGATCGACCACTGGCGCTATTTCGCCGGCGCGCTGCGCGCCCAGGAGGGCAGCCTCTCGCAGATCGACGACGACACCGTCGCCTACCACTATCACGAGCCGCTCGGCGTCGTCGGCCAGATCATCCCCTGGAACTTCCCGATCCTGATGGCGACCTGGAAGCTCGCCCCCGCGCTCGCGGCCGGCAACTGCGTGATCCTGAAGCCGGCCGAGCAGACGCCGCTCGGCATTCTCGTCGTCATGGAGCTGATCGCCGACATCCTGCCGCCCGGCGTCGTCAACGTCGTCAACGGTTTCGGCTTCGAGGCCGGCAAGCCGCTCGCCCAGAGCAAGCGGATCGCCAAGATCGCCTTCACGGGCGAGACGACGACCGGCCGGCTCATCATGCAGTACGCCTCCGAGAACCTCATCCCGGTGACGCTCGAGCTCGGCGGCAAGTCGCCCAACATCTTCTTCGCCGACGTCGCCGCCGCGGACGACGACTTCTTCGACAAGGCGCTCGAGGGCTTCGCCATGTTCGCCCTCAACCAGGGCGAGGTCTGCACCTGCCCGAGCCGGGCGCTGGTGCAGGAGTCGATCTACGACAGGTTCATGGAGGCCGCGGTCGCGCGCACCAAGAAGATCGTGCAGGGCCACCCGCTCGATCCCTCGACCATGATCGGCGCGCAGGCTTCCAACGACCAGCTCGAGAAGATTCTCTCCTATCTCGACATCGGCAAGCAGGAAGGCGCCAAAGTGCTGACCGGCGGCAAGCGGGCCGACCTCGGCGGCGAGCTTTCTCAGGGCTACTACGTCGAGCCGACGATCTTCGAAGGCAATAACCGGATGCGGGTCTTCCAGGAGGAGATTTTCGGCCCCGTCGTCTCGGTCGCCAAGTTCAAGGACGAGGAGGAGGCGCTGAAGATCGCCAACGACACGCTCTACGGGCTCGGCGCCGGCGTCTGGACGCGCGACGGCAACCGCGCCTACCGGATGGGCCGCGGCATCCAGGCGGGCCGCGTGTGGACCAACTGCTACCACGCCTATCCGGCGCACGCGGCCTTCGGCGGGTACAAGCAGTCGGGCATCGGCCGCGAGACGCACAAGATGATGCTCGATCACTACCAGCAGACCAAGAACGTGCTCGTCAGCTACTCGAACAAGCCGCTGGGATTCTTCTGATTAATGAGAGAGAAGGGCCGGCTCGTCCGGCTCTTTTCTTCCTTCTCCCAGAGGGAGAAGGTGGCCGCGAAGCGGCCGGATGAGGGGTTACGGCGCTCCTCCTGATGCTCCGTAGCCCCTCACCCGCCCGCTCCGCGGGCACCCTCTCCCCCTGGGAGAGGGAAGAGAAGGGAGAAAAAGAATGGTCGCCCGCGTAGAGATCACCGAGGCCGCGGCGAAGGTCGTCGAAAGTCTCGTCGCCGAGCACGGGCCGCTGCTGTTCCATCAGTCGGGCGGCTGCTGCGACGGCTCGGCGCCGATGTGCTATCCGCGCGGCGAGTTCCGGGTCGGCGCGCAGGACGTGCTGCTCGGCGAGGTGGCCGGAACGCCGTTCTACATCGGCGCCGCGCAGTTCGAATACTGGCGGCACACGCAGCTGACGGTCGACGTCGTTCCGGGCCGCGGCTCCGGCTTCTCGGTCGAGGCGCCGCGCGGCGTCCGCTTTCTCACCCGGAGCCGCGTCTTCACCGACGACGAGGTGGAGGAGCTCGAGGCCGACGGCGAGCCGGCCCGGGCGGCCTGAGGCGCCCGCCGGCGAAACGCCGAAACAGCGAAGCCGGCGCCGGATCAGCCCCTGAACCGCGCCCGCAAGGCCTCCGAGCCGCGCGCCAGAATGCCGATGTCGGAGCCGACGGCGGTGAACAGCGAGCCGGCGGCGATGTAGGCCTTCGCCAGGCGCTCGTCGGGCGTCAGGATGCCGGGCGCGGTTCCGCAGGCGGCGATGCGGCGGATGGCGTCCTCGATGATCGCCTGCATGGTGGCGTTCCCCTGGTCGCCGAGATGGCCGAGCGCCGAGGACAGGTCGCCGGGGCCGATGAAGACGCCGTCGATCCCCTCGGTGCGCGCGATCGGCTCGAGATTGTCCATGCCCTTGCGCGTCTCGATCTGCACGAGGACGCAGATCTCCTCGTGGGCGCGCGTGTGATAGTCCTTGATCCGTCCGAAACGCGAGGAACGCGAGCCGGCCGCAAAACCGCGCACCCCGTGCGGCGGATAGCGGGTGGCGGCGACCGCGTAGGCCGCCTCCTCGGCGGTCTCCACCGTCGGGATCAGCAGCGACTGCACGCCGACGTCGAGATAGCGCTTGATCGTCACCATGTCGTTCCAGGGAACGCGGACGATCGGCTGCACGGGATTCTCCATCGCCGCCTGCAGCTGCGTGTAGACCATCGGCAATTCGTTCGGCGAATGCTCGGTGTCGAGCAGCAGCCAGTCGTAGCCGGAGCCGGCCACCACCTCGACGGCGAGGTTGCTGGCGAGGCTGCACCAGAGGCCGATCTGCTGCCTGCCGCCGCGGATGGCGTGCTTGAACTCGTTGCGTATCAGATCCACCCGTCTTGCTCCCTCAGCTTCGCTTCTTCGCCGCGTTGCGCAGCGCGGTGATGGTGGTGCGCGTCGACACCTGCTCGGGATCGGTTCGCAGCTCGATCAGCGCCGCCTTGCCGGAGGCGCGGGCCCGCTCGAAGGCGGACAGAAGATCCTCCGTCCGCTCGACCAGCTCGCCATGCGCGCCGAGCGCTTCGGCGAAGGCGGGAAAGTCCGGATTGACGAGGTCGGTGCCGATCACCCGCTCGGGATATTCGCGCTCCTGATGCATGCGGATCGTGCCGTAGCCGCCATTGTCGACGAGGATCACGAGCAGGTCCGCGCCGTGCTGGACGGCGGTTGCAAGTTCCTGGCCGTTCATCAGGAAATCGCCGTCGCCGGCGGTTGCAACGACCATGCGGCCGGGGTTGCGCAGCGCCGCGGCGACTGCGGCGGGGACGCCGTAGCCCATCGCGCCGCAGGTCGGGGCAAGCTGCGAGCACGGCCCGGCATAGCGCCAATAGCGGTGCCACCAGGCGGAGAAATTGCCTGCGCCGTTGCAGATCATTGTGTCGGCGGGGAGCTTGTCGCGCATCTCCGCGACGCACGGGCCAAGGTCGAGCGCGACGTCCTCGCGCGGCTTCGGATCGGACCAGTCGAGCCATTCGGCGTGCGCCTGGGCGCCGGTGTCGAAGCGGGGGAGGTCGGCAATGGCGCCCAGCGCGTGGGCGAAGCTGCGCATATCGGCACAGATGGCGAGATCGGCGCGGTAGACGCGGTTCAATTC
>JAEZCD010000017.1 GCA_023430145.1 Pseudomonadota bacterium
CGCTCGCCCTGACCGGCGAGCGGGCGAGATACTCTACGCCGCCTTGCGGCGGTTGTGCTCGAGCTGCGCGTCGACCAGCGCCACCGTCTCGTCGACGCCCTGGTTGCGCATGCCGAGCGATTTGGCGATCGATTGCACGAGCCGGTCGACGCGCTCGATGTTCGGCGCGCCGGCATAGAGCGCCCGGGCGGCCGAGGACGGGCGAACCAAGCCGTCGGCGGCGTTGGCGTATTTCTCGAACGGCACCATGTCCTCGCGCGCCGCGCCGAGCTTCACGCAGACGTCCTGCACCCAGGCATAGACGGCGCGCGAGGCGTCGAGATCGCTATAGACCGCATCGCGGATCGAGCGGGCGCCGGTCGGCGTCACGCAGCGATAATTGCCGGTCAGCAGCATCGCCCACTTGGCCAGCGGCACGAAGATCGACTCGTGCACCTTGAGCTTCACCGGCAGGTCGATCGGGCCGTCGCCGACATCGTAGCGGACCTTCTCGATGTCCGCCTGCAGCCCGCGCAGCATGGCGGTGGCCTCGTCGGAGACGAAGCGGGCGACCTTGAAGTTGGTCGGCAGCGTCACCTGCAGCACGTTGAGCGGCTCGTCCGGCGGCCGGAAGGCCTGCGGATCGGGGCTGCACAGCGTCATGTTGGCCGGGTCGAAGCTGTCCCAGACGGTCGGATCGGTGAAGGCGTTGCGGACGAGGCTCGTGTCGAGCCCGGGCAGCCGCGCGAGATAGGGCAGCGGCGGCATGTTCATGATCGACATGCAGGGCTTGCCGGAGCGCGCCGTGGCGTCGAGCAGCTCGCGCACGCCGGGCGAGCGGTACTGCGGCTCCTGCATGGCGAGGCCGATCAGGTCGTAATCCGCCGGATCGGCGTCGCCGGTGGTCTTGGCGGTCACCGAGCCCGGGAGATCCTTGGAGCGGACCTCGACCTGCAGCGGACCGGCTTTGCCGCGCACGGGGAGCCGGACGACGGTTCCCTCGGCATTGATGATCTCGGCCTCGTTGGGGAGGCATACGAGCGTCGCGTGGTGCCCGCCCATTGCGAGCTTGGTACCGAGGAGCGAACCGTAGGACGCTCCGAAGATCATGATTTTCAGCGGTTTCAAAGGCGGTGTCCCGAGTTCTTGGTCTTGTCGACGAGCTGCATTCGGCGCAGGCGGGCTTGCGGCGGCTCCCGCCGGCGGTGCCGGCAGGCCCGGAAGCTCAGCGCCGATTATCCATACTAGCACCGGCGAGCGCATTTTCCGCCAGGTGGGCGACAATTTCACGGCCGGAGATCATGTCGTCGACCGTGGTATAGTCCTGCATGTAGTGGCCGCGATAGCCGCGGCGCTCCAGCGTCTCGAACAGGCCGGCGAAGTCCATGTTTCCGGTGCCGGGATAGAGGTGCTCCTCGACCTTGCCGCGATTGTCGGCGAGCCGCACCTCTCCGATCCGGTCGACGTCGACGCCGAGAGCGCGCATGCGGTCGAGGAAGCCACTCACGCCGTAGGGCAGCATGTGCGCGTGGTTGGAGGTGAAGGCCCATTTGATGGCCGGCGAGGTCAGCCGGGAGAAATAGAAGTCCGCCTCGTCGACGTCGTGCACGAGGTATTTCACCTCCGCGTCGGCCGGCTCGGGGTTCATGTTCTCGAGCAGCAGCGTCATGCCCTCGGATTCGGCGACCTTCGCGGCCCTTTCGAGCCGGGCGACCGCGACCTCCATCCGCTCGCGCTTGTCGGCGGTGAAGTGATAGCCGCCATGCACGATCACCCAGCCGGCACCGAGCGCGCGCGCGGCCTTGATGTAGGCGGCGAGATAGGCGTCAGCGGCCTCGGCGAGAAACGGGCAGTCCTCGGCGACGTTCATCGAGGAGAGCGTATGCAGCCCGAGCGTCACGCCGGAGGCGGCGAGCCGGTCGCGCAGCTCGGCGACGCGCGGGTGGCGCGCGTCCAGCAGGTCGGGGTCGGGATCGAGGCAGATGTCGAGGAAGCGGATGCCGTGCCGGGCGGCCATGTCGAGGCCGGGCGCGAGCTTCATGCGCCGGTTCAGATCGATGCCGATGCGGCGCTTGATGGCCGAGTCCACGCGATATCCTTCCTTCAGGCGGCCGCCGTGCGGCGGCCGGCCCGCGCTGCGATCAGCGGCACGAGCACGAACAGGGTGGCGCAGAGCAGCAGCGTCACCGAAATCGGCCGGGTGACGAAGATCTCGGCGGCGCCGTGCGACATCGTCATCGACTGACGCAGCGAGCTCTCGAAGATCGGCCCGAGAACGAGGCCGAGCACCATCGGCGCCGCCGGCCAGTCGAAACGCTTCATCGCCCAGCCGAGCGCGCCGAAGCCGACCAGCAACCAGCAGTCCTCGAGGCTGTTCGACTGGGAGAAGACGCCGACGATGCAGACCGCCAGGATCGGCGGATAGAGCCACTTGTACGGCACCTTGAGGAGCTGTGCGAACAGGCCGGCGAGCGGCAGGTTCATGACCAGCAGAAGCACGTTGCCGATATACATGCTGGCGATGACCGCCCAGACGAGGGTGGCGTTCTGAGTGAACAGCTCCGGACCCGGCCTGAGGCCGAACATGACGAGCGCGCCGAGCAGGATGGCCGTCGTGCCGGATCCGGGCACGCCGAGCGCCAGCATCGGCACCATGGCACCGGCGGCGGCGGCGTTGTTGGAGGCCTCCGGCCCGGCGACGCCCTCGATGGCGCCCTTGCCGAACTCCTCCGGATGTTTCGAGACCTTCTTCTCGACGATGTAGGAGATGAAGCTCGCGATCGTCGCGCCGGTGCCCGGCAGCACGCCGACGAGGAAGCCGATGATCGATCCGCGCACGACCGGCATCGTGCTGCGCTCGAGGTCGGCCCGGGTCGGCAGCACGTTTTTCACTTCGGCGACCGGGCGGGCGGTCGCTGTCGAGCAGCCGGCGAGCACCTCGCCGACCCCGAACAGGGCGACGGTGAGGACGATGAACTCGATGCCGTCGAGCAGCCAGACGGCGCCGAAGTCGAAGCGCGAGATGCCGCTCTGCGGGTCGATGCCGATCGTCGCCAAAGTGAGGCCGGCGACGCCGGCGGCGAGCCCCTTCACGACCGAGCCGCCGCTGACGGCTGCGAGGGCGGTGAGGCCGAGAACGACGAGCGAGAAGTATTCAGGCGGTCCGAAGGCGAGCGCTGCCCGCGCCAACGGCGGCGCGAGCAGGGTGAGGCCGAGCGTGCCGACCGTGCCGGCGACGAAGGAGCCGATCGCGGCGACGCCGAGCGCCGTGCCGGCCCGGCCCCTGATGGCCATCTGGTAGCCGTCGATGCTCGTCATCACGGTCGAGGACTCGCCCGGAACGCTGATCAGCACCGAGGTGAGCGTGCCGCCGTATTGGGCGCCGTAGTAGATGCCGGCGAACATGATCATCGACGCCACCGGGTCGCCGCCGAAGGTCAGGGGCAGCAGCAGTGCGATGGCGGCCGACGGCCCGATGCCCGGAAGCACCCCGACCAGCTGGCCGAGGAACACGCCGAGGAAGCACATCAGGAGGTTGAAGGGCGTCAGCGCGGTGAGGAAGCCACCCAACAGGTCGAGGGATGAGCCCATCTCACGATTCCCAGGGCCAGAGCGGGATGGGCACCGCGAGCCAGTGCTCGAAGACGAGGGCGAGCACCGCGGTCGTCGCCGCCGAGACGAGAGCCGACCGGATCAAGGGCAGCTCTTCGACATAGGCGTAGAGGAACAGCATCATCAGGAACAGCGGCGCGGCGAAGCCGACGTAGCCGGCCGCGACGACGGCGACAGTCAGCGCGAGCAGGATCAGCAGCGACTTCCGCAACGGCTCGCGGCCGTCGGCCGGGTCGGGGGCGACGACGGTCATCACCGCCACGGCCGCCGACAGCGCGAACAGGATGCCGCCGAAGACGAGCGGCAGGAAGCCGGAATCCGGGGCGAAGCCGCTCCACAGCGGCAGGTCGAACGAGCGGACGGCCCAGAACAGGCCGACCGCCCCGAACAGACAGGCGAAGACCGTATCGCCCGTGATCGGCTTCGCCCGCATGGCGGCTTACGACGCCGGCTTGCCGAGCAGGTCGCGGTAGAGCTTCTCCTGGTCCGCGAGGAACTTCTCGAAGTCCTTGCCGACTATCGGTGCCTCGCTGGCGACGTTGTCGGCGATGTACTTCTTGAAGGCGGGCGAGGCCGCGACCTTCTGCATCACGCCTTCCCAATACTTCACGGCCGCCGGGTCGGTATCCTTGGGCACCGCGACGCCACGCCACATCTGGAAGTTCGGCGCGTCGACGCCGCTCTCCTTGACCGTCGGCACGTTCGGCAGCGCCGTGAAGCGGTCGTCGCGGAAGACGCCGAGAGCACGCACCGCGCCGGACTGCAGATGGCCCATGAACTCGAGCGGATTGCCGAGCACGCCGTCGACATGGCCGCCGAGCAACGCCGTCAGCGCCTCGCCGCCCGAGTTGAAGTTGACCGGGTTGATCTGCTTGCCGAGCGCCTTGGAGAAGACCGTGATCGCCATCACGTCGGTGGTGCCCCCGGTGGCGAAGTTGATGCTCTTGTCGGGCTTGGCCTTCACGTCGGCGACGAGATCTTGCAGCGTCTTGTACTTGGAGTCGCCCTTCACGAAGACGACGAAGTCGTCGAGCATGAGGTTCATGACCGGCTGCACTTCCGACAGCGTCTTCGCCTGCGGCGTCAGGATGGGCGTGATCTGGGTCGAGCCGTTGACGAGGATGATCGTATGCGGGTCCTGGCGCTTGCTCGCCGCCACGTAGCCGACGCCGACGGCGCCGCCGCCGCCCGGCCGGTTGTTGAGGACGAGGTTAGTCGGGATCAGCTTCTCCTCGACGATGACCTTGCCGACGACACGCGCGAGCAGGTCGGCACCGCCGCCGACGGCGAAGGGGATCACGAACTCGACGTCGCGCGTCGGCTTCCAATCGGACTGCGCGAAGGCGCTGCCCGTGCCGAAGGCGAGCGATACGGCGGAGGCCGCGATGAGTAGCCGGCGGCGCGATACTGGCATCGTTTCTCTCCCTGAAGACGCTTCACGCTCTCGGGGCGTGATGTGAATTATGAATTCAGTTTCGCAGCTTTGCCGCATTATGCAAGAGCCGGCGCGGTCGGCCGCGCAATATTTTTCCGACCATTAAAGCTCAAAGGTCGCAAGGAGATAGGCCTCGTCGCCGACGCCGGCGACGCGGCCTCGCTCGGCCAGCGAGCCGGCCTCGAGCACCCACAGCAGGCTGGTACGGGGCCCGGCCCGGCGGCCGCCGCAGGCGAGCACGAAGCGGCCGTCGGCGGTCACGGCGAT